>JACKIG010000068.1 GCA_020638595.1 Rhodospirillaceae bacterium | reverse complement strand
GGTGGGTTCCGCAGATCTATTCCATCGCCATGCTGGTCATGGCGGTGCTGTTCTGGTTCTTCACCTATCCCGATCCGAAGCTGGAAGAGCGCCGGCGCACCAAGAAGCACCTGACGCTCGCCGAACAGCTGGCCCCACTGACCGAAGCCCGCGTCTGGCGCTTCGGTCTGGCCTACTACTTCGTCTTCGGCGGCTTCGTGGCGCTCGCCCTGTGGCTGCCGCGCTATTACGTGGCCGAATACGGGCTGGAGCTGCAGACGGCCGCCTTCATCACCATGTTCTTCACCCTGCCGTCGGGCGTCATCCGGGCGCTGGGCGGCTTCCTTTCGGACAAATGGGGCGGCAGCACGGTCACCTGGCTGGTCTTCTGGGTCTCCCTCCTCAGCCTGTTCGTCCTCTGCTATCCGTCGACGACCTTCATCGTCCACGGCGTCGACGGCGATATGACCTTCGATATCGGCGTCGGCATCGTCCTCTTCACCGTGCTGATCTTCATCGTCGGCATCGCCCAGGGCATCGGCAAGGCCAGCGTCTATCGCAGCCTCGCCGACCACTATCCGACCAACATGGGCTCGGTCGGCGGCCTGGTCGGCGTCATCGGCGGCCTCGGCGGCTTCAGCCTGCCCATCGTCTTCGGTGTCGCCGTCGATGCCACCGGCGTGCGCAGCAGCACCTTCATGCTGATGTTTGCCGTGCTGGTCGGCGTGATGATCTGGACCTGGCTGGCCGCCCGCAGCGAGCGCGAGAGCATCCTGGAACAGCAGCCGGATTTGCGCGACCAGCTGGTGCGCGAGAACCTGCTGGAAGCCCGTCCGTCGAAGCGCCGCTGGCTGGTCGACTGGCGGCCGGAGGATGCGGCCTTCTGGAAGGACAGGGGCCGCGCCGTCGCGCTGCGCAACCTGATCCTGTCCATGCCGCCCCTGTTCCTGTCGTTTGCGGTGTGGACGGTATGGAGCGTCGTGGTCGTCGAGCTGCCGCGCATCGGCTTCCAGTTCACCACCGGCCAGCTGTTCTGGCTGGCGGCGGCGCCGGGTCTGTCGGGGGCGATCCTGCGCCTGGCCTATTCCTTCGTCGTGCCGATCTTCGGCGGGCGCAACTGGACGGTGTTCAGCACCGCCTCGCTGCTGCTGCCGACCCTGTGGATGGCTGTGGCGGTGCAGGACCCGACCACGCGCTATCCGGTGTTCGTCGCCATCGCCCTGCTCTGCGGCCTCGGCGGCGGCAACTTCTCCTCCAGCATGGCCAATATCAGCTTCTTCTACCCCAAGCGGGTGCAGGGTACGGCGCTGGGCTGGAATGCCGGTATCGGCAACCTGGGTGTCGGCGTCATGCAGGCGGTGGTGCCGCTCATCATCTACGGCGGCGCGCTGGCCATCCTCGGCGGCCAGTCGCAGCACCTGGTCGCAGGCGAGACGGTCACGGAGATGTGGCTGCAGAATGCGGGCTACATCTGGGTGCCGTTCATTCTGCTGGCGACGATCGCGGCGGCCGTCGGCCAGAGCAACATCCATGGCGCCAAGGCCACGTTCCGGGAGCAGACCAGGATCTT
>JACKIG010000067.1 GCA_020638595.1 Rhodospirillaceae bacterium | reverse complement strand
CGGCGGCTGACCCGCCGCCGGCCGCCCCCGCGGACCGGCCTTATGTCCCTTCGCTGACCAGCTGGTCGTAGGCCGGCAACGTCAGGAAGTCGGCACACTCGTCGGCCAAGCTGAGGGCTCGGAACAGCTCGCCGGCGTCCTCATAGCGGCCCTCGGCATAGGCCTCGCCGCCGACGGTGCGCCGCCAGTTGCCCATCTCCTCCTGGAAGAAGCGGTCGAACAGCGCGGTGTCGAAGGTGCGGCCGTCGTCCAGCGTGGCACCGTGGTGCAGCCACTGCCAGATCTGCGTGCGCGAGATCTCCGCCGTCGCGGCGTCTTCCATCAGGTTGTACAGCGGCACGCAGCCCTGGCCACGCAGCCAGGCTTCCAGATAGCCGATGCCGACATTGATGTTGGCGCGCACCCCGGCCTCGGTGATGGTGCCGCCGGGCGGGGCGATCAGCTCGGCCGCCCCGGTGTGGACGTCCGGACGCTGGCGCGTGATCTGGTTGGGGGTGGGCATCAGGCGGTCGAAGGCCTCCAGCGCGATGGGCACCAGCCCCGGATGGGCAACCCAGGTGCCGTCATGGCCATCGCCGGCCTCGCGCTCCTTGTCGGCGCGCACCTTGGCCATCGCCGCATCGTTGGCGGCGGAATCGTTCTTGATCGGGATCTGCGCCGCCATCCCGCCCATGGCAAAGGCGCCGCGGCGGTGGCAGGTCTTGATGACGTACAGGCTGTAGGCGCGCATGAACGGCACCGTCATCGTCACCTGGCCGCGGTCGGGCAGCATGCGCGTCGGGTCTTTGCGGAAGCTCTTGATATAGCTGAAGATATAGTCCCAGCGTCCGCAGTTCAGGCCGGCGGAATGGTCGCGCAGCTCATAGAGGATCTCGTCGGCCTCGAAGGTCGCCAGGATGTGTTCGATCAGCACCGTCGCCTTGATGGTGCCGACGGGAAGGCCCAGCGCGTCCTGCGCATGCACGAAGACATCGTTCCACAGCCGCGCTTCCAGGTGCGACTGCATCTTCGGCAGGTAGAAATACGGTCCCGACCCCTTCTCGACCAGGCGCCTGGCATTGCGGAAGAAATACAGGCCGAAGTCGAACAGGCTGCCGGACATCGGCTGGCCGTCCACCAGCACATGCTTTTCGGGCAGGTGCCAACCGCGGGGGCGCACCAGCAGCACGGCCGTCTTTTCCGCCAGGCGGTAGGCCTTGCCGGTGGCCGGGTCATCGAAGGCAATGGTGCCGTCGATGGCATCCGTCAGGTTGATCTGGCCGTCGATCTGGTTGGCGAAGGTCGGCGTATTGGCGTCTTCGAAATCCGCCATGAACACCTTGGCGCCGGAATTCAGCGCGTTGATCACCATCTTGCGGTCGACCGGGCCGGTGATCTCGACCCTGCGGTCCCTAAGGTCGGCCGGCACCGGGGCGACGGTCCAGTCGCCGTCGCGGATGGCCTGCGTTTCGGGCAGGAAACCCGGCAGCTCGCCCGCGTCCAGGCGGGCCTGCCGCTCCGCCCGGCGGGCCAGCAGTTCGCGCCGGCGCTGGCCGAACTTGCGCTCCAGCCCCGCCACGAAGGCCAGCGCCTCTGGCGTCAGGACCCGGTCCATGCCTTCGGTCCTGGGCGCGCGCAAGGTCACGCCGTCCACCGGCGCGTGGTTGATCAGCTCGTCGGGCATCATCGCTCCCCCTCAGCTCCAGCGTTTCTTGATCTGGGCGCCAGGGTAGCACATCGCGCCAATCCAGCGCGATATGCTGCGGTGCAAGATCAGCGGCGCGAG
>JACKIG010000066.1 GCA_020638595.1 Rhodospirillaceae bacterium | reverse complement strand
AGATGGCGCGTACGGTGGAGGACGTGCTGGCCCGCCGCACCCGCGCCCTGCTGCTGGACGCCGCCGCCAGCGTCGCGGCTGCACCCGCTGTGGCGCGGATCATGGCCGCGGAGCTGGGGCGCGACGCGGCGTGGGAAGCGGCGCAGGTGGCGGAGTACACGGAGCTGGCGAAGGGGTATCGGCTGGAATAGTCGACGAAACGGGCTATCTGCTGCTCGCCGCCGCAGGGTTTCGAGTCAGCGGCGTCATCTGGCTGGCATTGCAATGCAGATCGCGTTATAGTGATATTGCTATGTGTTCGTAACCCAAGGCTGTTTGGCATTTTATTGTTAATATTGCTACCTGTCCGGGCGTATTGGGATGACGAGTAAAGTGAAGTCACTCCATTGGGTAGGATCGAGCAAGAAAGACTATCAAACTTTTCCAGAAGAAGTGCAGTATGCCATGGGATATGGTCTGTATCTGGCTCAGGAAGGGAAGCGAGCAGAGAGTGCAAAATCATTGAAAGGATTCGGCGGCACTTCGGTCGTCGAACTGATCGAAGATCATCACGGTGATACGTACCGAGCCGTTTACACCGTTCAATTCTCGGAGGCAGTCTATGTACTCCATGCTTTCCAGAAGAAGAGCAAGTCGGGCATAGCGACGCCGAAGACCGACATCGACCTCATAAAGCGCCGGTATCGCGAAGCCCAAGCAGACCACCGAGAGTTCGTTAAGGGGAGGATGCATTGACGAAAGCTGCGGACGAGCAGGTGACGCACGGAACGACCAACGTCTACGCAGATCTTGGGCTGCCTGACGCTGAAGGGCAGCTGTTGAAGGCACAGCTCGTGAGCCGGCTTGCGGATGTGATCGCGGTTCTCGGTATCAGCCAGACCGAGGCCGCTGTCCGCATCGGCCTGGCACAGCCGGACCTCTCCAATATTCTCAGGGGCCGCTTTCGGGGATACTCGATCGAGCGGCTCATGCGGTGCTTGGTCGCTCTTGGGTCGGAGGTGGATATCGTCATTCGGACCCAGCCGGGCCAAGAGCCTGAGACCATCCATGTGCATCGGTGACGGCCGGCACGGCCTCCGCTTGCCAGAATCCAGGCAGTGGCGTAAACCCTGGGGCCATGAAGGCAGCGGTGATCGTCTTTCCCGGGTCGAACTGCGACCGCGACGTGGCGGTGGCGCTGGAACAGGCGTCGGGCACCGCGCCGCTGATGGTGTGGCATCGCCAGACCGAGCTGCCCGACCTCGACCTGATCGTCGTGCCCGGCGGCTTTGCCTATGGCGACTATCTGCGCGCCGGTGCGATGGCCGCCCATTCGCCGGTCATGCGCGTGGTGGCGGAGCGGGCGGCGGCCGGCGTGCGGGTGCTGGGCATCTGCAACGGATTCCAGGTGCTGGTGGAAACCGGGCTGTTGCCCGGCGCGCTGATGACCAATCGCGACCTGAAATTCGTCAGCCGGACCGTGACCCTGCGCGTCGAATCGGCCGACAGCATCTTCACCGCCGGATATCGCGACGGCGCGGTGATCCGCCTGCCGATCGCCAACCACCAGGGCAGCTATTACGCCGACGACAATACGGTGCGGACGCTGGAGGACAAGGGGCTGGTCGCCTTCCGCTATGTGGCCGCCGATGGCCGCGTCGGCGACGAGGATGACGACGATGCCAACCCCAACGGCTCGGCGGGCGCCATCGCCGGGCTGTTCAATCCGCAGCGCAATGTCCTGGGCCTGATGCCCCACCCCGAGCGCGCCGCCGACCCCGAGCTCGGCAACAGCGACGGTCGGGCCATGTTCGCGTCTCTCGC
>JACKIG010000065.1 GCA_020638595.1 Rhodospirillaceae bacterium | reverse complement strand
CTTTTCACCCTACTGCCTGCTCCGGCCGGTCTCCTGACCGAGCCGGGTTCGTACCAATCAGACGACAAACTATTCATCATCGAACATTCACCCTTATGACCTCATCCGTTCCCCTTCCCACCTTCCGCCCGCGGCGGATGCGCATCACCCCGGCCATGCGCCGGATGGTGCGTGAGACCCAGCTTAGCCCGGCCGATTTCATCGTCCCGCTGTTTGTGCGCTACGGCGCTGGCCAGCGCGTCCCGATCAGTTCCATGCCCGGCGTCTACCAGTTCACCGTCGATCAACTGGCGGACGAGGCGCGCGCCATCGCGGCGCTGGGCATTCCCGCCGTCATCCTGTTTGGAATCCCGGCTGTCAAGGACGCCACCGGCAGCGACAACTACAGCGCCGAGGGCATCGTGCCGCAGGCCATCCGCGCGATCAAGGATGCGGCGCCCGACCTGCTGGTGATCTCGGACATGTGCTTCTGCGAGTACACCGACCACGGCCACTGCGGCATCATCAACCTGCCCGGCCATGACCACTACCGCGCCGCGCTGCCGGAGGGCTACCTGCTCAACGACCCGACGCTGGAACTGCTGGGCCGCGCGTCCGTCGTCCACGCCGAGGCCGGGGCGGACGTCATCGCGCCGTCGGGCATGATGGACGGCATGGTGGCGGCGATCCGGGCCGGGCTGGACGGCGCGGGCTTCGACCACGTCGCGGTGATGAGCTACGCGGTCAAGTACGCCAGCGGCTTCTACGGGCCGTTCCGCGACGCCGCCGAGAGTCCGCCCCAGTTCGGCGACCGCAGCCAGTACCAGATGGACCCGGCCAACAGCCGCGAGGCGCTCAAGGAAGCGGCCATCGACGTGGCTGAAGGCGCCGACGTGTTGATGGTCAAGCCCGCGCTGCCGTACCTCGACATTCTGAGCGCGCTGCGGACATCCTTCAACCTGCCTACTGCGGCCTATCAGGTCAGCGGCGAGTATGCGATGTTGCACGCGGCCGCGGCCAACGGCTGGCTGGACCTGCAACGCTGCGCGCTGGAAAGCCTGACCGCCATCAAGCGCGCCGGCGCCGACATGATCCTGACCTATTTTGCGCAGGACGCCGCCCGCTGGCTGCAGGAGTAGCATACGACGATTTTCCAAAATCGTCGCTTAACCCCGCACCAACTGGAGACACCCGACGTGCCAACAACCACGATGACACCAGAGCAGGAAACCCAAAACGTCAGCCTGGCGAACAGCCGGTTCCTGCGCGCTTGCCGGCGCGAGTCGGTCGATACAACACCGATCTGGCTGATGCGTCAGGCCGGTCGCTACATGGCTGAATACCGGGCACTGCGCGAGCGCTACACGATTCTTGAGCTGATTAAGGCGCCGGAACTGGCCTGCGAGGTGACCATGCAGCCAATCAATGCCTTCGACCTTGACGCAGGGATTATCTTCGCCGACATCCTGCCGCCGCTGGAAGGCATGGGGCTGCACCTGGAGTTCATCAAGGGCGAGGGGCCGCACATCGACAACCCGGTGCGTACGGCAGCCGACATCGACGGGCTGCGGGTCACGCTGCCGGAGGAGAGCCTGTGGTTCACGCTGGAGGCGGTGCGGCTGGCGCGGCGGGAACTGGACGGCCGTGGCCTGCCGTTGATCGGCTTCAGCGGCGCGCCGTTCACGCTGGCCAGCTACGCCATCGAGGGCGGCAGCAGCCGCAACCACGTCCACGCCAAGAGCTTGATGATGGGCGAGCCGGCGCTGTGGGCGCGGTTGATGGAGAAGCTCACCGAGGTCGTGGGCCAGTACCTGCTGGCGCAGGCGCGGGCCGGCGCCAACGCCCTGCAACTGTTCGACAGTTGGGTCGGCCAGCTCAGCCCGGACGACTACCGGCGCTACGTGCTGCCTTACAGCCAACGAGCGATCGGGATTGCCCGCCAGGCCGGTGTGCCTGTGATCCATTTTG
>JACKIG010000064.1 GCA_020638595.1 Rhodospirillaceae bacterium | reverse complement strand
GGGCCTGTTCGTGACCTGCCTGGTCGACCTGTACCGGCCCATCGTCGCCTTTTCCGCCATCCGCCTGCTGGAATGGGCCGGCTGCACGGTGGAGGTGCCACGCAGCCAGACCTGCTGCGGCCAGCCCGCCTACAACAGCGGCGACCGTGCCGATGCCGGCGCCATTGCGCGCCAGGTGATCGCGGCCTTCGAAGGCTTCGACTATGTCGTCGCCCCGTCCGGGTCGTGCGCCGGCATGCTGCGCGAGCACTATCCGATGTTGCTGGCCGACGATGCCGACTGGGGGCCGCGCGCGCACCGGTTGGCCCAGCGCACGCATGAGCTGGTCAGCTTCCTGGTGGATATCCGCGGCATGGCGAGCGTCGACGGCGTCCACTACGACGGCACGGTCACCTATCACGACAGCTGCTCGGGCCTGCGCGAGCTGGGGGTGAAGGCGCAGCCGCGCCGCCTGCTGGCCACCGTCGCCGGGCTGCAGCTGCAGGAGCTGCCGGGGGCGGAGATCTGCTGCGGCTTCGGCGGCACCTTCTGCGTGAAATATCCCGAGATCTCCAACAAGATGGTCGGCGACAAGGCCCGCGATATCGCCGCCACGGCTGCCGATACGCTGCTGGCCGGCGACATGGGATGCTTGCTGAACATGGCCGGCAAGCTGACGCGCGACGGGTACGACGTACGCGTACGCCATGTCGCCGAAGTCCTGGCCGGCATGCTGGACGAGCCGCCGATCGGCCGGCCGCGGTCAGCCTAGACGTACGGTCCCGCGAGCGGAGGCGGCGAGCCCATGCACCCCACCAGCTTGGCCTTCAAGGACCGCGCCCGTTCGGCGGTGACCGACGCCCAGCTGCAGCGCGCCCTGTTGAACATGAAGCCGGGCTTCCAGCAGCGCCGGGCCGGCACTGTGGCCAAGCTGCCGGAATTCGAGGATCTGCGCGAACAGGCACGGCAGATCAAGAATCACACGCTGGCCAATCTCGACACCTACCTGACCCGCTTCGAAGAGCGCGTGACGGCGGCCGGCGGCACGGTACATTGGGCGCGTACGGGCCGCGAGGCCTGCGAGGCGATCGCCGCCATCTGCAGCAGGGCCGGCGCCAGGACCGTCACCAAGGGCAAGTCCATGGTGGCCGAGGAAATCGGCCTCAACGACCACCTGGAATCCCTGGGTCTGACGGTGGTCGAGACCGACCTCGGCGAATACATCATCCAGCTGCGCCACGAGTTGCCGAGCCACATCATCGCGCCGGCCCTGCACCTGGTGAAGCAGCAGGTCGCCGACACCTTCCGCGAACAGCACAGCCAGTTCGAAGCCAACCGGCCGCTGGTCGAGCCGCGCGAGCTTACCGACGAAGCCCGCACGGTCCTGCGCGAGAAATTCCTGGCCGCGGATGTCGGCATCACCGGCGCCAACTTTTTGATCGCCGAGACCGGACAGACGGTCATCGTCACCAACGAAGGCAACGGCGACCTGACCCAGACGCTGCCGCGCGTCCACATCGTCATCAGCTCCATCGAAAAGGCGGTGCCGACGCTGGAGGATGTCAGCGTCATCCTGCGGATCCTGGCGAGATCGGCGACGGGGCAGGAATTCAGCGCCTACACCACGTTTTCCTCCGGCCCGAAGCGGTCCGACGACCTGGATGGGCCGGAGGAATTCCATGTCGTCCTGCTGGACAACGGCCGCTCCGCCGTTCTCGGCACCGAAGCCGAAGAAACGCTGCGCTGCATCCGCTGCGGCGCCTGTATGAACCATTGTCCGGTGTACGGCGCCGTCGGCGGCCATGCGTACGGCTGGGTGGTGCCCGGGCCGATCGGCGGCGCCCTGGACCCGGCGCTGATCGGCCTGTCGGAGGCACGGCATCTGCCCAACGCCTCGACCTTCTGCGGACGCTGCGAAAGCGTCTGCCCGATGAAGATCCCGCTGACGAAGATCATGCGTCACTGGCGGGTGAAGGAGTTCGAGTCGGGCCTGACGCCGGCATCCTATCGCCGCGGCCTGCGGCTGTGGGCTTGGGCGGCGCGGCGGCCGC
>JACKIG010000063.1 GCA_020638595.1 Rhodospirillaceae bacterium | reverse complement strand
GCCATCGAGCCCGGGCAGATCCGCCTGATCGACGGCGACGAATACCGCCGGGTGCCGCTGGCCGGGCTGCATGCCGACGCCGAGGGCTATGTGCTGCGGGCGGAGGAGACCTACGATCCGCCGACCAAGCCCCTGGACGCCGACGGCCAGGGCGACCCCTATGCCGTCTTCGGCTATGCCGCCCATCTGGTGGAGCTGGCGGTGGATGTGCGCCTCGGCCTGGTGCGGCTGGTGAAGTTCACCGCCGCACACGATGTCGGCAAGGCGATCAACCCGATGCTGGTGGAAGGCCAGGTGCATGGCGGCATCGCCCAGGGGGTGGGCATGGCGCTGATGGAGGAATTCCTGCCGGGCCGGACGGAAAACCTGCACGACTATCTGATCCCGACCTTCGGCGACATCCCGCCCATCGAGACGCTGATCGTCGAGGTTGCCGATCCGCACGGCCCCTACGGCGCCAAGGGGCTGGGCGAACACGTGCTGATCCCCACCGCGCCGGCGATCCTGAACGCCATCCGCGACGCGACGGGGGCCTGCATCCGCCGGCTGCCGGCGACACCGGACCGGGTGCGCGCCGCCATCCTGGCGGCCGGGCGCTAGGCGAGGGAGAGCCACAGATGGTCCGCCAAGCTGTTGCCAGTGCCGTCGGCGGCAAGATCCGCTGCGATGCCTGCCCGGTGCTCTGCTACATCGCGGACGGCAAGAGCGGCGCCTGCGACCGCTATGCCAACGACGGCGGCGAGCTGATCCGCGTCGACCCCTTCACGGTGGTCGACCAGGCCAAGGCCGGCGGCGGCCGGCTGGTGCCCTTCCTGCCCACGGAGGGGGAGACCTGGGACGGCGACATCGTCCAGGCGAAGCGGACCTTCGTCACCGCCGTCGGCGCCGGCACCACCTATCCCGACTACAAGCCCGCGCCGTTCATCGTCTCGCAGGCTGTCGACGGCGTCGACATGGTCACCGTCGTGACCGAGGCGATCTTCAGCTATTGCGGCGTCAAGGTGAAGATCGACACCGACCGCCATCTGGGCGAGGAGTGCGCCGTCGTGCGGGTCGACGGCGAGACGGTCGGCCATGTCACCACCGGCGAGTACGGGTCGCAGATGCTGGCGGTGGGCGGCGTGACCCACCTGACCGGCGGGTCGAAGAAGGAAGGCCGCGTCACCTGCGATGCCCTGCTGAAGCTGTGCAACGGCGAGCCGGTGGCGATGGCCGTCGACGGTGGGGCCGAACTGACCGTGCAGGCCGGTCAGGCGCCGATCATCAACGGCACCCGCGAGGAACGCATGCGCGTCGGCTGCGGGTCGGCCGCCATCGGCATGTTCGCCAAGCAGTGGGCGCCGCATGTGGACGAGGTGGTGGTGGTCGACGACCACATCACCGGCGTGCTGTCGGAGCACCAGGCCGGGCGCCTGCTGGACGTCAAGCCCACGGGCCTGCGCATCCGCGGCCGCAAGTCGACCCCCGGGCGCTATTTCCAGGTGGCGCGGCCCGGCACCGGCTGGGGCGGCACCGACATCACCGATCCGCTGACCATCGTCGAGGGCTTCGATCCCAAGGTCGCGAAGCCGGGGCTGAGCCTGCTGATGGTCTCCACCACCGGCGAACAGTACGCGTATTATGAGCTGGACGAGGCCCTGCGCCCGGTGCCCAGGGACCTGCCGGCAAGCCTGCAGGTTTCCGTCGACCGGATTGCGGAGAACTGCGAGCCCGCGCTCGCGTCCGTCGTCTTCATGGCCGGGGCCGGCGGATCGCTGCGCGCCGGGGTGACGGAAAACCCCGTACGCCTGACGCGGTCAGTGCGCGAGGCGATCACGTACGTTTCCTGCGGCGGGGCGCCGGCCTATGTCTGGCCCGGCGGCGGCATCACGGTCATGGTGGACGTGACCCAGATGCCCAGCCGGTCCTTCGGCTATGTGCCGACGCCGGCGATCGTCGCGCCCATCGAGTTCACCATGCGCCTGGACGACTACGGCGCCCTGGGCGGGCATATCGATGCGGTCACGACGCTGGATGCGGCGCTGTTGAAGGCCGAACGGCGGTTGGATTCGCGCCCCGACCTGCCCTGGCCCACCGACGACCGGCTCTATCGCTGGTCGCGCGGGCGCGAGCGCGAACCGCGATGACCGGCCCCGTCGGCGCCCTGCTGCCCGACGGCAAACGTCTGCACCTGCAGCACGGCCCCATCGACCTGATCATCGATGCAGACGGTGATGCATACGCCGTACGCCAAGCGTACGTTGCTGCGGTACGGCGGTTCGAAACGGTGCTGACGGACCTGGTGGCGGAACTGCAGGCCCTGCGCACCGCCTGCCCGCCGGAGGGCGCGCCCTTCGACGGCACGGTGGCGCGGCGCATGGAAGCGGCCGTGCGGCCCCATGCCCGTTGCCGCTTCATCACGCCGATGGCGGCGGTGGCCGGTGCCGTCGCCGACGAGATCCTG
>JACKIG010000062.1 GCA_020638595.1 Rhodospirillaceae bacterium | reverse complement strand
CGGCGCAGGTCGTGGGTCTGCTTGAAGAAGATCTCGCCGCTGTCGGGCCGGGTCTTGCCGGTGACGACGTCCATCATCGTCGTCTTGCCCGCGCCATTGGGGCCGATGATCGCCCGCATCTCGCCGATGCGCACGGTGTAGCTCAGGTTGTTCAGCGCCTTGAAGCCGTCGAAACTGACGGTGACGCCGTTGACGTAGAGCACGATCGCCTGTTCGGCCGCGATCGCCTCGGGCGCGCCGACATTCATTCCGCGGCCTCCCGATGCTCCGCCGCGGTCACAACGGGCGGCGGAGGCCGACGGCCCATCAGCTCGCGGCGCCGCTGCCACAGATCCGAGGTCGTGCCGACAACCCCTTTGGGCAGCAGCAGGGTGACGGCGATGAACAGGCCACCCAGCAGGTAGAGCCAGATTTCCGGCGCGGCACCGGTGAAATAGGTCTTGGCGTAGTTCACCAGCACGCCGCCCAGGGCCGCGCCATACAGCGTTCCACGCCCGCCGACGGCGACCCAGACGATGATCTCGATGGAATTGGCCGGCACGAATTCGCCCGGATTGATGATGCCGACCTGTGGGACGTAGAGCGCACCGGCGATGCCCGCCAGCATGGCCGACACCACCCAGACCACCAGCTTGTAGTATTCCACCCGATAGCCGAGGAAGCGGGTGCGGCTTTCCGCGTCACGCACCGCCATGATCACGCGCCCGAACTTCGACGTCACCATCAGCCGGCAGACGATGTAGCCAAGGCCGAGGGCGACGGCGCTGCACGCGAACAAGGCACACCGCGTCGAATCGGCCTGCAGATCGAAGCCGAGCACGTCCTTGAAGTCGGTCAGGCCGTTGTTGCCGCCGAAGCCCATGTCGTTGCGCAGGAACGCCAGCATCAGCGCATAGGTCATCGCCTGCGTGATGATGGACAGATAGACGCCGCTGACGCGACTGCGAAACGCGAACCAGCCGAAGACGAAGGCCAGTGTGCCCGGCACCAGCAGCACCATCAGCGCGGCGAAGGCGAAACTGTCGAAGCCGTGCCAGTACCAGGGCAGCGTGTCCCAGTTCAGGAACACCATGAAGTCGGGCAGGACCGGGTTGCCGTAGACGCCCCGGTCGCCGATCTCGCGCATCAGGTGCATGCCCATGGCATAGCCGCCCAGCGCGAAGAACGCGCCGTGGCCGAGGCTGAGGATCCCGCAATAGCCCCAGACCAGGTCGACGCTGACGGCCAGCAGGGCATAGCAGAGATACTTGCCCCACAGGCTGACCAGGTAGGTCGGCACGTGCAGGGCAAAGTTCGCCGGCGTCAGCAGGTTCAACGCCGGCACGGCGACGGCCGCAGCCAGCATGAGGCCCAGCAGCACCCTGCCGCCGCCGTCGATGCGCATCAGCAGCGGGACATAGCCGGTGGAGGTGGCGATACGCGCCATGCTCAGGCCTCGACCGCGCGGCCGCGCAGCGCGAACAGCCCGCGCGGGCGCTTCTGGATAAACAGGATGATCGCCACCAGCACCAGGATCTTGCCCAGGACCGCGCCGGCATAGGGCTCCAGCAGCTTGTTGGCGACGCCGAGGGAGAAGGCGCCGGCCAGCGTGCCCCACAGGTTGCCGACGCCGCCGAAGACGACGACCAGGAAGCTGTCGATGATGTAGCCCTGGCCCAGGTTCGGGCTGACATTGTCGATCTGACTGAGCGCCACCCCGGCGATGCCGGCGATGCCGGAGCCGAGGCCGAAGGTCAGCGCGTCCACGCGGCCGGTACGGATGCCCATGGCCCGCGCCATCTGCCGGTTCTGCGTGACCGCGCGCATCTGCAATCCCAGCGCGGTGCGCCTGAGCGCCACCATCAGTCCGGCGAAGACCAGCAGGCAGAACAGGATGATGTAAAGGCGGTTGTAGGTCATCGTGACGCCGGCCGTGGTTTCGATGGCCCCCTGCATCCAGCTGGGCGTGCCCACCTCCTGATTGGTGGTGCCGAACAGCGTGCGGACCAGCTGGCGCAGGATCAGGCTCAACCCCCAGGTGGCCAGCAGGGTTTCCAGCGGGCGGCCGTAGAGGAAGCGGATGATCCCGCGCTCAATGGCAATGCCGGCCAGTCCGGCAACCACGAAGGCCGCCGGTATCGCCACGAACAGCGACCAGTCCAAGAGCTCGGGGGCATGATTGCGGATCACCTCCTGGATCACGAAGGTGGTGTAGGCGCCGATCATCACCATCTCGCCATGGGCCATGTTGATGACGCCCATGACCCCGAAGGTGATGGCCAGCCCGATGGCCGCCAGCAGCAGGACCGAGCCCAGGCTGATGCCCTGGTAGACGTAGCCGGCGATCCGCCAGGCGGCCAGCTTGCGCTCGATCGCCTCCAGCGACTCCGCCGCGGCAGCGCGCACCGTCTCGTCGGTCTCGGCATAGGTGCCGTCCTGCCTCTGGACGACCAGGGCGGCCAGCATGCTGCGGATATCGGGATCGGTGAATTCGCGCAGGGCTTCCACCGCCTCCAGCCGCAATGCCGGATCGTCGGAGCCCAGCAGGATGGCGGCGCGGGCCTTCTCCATCGCCGCGCGCACCTCGTCGTCCTCTTCCCCGGCCAGGGCCTGGTCCAGCATCGACAGCGCGCCGGCATCCTGGCTGCGGAACACGGTTTCCGCAGCGCCGCGCCGTATGGCCGGGTCCGGGCTCATCAGCGTCAGCGTGCCGATGGCCGAGCGGGCCGTGCTGCGCAGGCTGTTGTTGGCGCGCACGCGGTCGACCTCGCGGCTGCCGACAATGCCGACCTCTTCACCGGTCAGCGGGTCGATCAGGCGCAGGCCGTCGGGATGGTCCTCGCCGATCACCACCCGGCCGTCCTCGGTCACGTAGAGGCTGCGGCCGGCCAGCGCTTCCAGCACCGGCTGGGCCCGCGGATCGCCGGTGG
>JACKIG010000061.1 GCA_020638595.1 Rhodospirillaceae bacterium | reverse complement strand
CGCCGCAACAAGGTGCGCAACCCGCTCGTCTGGGTGCATGGCGGGCAGGAAGCGCTGGACTATCTGTTCCGCCGCGGGCAGTACGCCGAGCGCGATCCGGCGGCCACGCCCTGCATGGTGCTGCTGGACCTGAACATGCCCGGCATCGCCGGGCAGAAAGTTCTGGAAGCCATCAAGGCCGACGAAAGCCTGCGCCGCATTCCCGTGCTGATCCTGACGACGTCGACCGACCCGCGCGACATCAACAGGTGCTACGAGCTTGGGGCCAGCACCTATATCCAGAAGCCGGTGCTGTTCGAGAAGCTGGTGGAAGCGGTGGCACGGATCCGCGACTACTGGTTCGAGGTCGCCATTCTGCCGCGAGAGGCCGGAGGCAGCGAGCCATGAACGCGTTGACCGTCCTGGTCGTCGACGATTCCCCCGACGACCGGGAAGCGATCCGCCGCACCCTCGAAAGGGCAGAAGGGGTGGTGATCGACGTGGTCGAGGTCGCCACCCTGGGGGAGGCGCAATCCGCCCTGCTGGATCGGGAATTCGATTGCGTGCTTCTGGACTATCACCTGCCCGACACCCGGGGCACGGACGCCGTCAGGCGCCTGGCGGAACTGTGCCCGGACACGCCGATCGTGATGATCACCGGCCAGGGCGACGAGACGGTGGCGGCGGCGGCATTCCGGTCCGGTGCGGCCGACTATCTCGGCAAGGCCGTGCTGACGAACGAGCTGGTTGTCGACCGTATCCTCAACCTCATCGCCGCGCGCGAGGAGGACGAAGCCGATGAATTCAGGACCGTGCGCGTCCTGGTGGTCGATGACTCGCCCGATGACCGGGAGCTGTTCGCGCGAACGCTGATGGCGGTCAGGTCGCACCGATATCACGTCAACGGCGTGGGAACGGGCCCGGAAGCGATGCAGTCGGTCGATGACAACCCGCCGGATTGCATCGTGCTGGACTATGCGCTGCCGGGCATGAACGGTCTGCAACTGCTGGCCCGCTTCCGCAAGACGCATCCCACCCTGCCCGTCGTCCTTGTCACCGGGCACGGGTCCGAAGCGATCGCCGCCGATGCCCTCAAGGCGGGCGCGCAGGGATACCTGCCGAAATCCGCCGTCAACCGGGAAGATCTGCACCGCAGCGTGCAGGCATCGATGCGGCAGTTCCAGCAGATGCGGCGGATGGATGCCGCGCAGCGCCATCTGGACCAGCTGGCCAAGGAAGCGCGACAGGCGAATGAGGAATTCGAGCAGTTCCTGATGTCGATCTCACACGACCTGCGCGCGCCGCTTCGTCCGCTCCAGACATTGCCAGGCTGGCTGGCCCAGACTCTGGGTTCGGCCCTCGGCCAGGTGCCCAAGACGGTCTCGGATTCCCTTGAGCTGATGCGGTCGCATATGGGGCGCATCGAGAGCATGCTGGAACGCCTGGGCGAGCACACGTCGATCGGGGCGGCGATCGAGCGGCGGGTTGCCGAGCGCACGCGCGAGCTCGCCAGCCTGAACCGCGAGCTGTCGGACACAGTGCGCCAACGCGACCTGTTGCTGGGTGAGGTGTATCACCGGGTCAAGAACAACCTGCAGTTCGTCGATGCGATGCTGGCCGTCGAGGCCCATGACGTCGATGACCCCGTGCTGACGGACGCGTTCCAGCGGGTCCGCCGGCGCATGATCTCGATCGGTCTTGTGCACCAACGCATCCTGGAATCACCGGACCTTGCAACCCTCGGTCTCGACGGTTTCGTGGAGGATCTCTGCCGCCATCTTGCGGAAGGTTTCGACATGGCCGGCCGGGGGATCGCACTGAAGACCGATGTCGCACCCATCGCCATCGACCTCGATCGGGCGGTGCCGCTGGGCCTCGTCATAAACGAGCTGGTGTCAAACGCGATCAAGCACGCTTTCCCCGATGGGCGCACGGGCACCGTCACCGTTCGACTGGCGCAGACGGCCTCGGATACGGTGACGCTGGAAGTGGCCGATGATGGGGTCGGTTTGAGCCCGTCGGAGGTCTCGCGGACGCGCTCCGGGACCCAGATCCTGGAGGCCCTGGTCGGCCAGCTTCGCGGCAGTCTTGCAATCGACGGTCACGCAGGCACCTGCGTCATCGTGCAGATGGCGGCCTGGAAGTAGGGAGCACCGACCAACGCCGGTGTTGGTGATCAGTGGATGGCGTGCCAGTAGCGAAGCGCGGTCGGCTCGGGTTCCGCTTGCGTCGCCTGCAATGCGCGCGCCAACTCGGCCACCACCTGGTCCTGGGTGAAGGGCTTGGTCAGCACCCCGAACGCCACGTCGCGGCTTTCGGTCAGCACCCGGTCCTGGTGGGCGGTCGTAAAGATGATGGCGGTGCCGTAGCGCTGGGCGAGCTCGCGGCCGACGGTCATGCCGTCGATCGCCCCCTTCAGCTTGACGTCGACAAGGGCGGCATGGGGCAGGTATCGCTCGGCGATTTCCAGCGCTGTCTCGGCGTTGTCGGCAACGCCGACCAGCTCGTGATCGGCATTCTGGACGCCGATCGACAGGCTCAGGGCGATCACCGCCTCATCCTCGACGATCAGGACGCGCAAGGACTTTCCAACGGGCATGTGCAGCCTCCCGGCATCGGAGACCGAGCCGCCAATGCGAGACATGCAACAGTCAATACCCAATATTATTTGATAGCAAGATATAATTAGATAGCGAGGCAACTGGTGTTGTCGTGCCGTCCCGGGATGCTTCGTCTAAGCTGCACGGGCCCGGGACTGCGGGGCACAAGGTGGTTGGGGGGGCCGGGATGTCCGGGAAATCCGGTGCGGATCGACAGGAACGGGGGCCGGATCTGCGCCTGGACACGCCGGCATTTCATCGCAACCATCGTCCGATCGCCGAAGTGCTGGCGCGCCATCTGGGCAGGGCCGACGGGCATGTTATCGAGATCGGCAGCGGCAGCGGACAACATGTCGCAGCTTTTGCGCGCGCCTTTCCGCGCTTGACCTGGTGGCCGACCGACATCGATCCGCGGCATCTGGCCAGCATCGATGGCTGGCGGCAGCAATGCGGGACGGCGAACCTGCGCGGCGCCGTCCCGCTGGATGCCACCCGGCCGGACTGGGGGCTGGGATCGCCGGGACGGCCGCCGTCCACCGACATCGCCGCTGTCGTCGCCGTCAACGTGATCCACATCGCGCCGTGGGCTGTCGCC
>JACKIG010000060.1 GCA_020638595.1 Rhodospirillaceae bacterium | reverse complement strand
CCAGCCGGCTGCCGCCCAATCGCGCTTCGGCGGATTCACGCTGCACTTCCGTCAGGCAGAAGCGGCGGAGTTGCGAGGCCAGGTTGCTGCTGGCCCCGGCTTCGCCGGCAACCTGGGCCACCAGCCGATTGAGCCGGATGCCCCGCGCGGCGGCAATCTCCTCCAGCGCATCCCAGAAGACCGGCTCCAGCTTCAACGAGAAGCGGCGCTTGTCGGCCTGGATGATGCGCGGTTTCAGCCCTTCCGCATCGGGCGCTGCGCCTGCGGCGGGGGCGCTCATCGGCCCGGCTCCTGTCTGACGGGGTCACACAGGAAAAATCATACCCTGATATGAGCTCTCGGCAACTGCAGACTGAAAGCGCAGTCGCAGGGGAAGCGTTGCGCACATAGGAAGGGCGGGACCCGTAGGTCCCGCCCTTGCAGCTGCCAAATACCGATTTCCCGATGGGGCGTCAGCGCGACTTGCCGGTCGCCACGTCGAAGCCGACGATGATCGGATCGCCCAGCGTGTTGTCTTCGCCCATCGGCGCGTAAGAATATTCGACGTCGGTGAAGTTGAGCGAGAAGCTCTCGCTCGGACGGTCGCCGCCGGAGCTGGTGCTGTACCCGCTGACCAGCGCGTCCTTCAGCGTGATCTTCAGGAAGACCTCGGCACCGCCCTCACCGGTCTCGGTGAAATAGATCTTCGCGTCGTCGCCCTTGGTGCCGGTCAGCGACTTCGTCATCAGACCCGTGCTGGCAGCGTCATAGGTCTTGGTCAGCGTCACCTCGCTGACGCTGGCATTGCTCGCCTCGCGCTTCTGCGCCGACCCGACGGGCGTGTAGACACTTCGGCCCGAGCCGAATTGGACGCTGCTGATGTCGATCCACTTCACGAACTGATCCTGAGTGGCGTCACCGTCGATCTTGCCGTACTTGAGATAAATGGCCATGGCCCTGTTCCTTCCATCCGATGATCGTCGATCGATTCAAGACCCGAAACCGGGAATCAACGGCTCTTGCCCGATGCCAGGTCGAACCCGACCGAGACCGGATCTCCGGCTTCGTTGCCTTCACCCGATTTCGTGTAGCGGACTTCGACATCGGTGAAGTTCAAGGCAAGGCTCTCCGACGGACGGTCGCCACCGGACGAAATGCTGTAACTGGTGATCAGGGTGTCCTTCAGCTTGAGCTGAAGATAGATTTCATCGGAGCCTTCGGCCGTCCGGGTGAAGTCGATCGTGCAGTCTTCGCCCTTCGTACCGGTGGTCGAATACTTGAAGAGATGCGGCGAAGACCGATCCATGGTCTTGGAACAGGTGATCTCGCTGACGCTCGGGTTGCTGGCTTCGCGCTTCTGGGCAGAGCCGGTCGGCGTGCTGATGGCACGGCCGAAGCCGTTCTGGACCGAGTGCAGATCGATCCATTTGACGTGACCGTCGGCGGTCGCATCGCCGTCGATCTTTCCGAACTTCATGTAGATGGCCATAAGTGTCGTCCCCTCTTCGGTGAAGCGAAATTGAGTGACTTCCTCATCCGGCCGGGGCGGCTGCTCACCCGCTCACCAGCGTATCCAGCGGGACGCGTTCCACCACGTCTCCAGCTCCCTCACAACTCAAAATTCCGAGAGTCGTTCTCCCCCGCAGGGCCGCTCGGCACCTCCGTCAGGCGATATCGTAGTGAAAGCCGCCGTCGCCGTCCATCGAAACACGGACAGCGCCGATGCTTGAGCCTTCCGCCATTCTCTCCAGGAACCGTCCCGAAAGCTCCGGCAGCAGCCCGCGGCTGAGAATGTGCTCGATATTGCGGGCGCCGGATTCCACTTCCTGACACCGTTCTGCAATACTCTCAACCACATCATCCGCCCAAGTGAATTCTGCTTTATAATTCTCTTTCACTCTCTTGGCGATCCGGTTGAGATTCAGGATCACGATCTTGCGCAGGACCTCATCGCTCAACGGGAAATAGGGCACCATGGTCACCCGGCCGAGGAAGGCCGGCTTGAAGACCTTGAGCAGCTCCGGCCGCAGCGCTTCGGCCAGCCCCTGGTCGTCCGGCATGGTGTCCGGGTCGGCGCACAGCTTGTGGATGGTGTCGGTGCCGGCGTTGGAGGTCATGATGATGACGGTGTTCTTGAAGTCGATGTCGCGGCCTTCGCCGTCGCGCAGCATTCCCTTGTCGAACACCTGGTAGAAGACGTCCTGCACGCCGGGATGCGCCTTCTCCATCTCGTCGAACAGCACGATGCTGTAGGGCTTGCGGCGCACCGCCTCGGTCAGGACGCCGCCCTCGCCATAGCCGACATAGCCGGGGGGCGAACCGACGAGCATCGAGACCTTATGCTCTTCCTTGAACTCCGACATGTTGATGACGGTGACGTTCTGTTCGCCGCCGTAGAGGATTTCGGCCAGCGACATGGCCGTCTCGGTCTTGCCGGTGCCGCTGGTGCCGACCATCAGGAACACACCGATCGGCTTGCGCGGATCGGTCAGCTTGGCGCGGGAGGTGCGGATCGCCTGACCGATCGCCTCCAGCGCATGGTCCTGGCCGATGATCCGCTCCTGCAGGCGCTGCTTCAGCGACAGCACCGCCGCGATCTCGTTGCTGACCATGCGGCCGACCGGAATGCCGGTCCAGTTGGCCACAACCTCGGCAATGGCCTGGCCATCGACCGCCACCTGCATCAGCGGCTCTTCACCCTGGATCTGCTTCAGCTTGGCGGTCAGCTCGGTGAGCTCCTCCCGCCAGGCCGCGACATCCGCCTCGCTCGCCGCTGGTGCCGCCTCGCCGCCCTCCGCCTTGGCGCCGTCGGCGGCCTTCATCTCTTCGGCATGGGCCGCTTCGAGCTTCTCACGCAGCTCGCGCGCCTTGCCCACCAGCTCTTTTTCGGTCTCCCACCGCTCGTTCAGGGCTGCCAGCTCTTCCTCGGTCTGCGTGCGGACATGCCGCAACTCGGCAATCTGCGTGGCGTGATCGCCGCCGGAGGCCGCCTCGCGTTCCAGAATGTCGATCTCGGTGGTCAACAGGTCGATGCGGCGGCGCCGGTCCTCCACCGCCGCCGGCGTGGCGGCCTGGCTCATGCGCACCCGCGCGCAGGCGGTGTCCAGCAGGCTCACGCTCTTGTCGGGCAGCTGGCGGCCGGCGATATAGCGGCTGGACAGGCGCACCGATTCGACGACCGCCTCGTCGAGGATGCGCACCCCGTGGTGCCCCTCCAGCTTGGCGACGACGCCGCGCATCATGCCGATGGCACTGGGCTCGGTCGGCTCTTCCACCTTGACGACCTGGAAGCGGCGGGTCAGAGCGGGATCACGTTCGAAATACTTCTTGTATTCCGCCCAGGTGGTGGCGGCGATGGTGCGCAGCTCG
>JACKIG010000006.1 GCA_020638595.1 Rhodospirillaceae bacterium | reverse complement strand
ATTGGCGGAGCCGGGTGCAGTCCCGGAAGCCGGCCCGTGGTGCACCGCCATCATCCGGCCCGGCGGCGACCATCCCGGCACCGCCGCAGACGGCATGGCTGGGGTACCGCCGGCGGGTGATCTCTTCGACACCCTGGCCCGGGCGGTGGTTGCCGCCCTGCCACGCCCGGCCGGTGTCGCGGGCCTGTCGGCGGACGCTCTGGCAGCGGAGTTCCGCCGGGGCGAGGGTGCGCTTCTGGTCGCCCAGGCGCTTTCGTTGCTGCCGCCAGCGGCGCCGCCCGTCGGGAAGGCGGCACCCGGGCCGCAGCGCCTCTTCCTGTTGGTCGACCAGATGGAGGAGCTTTTTGGCCCCGAGGGCCCTGACGCCAACGCACGCGAGGCGTTCGGCCGCGTGCTGGCGCGGATGGCGGCGGCACAGGGCCGGATCTGGGTGGTGGCCACCCTGCGCTCGGACTACTGGCATCGCCTGGCCGAGGTCCCATCGCTGCATGCGCTGACGGCGGGGGAGGCGACCTATCTGCTTGCCCCCCCGCGCGGGGAAGAGATCGCGCAAATGATCCGCGCCCCGGCCGAAGCCGCCGGTATCGGCTTCGAGACCGACCCGGATACGCAAAGCGGCCTGGACGATATCCTGTTGGCGGGTGCTGCCGACGACCCCAACGCCCTGCCGCTGTTGGAATTCGCACTGGATACCCTGTATGCGCGGGACATTGCCGCAGGTGGCGGTCGTGTCCTGACACTGGCAACCTATCGTGCCCTCGGCGGGACGGTGGCGGGTGAAGCCGAGACGGGATCCGCGGAAGGGTTCGCCGATATCGTGGCGGCCGAAGCGGAGCGGGTATGCCGCGCCATCGGCGCCATAGACGCCAGCGGCCGGGAGACACCGGCCCTGCGGGATATCCTTCTTCCACTTGCCTATCCCGCGCGGGGGGACGCCGGGGCGAAGGCACGTGCGGCGCAGTGGTCCGAACTGTGCCTGAGCCGCGACCACGAACGGGTCATCACCGCGCTTGTCAATGCACGTCTGCTGGTGGGACGCGGACGGATAGGGGACGCCGCAATCCCGTCGGCGGCGCCTGCGGCCGCGGAAGCCAGCCCGGCCGGAGGCGAACCGGCGGGCGAGGCCGTCGCACCGCAGGCCGACGCCGCACCGAACGGGAACCACCCGATCAGTATTCGGGTGGCCCACGAATCCCTGCTCTGGCACTGGCCGCGCTATGCGCAGCTGCTGGCGGAAGAGCTCGACCTCCTCTCGCTCCGTGATCATGTGTCGGAGGTCGAACGGTCCTGGCGGACCCATGATCGGGATCGGAACTACCTTCTCCAGGGGGGGCCGCTGGCTGCCGCCCAGGACGTCATCCGCGACCGGCCGAATGCCTTCCCGGACCATCTGCGCGATTTCGTGCGGGTCTCATCGCAGCAGCAGAGCCGATCCGTCCGCCGCTTGAGAGCGATGGCGGCCATCTTCGCGATCGTGGCGGTTCTTGCCACTGTGGCAGGGTACTGGGCCCTTACCCAGCAGCGGGAGGCGGAACGGCAGGCCGCCAGAGCAGAGGAGCAAAGCGGCATCGCCGAACAGCAGCGCGAGGCGGCCGAGGCGGCCGCGCAGGCTGCGGAAGACGCACAGGCGGAGGCCGAGCGCCAGGGGGCCTTGGCGACCGTTCAGCGCGATCTCGCGACGGCGGAAGCCGAGAGGGCCACTGCGGCCCAGACCCTGGCGGAAGAGGCGGCAGCAGCGGCACAGGACGCCCGCGCGCAAGCCGAGACATCGCTGCTGGCGGCGCGGACTCAACAGGCGATCGGGCTTGTGCTGCTGGCGCGCGAACGCATCCGCCTGGGGGATCCGATCGAGGGCGCGCGGTTGGCGCTGTCGGCGGCACCGCAGCGCAACGCCCAGCCCTGGCCGACCATCGACCAGATCGACGGCCTGATCCCGGCCCTCCATGAAGCGGCATGGCAGTCCCGGCAGATCGGGCGACTGGACCTGGGGGAACCGATCGAATACGTCGCGACGAACCGCGACGGTACGGTGCTCGCCGCGTTGCATCATGGCAGCGTCACCGTGGTAACAGGGGACGCGTGCTGGACCCGTGACGCCAGCTGCACCATTCGGGAAATCGGAAGTCCGACACTTGTGGACTCCGTCCTGTTGTCACCTTCGGGACGGTACGTTGTCGTCTTCGGGATTCAACAAGGTGGCCTCGGATTTCGGCTGTTTTCGACAGAGAGTGGCAACCTCATATTTGAAGACGCCGTCAGCGGCCCAGTCGATATGATCTATCCGGCGGACTTCTCGAGAGACGAGTCCGTCTTCTATTACGGCAATGAAGGACAGGTGAACAGCCTGGCACTGCGCGCCGACCACGGCGATGCAACGCTCAGTTCGCAACAATTCAGCCAGTGTCCCGTCGGTGCGGCTCGAAGGGTGCCGGATAGCCGGGATGATTTGTTGGTCTGGACGATTTCTTGCGACGAGATGGAAAACGACACGGTTGCGCGGATAGATATGAATACCGGGGTTGCACGGTGGGTCTATGAATTGCCGCCGCCGAACGTCAGCCACCTTCCTTCGGGCTTGAGCGCGTTTTCGGTGTCAACCGCCACGGGAAGTGTATTCCTGACCCGCCCGGACGGGCTTGTCGCCAATATATCGCTGGCGGATGGCGAAGCGGTCAGTGAATTCTATAGTGAACACCAAGGTGGAGTTTATCGCGGGGTGATCTCCAATACGGGGGGAATGATCGCGACAAGCACCGGATACCGCGGTAACGCGATTATTCCTTTTGGGGACAGCGCTGTTCGCCTGTGGGATGCATCCAGCGGAGACCTTTTGCATGTCCTTCAGGGGCACAGTTCCATTGTCTATGACATGGTGTTTGACGAGAGCGACGATGTAATCTGGACGGCGTCGGCCGATGGGACCGTGCGCGCCTGGGATACTCACGATGGCCGGCAATTGGAGGTCATCAGCATTGGGAGCGGCATGAGATCGATCACGCCTTTTGTCTGGGGGCGCGATGCGATGATGGTATCCGGGTCCGCTGATGGCATGATTCATGTCTGGTATTCTGATCGATTTCTTCAAGCAAGGTCCCTGCGCAGGTCCGGTTTCTTCAACACCATCAGCGACCCAAGGGTTTCCATCCAGGAATTGCCATCATCCTCCTGGGTGTTTGTCCACTATCACGACGGGGTGCAGGGCCTTGTCAGTCTTTCCGATTTTTCACAGCCACCCCGCTGGGTGGAAGGGATGATTGCGCCCTACAGGCGCTTGGCGCCGGCCTATGGTCTGGAGATCGGGCAGCTGAATTACCCGTCGGACGCATCCGGAGACAACGTGCTGTTCCAGGGCGGCAGCGGGACGCCGGAGTACTTCGTGGCCGACCTCGCGTCCGGGATCATGAGGGTGTTCCCGGTCTTCGGCGGCGGCGCGGGTCTGAGGTTTGTCGAAGGCGGCGATGGTGTCGTCGGTATCGACAACCGCCATAGGGCCATAATTGCAGACTGGCTCGACAACACCCATGTGGCGATCGGCACGACACCCGATGACGATCCTGATGCCGTATATCCGCTGGAATTGCGAACGAATGACGCGGGATCGATCTCCGTCGTCGTCATGAACTCCGGGAACGAGCTGAGAGTGGTGGATTTGTCGGATCGCTCGATACTGCGGACCATCACTGTTCCATGCACCTTCGCCAGCCCCCCCAGCCATCTTCGCAGGGGAACCCTCGATTTCAGTCCTTCGGCCCGTTTTGTGTGGTTCCGCTGCGGCAGCGCCCTGTTCGTGTACGATATCCACGATGCGTCAGGGGATTTCCGCATTTCGGATCTGCCGAGGTCCGGGAATGTGAATTGGGCAGACAACGGGGATCTCCTGCGTATCACCGAGGGATATGGAGCCGAGAAATCGGTACAGGTGTGGAGCCTGGAGAGTCGAAGGCCGGTGTTCTCGTTCCAGAATTCTGAAACGGTGCGAACGGAAATCATCCACTTCGGCAGCGGTCAGTATTTCGTGGAAGTTCGTGAAATTTTTGATGGAAGTGATGATTATTCACCAAATGCGTCCGAATTGAATATCAGAAGGTCCGTGGATGGGGTGACGGTCAAGAATTACGTATACGAAGGAGTGCGTTATGAAAATTATCTCGAATTCGATGCGGTCAGAGACTACGTCATGGAGGATAGAGACGGGGACGCGAGCATAATTTGGTCACTTGAGGAAGAGCGTCCTCTCCCAGGCGTTCCTCGGCAATACTGGGAAGGTCAGCAAGTAGAAATGCAATCCATTGTGCCCGGCGAGTTGATGAGGGTGGACCATCGTTTCGCTTTTCCATCGGAAATGGAAGTGCTGTTTTGGAACCTGCGGAGCGAATTCGCCATTGCCGAAGTGAGTTGCGGCTGGCAACGGTTCTATGCGCCTTCCACTTCGACGCTGGTCTGCCTGCACGATGATACGGGAGAATTGGATCTCAGGCATATCTTCGACGACCCTGAGGACATCATTCACTATTGGATGGAGTTCTTTGAGCGTTATTGAGGCCATCATCGCGGATCCGTTCGCCTGACGTCCGCCATCCCGGTACCGGCGGGGGTTGCGCGAGGCGCAAGGGCTCTGGTAGCCGGAAGACACTCGGGAAAGTGGCGGTGCACCATGACGACAGAAGGCAACGGCAGCGGGGAGGCCGACCCAAAGCACCCGCCGCGAGCGCGGCTGGCGGTGCGCGTCGGCGTCACCGGCCATCAGCTGAAGCGGCTGCACGGCATGGACGAGGTGTTGCTGCGCAGCCGGATCCGGGCGGTACTGCAAAGTGTCGCCGATGTCGCCCGGTCGGTGCACGATCGGCACCGGGGGCCAGCCGGATATGCTGACGAGCCGCCGCTGCTGCGCGTGGTCTCGCCGATCGCCGACGGCGCCGACAGCATCGTGGCGGAACAGGCGGTGGACCTGGGCTATCAGCTTCACTGCCCGGTGCCCTTTGCCGAGGAGGTCTATCGCCAGACGATCGTTGAGAAGCAGCTGGGCGACGACGTACTCGCCCTGCATGACCGCTTGTGGCGCGAAGCGGGTCCCCGCTTCGAGCTGGACGGCTCGCGGGACGAGTCCGAGCTTGAGAAGGATGCCTATCTGGCGGTGGGCGAACTGGTGCTGCGCCAATGCGATGTCCTGATCGCCATCTGGGATGGTGCGCCGGCCGACGGCCGCGGCGGTACCGGTGACATCGTCGCTGCGGCACAGCGCCTGGAACTGCCGGTCGTGTGGATCCATGCGGCCCCGCCGCATGCCGTGACGCCGCCGCCCGATCGGCTGCGGCGGGAGCCCCCGACCGCCGCCCGGCCGGGGCCGGCAGACGGGGCGGAGGCGGCGCGGCCCCTCGATCTTCAGTTCCTGGACGCGGCCTTGCGCCAGCAGCTGGAACCGCCGGTCCCCGCGCCGGACCGCCACCACGGCCCCGACCTGCGCCGGACCTATTTCCACGAGACACAGCCGAAGGCCACCTATCTGGGGTGGGTCTATGCCTGCTTCCGGAAGCTGGTGCTCACCGGCTGGCCGGGTGTGCCGAAAACCTCCGTGCCCGATGCGGTTGCCAATCCGCCCTGGACGCCGCAACCGCCCGCGGCCGGCGACGCCCCGAAGGCCGAGGGGTTCGCAAGCGTGCTCGCCTGGATGAGGCAGCAATACGGGCGCCACTACGGCTGGGCCGACATGCTGGCCGACTACTACGCCGGGCTCTACCGCAGCGCCTTCATCGTCAATTTCCTCCTTGGCGCGTTCTCGGTGCTGTTCGCGATCCTTGTGTTCGCCGACAAGGCGGGCAAGGCGTGGTGGATCGGCATCGAGGTCGGGCTTCTGGCCATGATCCTGGTGCTGACGATTGCCGGCTGGCGGCAGAAATGGCACCAGCGCTGGCTGGACTACCGCCTGCTGGCGGAAGAGCTGCGGCACATGTTCTTCCTGGCGCCGCTGGGCCGGGCGGCCCTGCTGGCCCGGGTGCCGCCGCATATGGAGCACGACGATCCGGCGGAAACCTGGGTCCAGTGGCACCTGCGGGCGGTGGTGCGGCAGGCCGGCCTGCCCGATGCGCGCCTGACGGCCGGATACCTGGACGACTATGCCACCTGGCTGCAGGAGACCCATATCCGCGGTCAGATCGACTACCACTCCGCCAACGCCCGCATATCCGGCCGGCTGTTCCGGCGCCTGCAATGGATCGGTGTCGGCCTGTTCGGCGCCACCCTGGTGATCGGGCTGCTCAAGCTGACGGGCTTCCTGCATCCGTCGCTGAAGGTCTTCCTCGACCCGCCGCTGGGCACGGTGGCGACCCTGCTGGCCGGCGTGCTGCCGGCGTTCGGCGCGGCCCTGGCCGGCATCCGCAGCCAGGGGGAATTCGAGCGCCTGGCGGAACGGTCGCACGGCATGGCCGCAGCCCTGCTGCACCTGGACGACAGGCTGTCCCGGCTGCCCCGGCCCTGGCGCGCGACGGAGATGGCCCCCATCGCCGTCCGCACCGCCGAAACCATGGCGGCGGAACTGATGGACTGGCGTGTCGTCTTCCGCGCCAAGCCGCTGGAGCTGCCGTGAGCCCCCGCAACGGCCCGCCATAGCCTCCGCCGCGTCGTGCCGGGATTGCGGCAGGGGCCGGCGGGTCCGCCATCCGGCGACCATGTTTGCGGATCACAGGCTGTCGCACGATCTCGTCATCGACCTTGGAAAGGGACCACGAATGTTGCGGATGGCTTCCATGATCCCCGCCGTGCTTGTCGCTGCGGCCGCGTTGGGCTGGGCCGGTGCGGCGTCTGCCGACGAGCAGATGGATGAAGCGTGCCGTGCCCTGGGGGCGGAGCACGCCGAGGAGATCACGCTGGGCAACGGGACGACGACGGTCCTCTGCTGGTTCGAGGATGCCCGCGCCTGCACCTTGCAGGCCATCGAAGCCGGCAACTGCATCGAGGGCGGCCGCAAGACCACCGGCTTTTTCACCGACGCCGCGCGCTATTGCGCCTGGATCGGCGGCGATGTCACGATGGTCGACTCGCCGGTTGCCGGGCTGGAAGAGATCGACGGAACCTGCGAGCTGCCCGACGGCAGCGTATGCCTGACGGGCCGCCTCTACTACGGCAGCTGCGAATGATGCCGGGGCCGTGATGGCCCCGCCCGCGGGCGGGCTGCGGGGCGTGATCCGATTTGATCGTCGCCCCGTTGTTCCGGCCCGAAGGCTGCGTCAATGTGAGTGGCCATGGCCATCCAGCTTCCCACGCTTGCGGCGGTCCGCAGCCTGTTCGACGGTCGGCCGACGGCGGAGCTGTCGGACCGCGTGCGCGCCGCCATTCGCCGGCAGGAGGAATTCAGCGAGATCCTGATCGGCTGGGCGCAGCTGGCCATCGTCAGCCTGTTTGCCATCCTCTATGCGGTCACGCCGCGCGCGGGCGGCAGTGTCGACACGATGTTCGAGCCGGTGCCGCTGGCGCTGCTCGCCTATCTGGCCTTTACCGTGCTGCGGCTGGTTCTGGCCTATCGCCGCTACATGCCGGCGTGGTTCCTCTATCTGTCGGCCGTGGTCGACATGGCGCTGCTGATGGCGCTGATCTGGAGCTTCCATATCCAGTACGGCCAGCCGCCGTCGTTCTATCTGAAGGCGCCGACGCTGCTGTACGTCTTCATCTTCATCGCGCTCAGGGCGCTGCGGTTCGATCCGCATTACGTCTTCGCGGCGGGCCTGGTGGCGGCCACGGGCTGGCTGCTGTTGCTGGGGCTGGCGCTGGTGGCGGCAACGCCCGGTGCGATCACGCGCGACTATGTCGGCTACATGACCAGCAACCACATCCTGATCGGGGCGGAGATCGACAAGATCGTCTCGATCCTGGTGGTGACGCTGGTGCTGACGGTGGCGCTGTCGCGGGGCCGGCGCCTGCTGGTGGCATCGGTGCGCGAGGCCACCGTGGCGCAGGACCTGCGGCGGTTCTTCGCGCCGGAGATCGCCCGCGCCATCACCGATGCACGGATGGAATTCACCGCCGGCCAGGGGGAGGTGCGGGACGCTGCCATCCTGATGATCGACATCCGCGGCTTCAGCCGCCATGCCGCCGCCGGCGACCCGAGCGAGGTCATCCGCCTGCTGGCACAGTACCAGAGCTTCATGGTCCCCGCCGTGCACCGCAATGGGGGAACGATCGACAAGTTCCTGGGCGACGGCATCATGGCGACCTTCGGCGCGGCGCAGCCCAGCGACAGCTGCGCGGCCGATGCCCTGCGCGCTGTGGAGGACGTGCTGGAGCAGGCGGCCCGCTGGAATGCCTTCCGGGCGCAGCAGGGGCGCACCGTGGCGCTGGCGGTCAACGCCGCCGTGGCCACGGGAAGCGTCATCTTCGGCACGGTCGGGGACGCCTCGCGGCTGGAATACACCGTCATCGGCGACGCCGTGAACCGGGCGACCAAGCTGGAAGACCACAACAAGGCAGTGGGCAGCCGGGCCGTCGTACCGGTGGCATCGCTACAGCGTGCCGAGGCGCAGGGGTATCGCCCGACCGTCGCCTGGCAGACGCGCCCGGGCGAGGACGTCGTCGGCCTGCCGGGCCGGCAGGACCTTGCCGTCGTCGTCTGACGCCAAGAGCCTGATCCGGTGACGTCGGATCGACGTCACCGGGGGCTCAGGCTCTCACCATTTGAATTAGCGCAGAAATCGGATATCAGGCCGGACCGGCCAGAGGTCATCCCGCTCAACGGTCGCCGCCGGCCGGACCAGTGATCAGATGCACCGTTCCACGGCGCGATTCATGCCGGGATAGGTTTCCTCCAGCCGGTCCTGCATCGCCCGGTCCGGGTCGAAACCGACATCGATCAGCATCTGCATGTCCTCGTCGCTGAGGGCGGCAAACGCCGACATCAGGCACGTCATCGCCATCTCGCGTTCCGCACCCTCCAGGTCCGGTTCGAACCGCGACAGGGCCGTGTCCACCGCATCGCGGAACTGCTGTTCGACAGCGGAGACGGCGATCTCGCGCACCTGCCAGGTCCCGTCCGGGAACAGCAGGTAGGTCCGGTCGTCTTCGCCGGTGCCGACGAGGACGGACGCCCATGTGCCGTCGGGGGCCACCAGGGCCATGCTGCCGTCGGAGGCCGTCACCAGGATGTCGTCGGCCATCGCGACGGGGGAGGCAAGCGCGAGCACGGTCGCGCAGATCAGGGCTTTCATGGGTGTCTCCTTCCGGTGTGTCCCGTCTTGGCCGCCCGAAGCTGCCAGGCTTGGCGACGCTGTTGCAAGACGCTGTTGTAAGGACGAAGCGGGCAGCCATGTGGCGGTTCGGGGGCGACACGCCGCATCGACCGCGCTGTTCCCGTCGGCGCCGGCGGCTGATAGTAGACGGGCACGCGGGGGCGGGTGCCTCGAACAGCTCGGGGGAGGGGCAGGGCTTGGACTTCGACGACAGCCAGATCCACCGGTACGCCCGGCATATCATCCTGCCGGAGATCGGCGGCACCGGCCAGGCCAGGCTGCTGCAATCGCGCGTGCTGGTGGTCGGGGCCGGGGGGCTGGGCTCGGCTGTGCTTCTGTACCTTGCCGCCGCCGGTGTCGGCACGATCGGCATCGTCGACGACGATGTGGTCGACCTCAGCAACCTGCAGCGCCAGGTGATCCACGACGTGGGCGCAATCGGGACGCTGAAGGTCGACAGCGCCGCCCGGCGGATCGCCGCCCTCAACCCCGACGTCACGGTGGAGGCACACGGCCTGCGCCTGACCGCCGCCAACGCCAGGGACCTAGTCGGGCGCTACGATGTGGTCGCCGACGGCAGCGACAACTTCGAGACGCGCTATATCGTCAACGACGCCTGCTTTCTGGCCGGTCGGCCGCTGGTGTCGGCGGCGATCCTGCGCTTCGAAGGCCAGCTGGCGACGTTCAGGGCCCATGGGCGGTCGGGCCTGCCGTGCTACCGCTGCCTCTATCCCGAACGGCCGCCCGACGGCATGGTGCCCAGCTGCGCGCAGGCCGGCATCCTGGGCGCCCTGGCCGGCGTTATGGGCACCTTGCAGGCGGTGGAGGTGGTCAAGCAGATCCTTGCACTGGGCAACGGCATGGCGGGGCGCCTGCTGTTGTACGACGCCCTCGGCCACGGCTTCCGCACGCTGTCCGTTGCCCGCGATCCCGATTGCAGCCTGTGTGGCGATGCCGCCACGACCGGGTCGGGCGGCGGCGATGCCTGACGGCGTGCAGGACCTGTCGATCATCGTCTTCGACGGTGCCTATGACCGCGTGCACTATGCCCTGGTCCTGGCCAGTGCGGCGGCGGCCAGCAACCGCAGGGCGACGCTCTTCTTCACCGGTCATTCCCTGGTCGCCCTGACGCCCGGCGGGTGGCGGCGGCTGGGCGGCGATCCGGAAGCCGAGGATGCGCGCGCCGCCGCCTGCGGCACCGCCGGCTTTGCGGAGCTGCTGGCCGCCTGCCGCGAGCTGGGCGTGCGTTTCATCGCCTGCGAGATGGGGTTGCGCCTGGCCGGGCTTGCGGCCGAGGCACTGACCGAAGCGCCCGTTGAGATCGCCGGGGTTGTCACCGTCCTCAACGCCACGCCGGCCGGTGCCCAGATGCTGTTCATCTGAGGCCGCCGATCCCACGGCCGTCCGCGATGGCCACCGCGCCAAAGTGGACCGTTGCGCACAGCGCACCGGCTGGCCCACAATCTACGCTGGCATGACAGTCGGGGGACCCGGCGCGAACGTAGGTATTGTTGCATGTCTCGCACGATCCAGGCCTCTGGCCGATGGATTCGGCGGCTGCGCCAGCAGGATGTGAAGCTGCCGCAGGTCGACGCGATCGAGATCTATCAAGAGGAGTTCGGGGAGTCCGACATCGCCTGCGGAGTGATTCGCGATTTCTACCGCCACTGGCGCGCACTGGCCGGGTCGCGGGACATGCCGACGATGTCGGAGGTTGATGCGGTCACGATCCCGCGCCATGTGCTGCCCTATATCTGCGTGGTCGACGTGACGGAGGAGGGGCGCTTCAAATACCGCGTCGCCGGCACCAAGCTGGTGGAAGGCTGCGGGATGGAAGTTACCGGCAGGTTTGTCGACGAGATGGCGGGGACCGAGGGCATCGAGCGGCGGCTGCGGCGCCTGTTGCGTACGCGCAAGCCCTACCACTGCATCGTGCCGCTGACCTGGTCGACGATGACCTACAAGCACTACGAAAGCGTCGTCTGCCCTTTGGCGGATCCCCGGACCGAGGCCGTCGGCAGGATGATCGGTGCCGGTTGGTTCGACATTCCCTTCGACAGCGGTCCGCTTGCGGCCGTTGCCCCTCGAGCCTGATCCGACGCCATCGGTGAATCGGGTTCTATTCCTGCTCTACGGGCCGACCGGGTCGCTGATGACGCGGACCGCACCGTCGCGCACGGCGCTGTAGAAGCAGCTGCGTCGGTTGGTGTGGCAGGCGGGGCCGGTCTGGTCGACCAGGAGCAGGATCGCGTCGCTGTCGCAGTCGAACCGCAGCTCGACCAGCCGCTGCACATGGCCCGACGTCTCGCCCTTGCGCCAGAGCGACCGGCGCGAGCGGGACCAGTAGCAGACCCGGCCCGAGGTCAGCGTCTCCACCACGGCGTCGCGGTTCATCCAGGCCAGCATCAGCACCTCGCCGGTGTCGTGCTGCTGGGCAATGGCGGGGATCAGTCCGCCGTCATTGTAGGTGAGCGCCGCGGCGATGTCTGCCGCACGCTCGGCTGTCAGGCTGTCGGGCATTTCCCTTCTCCCGCCGACGCGGTGCACCGATGTCGCCGATTGCCGAGCGTGAGGCAAGCCCCCATCATGGGCGATCCCTTCCGCGGTCACGTCCTGACGGTGCCATGACCCCAGCCAATCCCATTTTCGGCGGCATGCCGACCACCGTGTTCGAGGTGATGTCGCGCCTGGCGCGCGAGCACGATGCCATCAACCTGGGCCAGGGCTTCCCCGACGGCGCCGGCCCGCGCGACGTGCTGGAGGCGGCCGGGCGGGCGGTGGTGGAGGGGTGGAACCAGTATCCGCCGATGCTGGGCCTGGCCGAACTGCGCCAGGCGGTGGCCGCGCACGAGCACCGCTTCTACGGCCTGGAGGTGGATTGGCAGACCGAAACCATGGTCACGTCCGGCGCCACCGAAGCGCTGGCGGCCTGCCTGCTGGGCCTGATCACCCCGGGCGACGAGGTCGTGCTGTTCCAGCCGCTCTACGACGCCTATGTGCCGATGGTGCGCCGTGCGGGCGGGGTGCCGCGCTTCGTCACCCTGGGCCCGCCGGACTGGCGGCTGACGCGGGAGGCCTTGCAGGCCGCCGTCAGCGAGCGCACGCGCCTGATCCTGTTCAACAACCCCCTCAATCCGGCGGCCAAGGTTTTCGACCGCGACGAACTGGCCCTGATCGCCGAGGCGGCGGTGGCCGCCGATGCCGTGGTGATCTGTGACGAGGTCTATGAGCACCTGGTGTTCGACGGCCGTCCCCACATCCCCCTGATCACCCTGCCGGGCATGCGCCGGCGCTGCCTGAAGATCGGCTCCGCCGGCAAGACCTTCTCGCTGACGGGCTGGAAGGTCGGCTACATCACCGCGGCGGCCGAACTGCTGGCCCCGGTCAGCAAGGCCCACCAGTTCCTGGTGTTCACCACGCCGCCCAACCTCCAGGCCGCCGTGGCCTATGGCCTGGGAAAGGATGACAGCTATTTCACCGGGCTGGTGGCGGAAATGCAGGCAAAGCGCGACCGTTTCGCCACCGGTCTGAAGCGCATCGGCTTCGATGTCCTGCCATGCGGCGGTACCTATTTCGTCAACATCGACATTGCCGGGACCGGCTTCAACGGCGACGACGTGGCCTTCTGCCGCCACATCACCGAGCAGGCCGGCGTCGCCGCCATTCCCGTCAGCGCCTTCTACCATCAGGACGCGTTGACCACGGTGGCCCGCTTCTGTTTCGCCAAGGCCGACACGGTGCTGGACGGGGCGCTGGAGCGCCTGGACCGCCATTTCGGTTGAGGCCATCGCAACGGGACGCCGGCGCAACCGCGACGGCGGCGGCACGCGTCGCTTGATCCCGTGGCCGGTTTGCGGCTGCAATGGTCGCATACCGGCGTTTGCGCCGGGGCGGGCCCGTGCGACGGTGTCAGCCGCAGCGATCCAGCCACAGGGCACGGGGATGAGGGGATGAGCACCGGCGAGCAGTCGGGCCGCGGCACCGATGCGATGGCGTTCGCGGGGCGGCCGGGTGGGCGCAAGGGGCGGGCACGCTCCGCACCGAAGGGCCGCCAGCTGGATCCGGCGGCGCTTGACCAGGTGCGCGCACTGCTGGGCGGCCGGCCGCGCCGGCGTGACCTGCTGATCGAATACCTGCATCTGGTGCAGGATCGCTTTGGCGCGCTTTCGCCGGCCCATCTGGCGGCCCTGGCCCATGAGATGCGGCTGGCCATGGCCGAGGTCTACGAGGTCGCGACCTTCTATGCCCATTTCGACGTGCTGGGGGCCGGCGACGCGCCGCCGCCGGACCTGACCATCCGCGTCTGCGACAGCCTGTCCTGCGCGCTGGCCGGGGCGGAAACGCTGATCTGGTCCCTGAAGGGTCACTACAACGGCGATGTGCGCATCCTGCGGGCGCCCTGCATGGGGCGCTGTGCCTCAGCGCCGGTTGCCGAGGTCGGACACCGCCATGTCGACCGCGCCGACCAGCCCAAGGTGATCGGCGTCGTGGAAGGGGGCGATTTCACCCCCGTCTTGCCGCCGCATGTGGATTTCGAGGCCTACCGCGCCGACGGCGGCTATGTGCTGCTGGAAGGCTGCCTGGGCGACCCCGCATCCCTCGGTCGCGTCGAAGCGGCGCTGGCGCGGTCAGGCCTGCGCGGCCTCGGCGGTGCCGGGTTTCCGACGCCGCGCAAATGGGCCTTCGTCAAGGCGGGGCCGAAGCCGCGCTTCCTCTGCCTCAACGCAGACGAGGGGGAGCCCGGGACCTTCAAGGACCGTTTTGCATTCGAAACCGACCCGCACCGCGTCATCGAAGGCATGCTGCTGGCGGCGTGGGAGGTGGAGGCGGAGGCCTGCTACATCTACCTGCGCGACGAATATCCCGCCGCGCGCGAAATCCTGTTGGCCGAGCTGCCGAAGGTCGAGGCAGCCGGGCTGGCGCCGCCCGGCGGCATCCACCTGCGCCGCGGCGCAGGTGCCTATATCTGCGGCGAGGAGTCCGCGATGCTGGAGAGCATCGAGGGCAAGCGCGGGCTGCCGCGCCACCGCCCGCCCTATGCCGCACAGGTCGGCCTGTTCGGCCGGCCGACGCTGATCCACAATGTCGAGACGGTGTTCTGGATCCGCGACATCGTCGAGAAGGGAGCCGCTTGGTTCGACGCCCACGGCCGCCAGGGGCGCAAGGGTGTGCGCGCCTTCTCCGTCTCCGGCCGGGTCAAGAGCCCCGGCGTCAAGATCGCGCCCGCCGGCATCACCATGGCCGAGCTGCTGGAGGAATATTGCGGCGGCATGGCCGAAGGCCATGCCTTCAAGGGCTATCTGCCGGGCGGGGCGTCCGGCGGCATCCTGCCGGCCGCCATGGCGGATATCCCGCTGGATTTCGGTACGCTGGAACCCTACGGCTGCTTCATCGGCTCCGGCGCCGTCGTCGTGCTGTCGGACCGGGACGACATGCGCCAGGTGGCGCTGAACCTGCTGCGCTTCTTCGAGGACGAGAGCTGCGGGCAATGCACGCCCTGCCGCGCCGGCACCGAAAAGGCGGTCAGGCTGATGCAAGCCCGCGTCTGGGATGAAGGGCTGCTGATGGAGCTGGGCCAGGCGATGCGCGATGCGTCGATCTGCGGCCTGGGCCAGGCGGCCCCCAATCCGATCGACTGCGTGCTGAAGCATTTCCGCGAGGATGTGGGGCTGGAGTGACGCCATGTCGGAGAGCGTAACCTTCCGTCTGGACGGCCACGAGGTGACGGCCGATGCCGACGAGACCATCTGGCAGGTGGCCCGGCGCCGCGGCATCGAGATCCCGCATCTGTGCTATGCGCCCGAGCCCGGCTACCGCCCCGACGGCAACTGCCGCGCCTGCATGGTGGAAATCGAAGGCGAGCGCGTGCTGGCGGCCAGCTGCCTGCGCAAGCCAACGCCCGGCATGGCGGTGACGACGGGGTCGGAGCGTGCCCGCAAGGCGCGCGAGATGGTGATGGAGCTGCTGATCGCCGACCAGCCGCCGCGCGAGCGCGCCCACGACACCGGCGCCAAGCTGTGGCAATGGGCCGATCGCCTGGGCGTCACGGGCAGCCGCTTTCCGGCGGCGCACCGGCCCTCGCCGGACGGCAGCCATCCGGCGATGGCGGTCAACCTGGATGCCTGCATCAACTGCACGCTGTGCGTGCGCGCCTGCCGCGAGGTCCAGGTCAACGACGTCATCGGCATGGCCTACCGCGGCGCCGGATCCAAGATCGTCTTCGACTTCGACGATCCCATGGGCGCCAGCACCTGTGTGGCCTGCGGCGAATGCGTCCAGGCGTGCCCCACCGGCGCGCTGATGCCGTCCAATCTGGTGGCGGCCGACGGGCAGGGCGCGCGCGCGGCCGACCGGTCGGTCGACAGCGTCTGTCCCTATTGCGGCGTCGGCTGCCAGATCACCTACCAGATCAAGGACAACCGCATCGCCTGGGTCGACGGTCGCAACGGCCCGGCCAACGAACAGCGGCTGTGCGTCAAGGGCCGCTTCGGCTTCGACTACATCGCCCACCAGCACCGGCTGACCCGGCCGCTGATCCGCATCCCGGGCGCGCCCAAGGGGGTGGAGGCCGGCATCGACCCGGCCGATCCGTCGACGCATTTCCGCGAGGCGAGCTGGGACGAGGCGCTGGATGCCGCCGCCGAAGGCCTGCGCCGGGTGCGCGACACCCATGGCCGCGCCGCACTGGCCGGCTTCGGTTCGGCCAAATGCTCCAACGAAGAGGCGTACCTGTTTCAGAAGCTGGTGCGCACCGGGTTCGGCAACAACAATGTCGACCACTGCACCCGGCTTTGCCACGCCTCGTCGGTGGCCGCACTGATGGAATGCATCGGTTCCGGCGCCGTCACCGCGCCATTCACCGCGGTGAAGGATGCCGACGTCATCATCGTCATCGGCGCCAACCCGGCGGAGAACCACCCCGTCGCCGCCACCTATTTCAAGCAGGCGGTCAGGCGCGGCGCCCGGCTGATCGTCATGGACCCGCGCGGCCAGGTGCTGGCCCGCCACGCCACCCACATGATGCGCTTCAGGCCCGGCGCCGACGTGGCGCTGCTGAACGCGATGATGAACGTGATCGTGACGGAGGGCCTCTACGACCGCCAATATGTCGAGGCCCAGTCGGAGGGGTTCGAGGCGCTGGCCGAGCACGTCAAGGCCTTCCCCCCGGAGGAGATGGAGGCCGTGACCGGCATCGCGCCGGACATCGTGCGCTCCGTCGCCCGCGCCTATGCCCGGGCCGAGGCGGCGCTGATCTTCTGGGGCATGGGCGTCAGCCAGCACATCCACGGCACCGACAATGCCCGCTGCCTGATCTCGCTGGCGCTGATCACCGGCCAGGTCGGCCGCCCGGGGGCCGGGCTGCATCCGTTGCGGGGGCAGAACAATGTCCAGGGTGCCTCGGATGCCGGGCTGATCCCCATGGTCTTCCCCGACTATCACAAGACCGGCGATCCTGCCTATCGCGGCATGCTGGAAGAGCTGTGGGGGGTGTCCCTCGACCCCGATCCGGGCATGACGGTGGTGGAAATCACCAACGCCGCCTATGACGGCGCAATCAAGGGCATGCTCATCATGGGCGAGAACCCGGCCATGTCCGACCCCGACGCCGCCCATGCGCGCGAGGGCCTGCGGCGGCTGGACCATCTGGTGGTGCAGGACATCTTCCTGACCGAAACCGCCATGTATGCCGATGTGGTGCTGCCGGCCTCCGCCTGGGCCGAGAAGGACGGCACGGTCACGAACACCAACCGCCAGGTGCAGATGGGCCGCAAGGCCGTCGACCTGCCCGGCGACGCGCGGCCGGACTGGTGGATCACGCAGGAACTGGCGCGGCGGCTGGGGCTCGACTGGTCCTACACCCATCCGCGCGACGTGTTCGCGGAGATGGGCCGGGTCATGCCCAGCCTCGCCAACATCTCCTGGGACCGGTTGATGGCGGAGGGCAGCGTGACCTATCCGTGCCCGGCGCCGGACCAGCCGGGACGCGAGATCGTCTTCGCCGATGGCTTCCCGACGCCGACCGGCCGCGGCAAGCTGGTACCCGCGGCGATCATTCCGCCCGCGGAACGGCCCGATGCCGACTACCCCCTTGTGCTGACCACCGGCCGCCAGCTGGAACACTGGCACACCGGGGCCATCACCCGCCGCGCCACCGCCCTGGACGCGCTGGAGCCGGAGCCGACCGCCAGTCTCTGCCCGCAGGATCTGCGCCGGCTGGGCATCGCACCGGGGGAGCGCATCCGCGTCGCCACCCGCCGGGGGACCATTGAGCTTGCGGCCCGCGCCGACGGCAACATCGCCGAAGGCATGGTCTTCATCCCGTTCGCCTATCAGGAAGCGGCGGCCAACCTGCTGACCAACCCGATGCTCGACCCCTTCGGCAAGATCCCCGAATTCAAGTATTGCGCGGCCCGGGTGGAAAAGCTGGCCCTGGCGGCCCAGTGACCATGCCGGTGGCCATGGAAGAGTTCGCCATCGTCCCCGACCCCGACGACCCGCGGCTGACGCGGACGCTGGAGGGCATCGATCACGAGGGCCGGACGGTCGAGACCGCCGTGGTGATGGAACGGCCGCTGACCCTGTTCCTGAACGGGCAGGAGATCGTCACCATGATGACGATCGGCGACCATCCGGACTATCTGGCCGTCGGCTATCTGCTCAATCAGAACATGCTGCGGCCGGACGACGAGATCACCGGCATCGATCATGACGAGGAGCTGGAGGTGGTGGTCGTCCGCACCCGGCGCGAGACGAACTACGAAGAGAAGCTGAAGAAGAAGGTCCGCACCTCCGGCTGCGCCCAGGGCACGGTGTTCGGCGACGTGATGGAGGCGTTTTCCACCGTTCGGCTGAGCGACCGCGCGGTCCTTCACACCTCGTGGCTCTACCAGTTGACCCGCAAGATCAATACCGCCCCCAGCCTCTATCTCAAGTCCGGGGCGATCCACGGCTGCGTGCTCTGCCGCGAAGACAAACCGCTGATCTATATGGAGGATGTCGGCCGCCACAACGCCGTCGACAAGATCGCCGGCTTCATGATGCTGAACGGCATCCCGGCGGAGGATAAGATCTTCTACACCACCGGCCGCCTGACGTCGGAGATGGTGATCAAGACGGTGCAGATGCGCGTGCCGATCCTGATCAGCCGTTCGGGCTTCACCGCCTGGGGGGTGGACCTGGCCCGCCAGGCCGGCCTGACCCTGATCGGCCGCGCCAAGGGCAAGCGCTTCGTCGCACTGTCGGGGGCGGAGCGCATCGTCTTCGATGCCGATGTCAGCGCCGTGCCGGAGGAGGAGGGGCGCCGCCACCGCAAATCGGCGCTGGCCGACGATGCCGTCTGAGCGCCGCATCCTTGGCGTGCTGCTGGCCGGCGGACTGTCGCGGCGCATGGGCGGCGGCGACAAGTGCCTGCGGCCGCTGGCAGGCCGACCGATCCTGGCCCATGTCATCGACCGCGCCCGTCCGCAGGCGGCGGGCCTTGTCCTGAACGCCAACGGCGACCCCGCCCGCTTTGCCGGCTTCGGCCTGCCCGTCGCCGCCGATGTGGTGGACGGTTTCGCCGGCCCGCTGGCCGGGGTCTTGACCGGGCTGGAGTGGGCGCGGTCACGGACGCCGGCATTCACCCATGTCGTCACCTTCGCCACCGACACGCCGTTCCTGCCGTTCGACCTGGTCGATCGACTGATTGCGGCGGCAGAAAGGGACGGCACACCGCTGGCCGCTGCGGCATCGGATGGCCAGGCACACCCGGTCTTCGGCCTCTGGCCTGTGTCGCTGGCCGCCGATCTGCGCCGCGCACTGGTGGAGGAGGGGATGCGCAAGGTCGACCTGTGGACGGCCCGCTACGGCATCGCCCTGGCGGACTTCGCCACCGATCTGATCGACCCCTTCTTCAACACCAACAGGCCGGAAGACCTTGCGGCGGCCGAGCGGATGGCGAGAGCGCTGGAGCACGATGACACCCGCACTCGGTCTGGTGTCTGATGCCGCTCTATCGGTCTGACCGAGCGGTCTGGGGGCGGAGCTCCCACAGCGAGAGGTGGTGACGGCCGCCCGTTGCCAGCCGTGCGACCCCGTTCCGGCGCCCCGGCAGGACTGCGACCGTGGAGCAGTATGGCCGGTCGGCCCGCGCCAACAGCCGCCCGTCCGTGACCGACCAGATGTCCAGGCAACCGAAACTGGCATAGGCGATCCGCCCGGGGCCGAGCGGTGCGATGACATCGCCGCTCCATTGGCAGGGGAAGTCCCGGAGCGGCTCCTCTCTCCCCAGCTCCCACAGATTGAGCCGGGGGGGCTCGACGAAAAAGGGCGCTGCCGACACGTAGCGTGACGGTGTGAGCGCGCAGGCGGCGAACAGGCTGGGACCGTCGGCGGTCAGATGCGTCACCCGGTCCGTTGCAAGATCCACGAGATACAGGTCGTCCTCGTCGATCACCGAGGCGAGCATCCGGTCGGGGCCGAGCGCCAGCAGGACCTCGCAGCCGTCGAGCGGCAACCTTCGAACGGGCTGCACCCCCTCGCGCGCGAAGACGAGCACGCCAAGCTCGGGCGTTGCGAACGCGACACGCCCGGTGTCGAGCGCAACAAGGGATGCGACGAAAGGCGGGATGCGCAACGCGTGGACGCAGCGGCGCATGTCGAGGTCCCAGTGGCGCAGGACCCCGTCAGAGGAGGTCGTCACGACCGTCCGGGTGTCGAGCACGGCGAGGGCGTCGAGCTTCGGGTCGGGAACCGGATCGCAGCAGCCCTCGGGCAGGCCCTGCAGGGCAACCGGTGCCGGATCGTCGCGAAGGGGCCCGAGCGTTGCCATCGGCGCCGACGCTGCGGTCGACCAGAGCCGCAGGCACACCCCCGGACCCCCGGTCACGAACCGGTCCGGCCCGACCGGGGCAAGCCGGGTGATCCATTCCTGATCGGGACGCTCGAAGCCGCGGATCTCCACAAGTTCGACCTCTGCCGGCTCCGGCCCCGGGTCGGGCGGCAGGACGCGCAACCCGCTGGGCCAGGGAAGCCCGGCATCGTCGGGAGGGAAGGGGGGTGAGGGATGCATGGCAGTGCTGCTCGCCGTCGGCTAGGGTCTGTCGGCGTTCATAGCCGCAATCCTCTTGAAGCGCTCCCCCTCGATAGGGGAGGATTGGGCGGGTTGCGGGGCCATGACCGTCGACAGACCCTAGGATACCGCACCATGACCGTCGTCGATCCCCTCAACGACTGCTATCGGGCCACCGGCGGGCGCATGCCCGTGGCGGAGGCGGTGGCGCTGCTGCGCGAGCGCATCCGCCCGGTGACGGAGGCCGAGGCGGTGCCGCTGGCCGACGCGGACGGCCGCATCCTCGCCCGCCCGGTGATCGCCCATCGCACCGTGCCGCCCTTCGACAACTCCGCCGTCGACGGCTATGCCTATGCCCATGCCGCGGCAGCGGCGGCCGCGGGCCGCCTGCGCCTGGCACCCGGGCGGACGGCTGCCGGCCACCCCTTCGACGGCGTGGTCGGCGATGGCGAGGCGTTGCGCGCATTGACCGGTGCGCGCATGCCCGCCGGCACCGACACCGTCGCGATGCAAGAGGACGTGCGCCTGGACGGCGGCTGGGTCGAGGTGCCGGTGAAGCTGAAGCCGGGCGCCAACCGCCGCCGCGCCGGGGAGGATGTGACGGACGGTGCGGCGATCCTGCCGGCGGGCATCCGCCTGCGCCCGCAGGACCTGGCTGCTGCGGCCTCGGTCGGCAACGGGTCGTTGAGCGTCCGCACGCCGCTGCGGGTGGCGCTGTTTTCCATCGGCGACGAGCTGCGGGAACCGGGCGCGCAAGCCGCGGCCGGCCAGATCTACGACAGCAACCGGCCGATGCTGTCGGCGCTGCTGCGCCGGGCCGGCTTCGCCGTCACCGATCTGGGCATCCTGCCCGACGATGCGGCCGTGGTCCGCCGCGCCCTGGCGCGCGAGGCGGAGGGCCACCACGCACTCGTCACCTCCGCCGGTGCGTCGATCGGTGACGAGGACCATACGGTCGCCGCCGTGCGCGCGCTGGGCACCCTGCATGCCTGGCAGATCGCCATCAAGCCGGGCCGGCCGATCGCGCTGGGGCAGATCGGCGACTGCACCTTCGTCGGCCTGCCGGGCAACCCGGTCGCCGTGCTGGTCTGCTTCGCCCGCATCGTCCGGCCGATGCTGCTGCGCCTGGCCGGCCTCGACTGGCAGGACCCGCAGGCCTTTCCGGTGCCGGCCGATTTCGCCATCGACAAGAAGCCCGGCCGCCGCGAGTACTGGCGCGCCCGCCTGGCCCGGGACGATCAGGGCGGGCTCACCGTGCAGAAGTTCCCGCGCGACGGGTCCGGCCTGATCAGCTCACTCACCTGGGCCGACGGCCTGATCGAGGTGGGCGAAGACACCACCCGCATCGACCGCGGCCAGCCGGTCGACTTCCTGCCGTTTGCCGAACTGGGGGTGTGACGGCTCAAGCGTCCGGGCAGCGGACCCAGAGCTGGGGGCTGGTATCCTCCGACGACATGCCGAGGATCAGGTCATCGGTGATCGGCAGCAGGATGACGCGCCTGCTGGTGACGCGCGTCAGCTCCATCAGCGCCATCGTCCGGTCCGGTTCCCTGTCGCCATAGGCCCAGGCGAAATAGCCGTCGAGGTCGGCCAGCCAGCCGAAGGTGTTGCCGCCGGCCCAGGCAAGCCGGAAAATCCTCAGGACCTCTCCGTCCCGGTTCGTGCGATAGCCGGACAAGGCCAGGGGTCCATCGGCTTCGACCGTGAAACCGACGACGTCGCAGCCGCGCGAGAATCGCTCGGCATCGTCCAGGTCGTCCAGCGGCCCGTGGCTCCAGGTATCGACCAGCCATCGGCCGGGCAGGATTTCGATCAGGTGCTCGCCCTGCCCGGCCATGGCGATATCCTCGATCGTCTCCGGGTCGCCCAGCATGCGGTTCAGCGTCTGGCGGATGTAGGAGGGGATCAGAACCCGGCCCTCCAGCCCCGACGTCTCGACCACGAAGGCGTCGAAGCAGGCCAGCCGTTCGGCGTCGTTGGCGATCTCGCTGCACACCGCCCATTCGGGCAGGCCCGTCTGGGCTCGCGCCGTCGCGGGCAGGGCGCACGTGATGGCGGCGACCACCGTGAGGACGAGCCGACGATATGCGGGCTTCAGCATGAACCTCCCTCCGATTTCTGAACTTATTGGATGGTGTCGAACATACCCGCTCGGGCGGCACTGGCAACCTGCCGCGGTTCGCGACGGGCCAAGGCCCTGGGCGCCGACGGCCGGATGGGCTAGGTAGGAAGCAACTGCATATCGGGACAAGAACCCCAGGGAGGATCGGGCGTGAGCACCATCGGCTTCATCGGACTCGGCATCATGGGCAGGCCCATGGCCGGGCATCTGATCGACGGCGGGCACAAGCTCGTCACCGTCCAGCACAGCTCGGCCATCCCGCAAGAGCTGGTGGACAAGGGCATCACCATCTGCAGCTCGGCGCGCGAGGTCGCCCAGCGCTCGGACATCGTCATCACCATGGTGCCCGACACGCCGCAGGTGGCCGAGACGCTGTTCGGCGCGGGCGGTGTCGCCGAGGGCCTGGACCCCGGCATGCTGGTGATCGACATGAGCTCGATTTCCCCGATCGAGACCAAGGCGTTCGCCGCGCGGATCAACGACGCGGGCTGCGACTACCTCGATGCGCCCGTCTCCGGCGGCGAGGTCGGGGCCAAGGCCGCGACGCTGACCATCATGGTCGGCGGGCCGGAGGCGGCGTTCGAACGCGCCAAGCCCCTGTTCGAGCGGATGGGCAAGAACATCACGCTGGTCGGCGGCAACGGCGATGGCCAGACCTGCAAGGTCGCCAACCAGATCATCGTCGCCCTGACCATCGAGGCGGTGGGCGAGGCCCTGGTCTTCGCGTCGAAGGCCGGGGCCGATCCGGCGCGGGTGCGCCAGGCGTTGATGGGCGGCTTCGCCTCGTCGAAGATCCTGGAGATCCATGGCCAGCGCATGATCGACCGGACCTTCAACCCCGGCTTCCGCATCGAGCTGCACCAGAAGGACCTGAACCTGGCGCTGAGCGGTGCCCGTGCGCTGGGCGTCAGCCTGCCCAACACCGCGACGGCGCAGGAGCTGTTCAATGCCTGCACCGCCAATGGCGGGGCCGGCTGGGACCATTCCGGCCTGGTGAAGGCGCTGGAGCTGCTGGCCGGCCACCCCGTCACCGACAAGCCCGAGGGCTGAGAGCGGGTCATGGCCATCGATCCCGAGGCCCTGCTGCGGGCCATGTTCGATGCCGCCGTTGCGGCGGCGCAGCCCGCGCGCTGCGTGCCGCCGCACCTGCCGCCGGTGCCCAAGGGGCGCACGGTGGTGGTCGGCGCGGGCAAGGCGTCCGCCGCCATGGCCCGCGCGGTGGAGGACGCCTGGCCCGGCGACCTGTCGGGCCTGGTGGTCACGCGCTACGGCCACGCCGTGCCGTGCGAACGCATCGAAATCGTCGAGGCCGCCCATCCGGTGCCCGATGCCGCCGGGCGCGCGGCGGCGGGGCGCATCCTGGAGATGGTTAGGGGCCTGACCGCCGACGATCTGGTCCTTTGCCTGATTTCCGGCGGCGGGTCGGCGCTGCTGACCCTGCCGGCGCCGGGCCTGACCCTGGAGGACAAGCAGGCGGTCAACCGGGCGCTGCTGAAGTCCGGGGCGGCCATCGGCGACATGAACTGCGTGCGCAAGCACCTGTCGGCGATCAAGGGCGGGCGCCTCGCCGCCGCCGCCGCACTGGCGCCGCTGGTGTCGCTGCTGATCTCCGACGTGCCGGGCGACGACCCGTCTGTGATCGCCTCCGGCCCGACGGTGCCGGATGGCACGACCCTGGCCGACGCCCGCGGCGTGCTCGCCCGCTTCGGCATTGCCGAGCCGGCGAAGGTTCTGGAGTTCCTGGTGACGGCGGAGGAGACGCCGAAGCCCGGCGACCCCTGCTTCGCCGGCAACCGGACGGTGCTGGTCGCCACCCCGCAGGCCTCGCTGGAAGCGGCGGCCGAGGTGGCGCGCCGGGCCGGCGTCACCCCGCTGATCCTCGGCGACGCCATCGAGGGCGAGGCGCGCGACGTGGCGCTGGTGCATGCCGGCATCGCCCGCCAGGCAGCGCGTCATGGCCAGCCGGCGCGGCCGCCCTGCGTGCTGCTGTCCGGCGGCGAAACCACGGTGACGGTGCGGGGCGAAGGTCGCGGCGGCCGCAATGCCGAATTCCTGCTGGCACTGACCGTGGCGCTGGCCGGCCATCCCGGCATCCACGCCATTGCCTGCGACACCGACGGCATCGACGGCACCGAAGACAACGCCGGCGCCGTCACCGGGCCGGACAGCCTGGCCCGGGCCGCGGACCGGGGCCTCGACGCCAAGGCGCGGCTGGCCGACAACGACGGCTACGGCTTCTTCGACGGCCTCGGCGACCTGGTGGTGACGGGCCCCACCTTCACCAACGTCAACGATTTCCGCGCGGTTCTGGTCCTTTCGGACGGGTTGTCCTAACTTCCCAGTCCAACACGGGCGTCCGCCAACGTGCCCGGGGCCACCAGGGGGGAAGTGCCGCCATGCAGACCCATTTCACGCTCGATCAGCTCGCCGACCCGACCATCGCCGAGAGCGAGAAGATCCTGCGCACCTGCGTGCATTGCGGCTTCTGCCTGTCGACGTGCCCCACCTACACGCTGCTGGGTGACGAACTCGACAGCCCGCGCGGCCGCATCTACCAGATCAAGGACATGTTCGAGAACGACCGGCCGGCGCCGCCGACGGTGGTCAAGCACCTGGACCGGTGCCTGTCGTGCCTGTCGTGCATGACCACCTGCCCGTCCGGCGTGCACTACATGCACCTGATCGACCATGCCCGCGCTTGGGTCGAACGGCGCCACCAGCGTGCGCCCGCCGACCGCTGGCTGCGCGACATGCTGGCCTACATCATCCCGCGCCCGCGGCTGTTCCGCCTGGCGCTGCTGGGCGCCTGGCTGGGCCGCCCGTTCGCGCGTCTGATGCCCGGCCGGCTGAAGGGGATGATGGCGATGGCACCGGCGCGCCTGCCCAGCCCCAGCCCGGTCGACCTGCCGCAGGCGTTTCCGGCCGAAGGCCCGCGGCGCCGGCGCGTCACCCTGCTCAACGGCTGCGCCCAGCAGGTGCTGGACCCCACCATCAACGAGGCGACGATCCGCCTGCTCACCCGCCACGGCTGCGAGGTGGTGGTGGCCAAGGGGGCCGGCTGCTGCGGCGCCGTCACCCACCACATGGGCAAGGAAGAGCAGGCGCTGAAGGCGACCATCGCCAATGTCGCCGCCTGGTCGGCGGAGATGACGGACTACGGCGGCCCGGGCCTGGACGCCATCGTCATCAACACCTCGGGCTGCGGCACCTCGGTCAAGGACTACGGCTTCATGCTGCGCGAGGACCCGGTGTGGGCCGAAAAGGCCGCCAAGGTCAGCGCGATGACCCGCGACATCACCGAGCTGATGCTGGAGATCGGCCTGGCCGAGCCGGAGGTGGAGACGGGGCATACCATCGCCTATCACTCCGCCTGTTCCATGCAGCACGGCCAGGGCCTGAAGACCCAGCCCAAGACCCTGCTGGCCCAGGCCGGCTTTGCGGTCAGGGACGTGCCCGAAGGCCATCTCTGCTGCGGCTCCGCCGGCACGTACAACCTCTTGCAGCCGGAGATCGCGACGCGCCTGCGCGACCGCAAGGTCGCCAACATCGAAAAGCTGCAGCCCGCCTTCATCGCCACCGGCAATATCGGCTGCATGACCCAACTCGCCGGCGGCACGAAGCTGCCGATCGTCCACACGGTGCACCTGCTGGATTGGGTGACGGGCGGCCCGAAGCCGGAGGCGATCGCGCATCTGCCGGATGCGGTGGTGGCGGCAGTCGGGCGAGCGGCGGCGGCGGAATAGCCCGTGTCGCCACCTGCGTGGCGTGTCTGCACTCCTGTCCCACAAGGTCCTCGCCTTCGCGAGGACGACGAGCTGGTTGATGAGTCTTGAAGTAGGTTCCGCGCAACACATCCGTCGTCCTCGCGAAGGCGAGGACCTCATGGATCCAGTGTGCAGCCCTGCAACCGACCGACCGGCGAGCTGGAGGAAATGCTGCGGCCGGCTACCCGTTGATCCTATCGAACAGATCGGCCCATTCGGGATTCTGCTCTTCGATCAGCCGAAGCTTCCAGTCCCGGTTCCAATGTTTCAGCTGCTTCTCCCGAGCAATGGCGGCCTCGATATCGTCGAACCGCTCGACATGGACCAGCCGATGAAGATTGTAGCGCTGGACGAACCGCGAGCCGTCTCCGGATCGATGGGCCGTAATGCGGCCAGCAATGTCGGCGGCAACGCCGATGTACAGGACGCCGCGTGGCCGATTGGTCAAGATGTAGACGAAGCCGCCGTCCCTCATGCCGACAACTGCTCCCGGGATATCCGCACATGGTCCCACAAGGTCCTCGCCTTCGCGAGGACGACGAGCTGGTTGATGAGTCTTGAAGTAGGTTCCGCGCAACACATCCGTCGTCCTCGCGAAGGCGAGGACCTCATGGAGGCAGCGTGCGGCCTCGCAACCAGCCGTCAGGCAGGCTGAAGGAAATGCTGCGCTCATCTACCCGTTGATGTTGTCGAACAGATCGTTCCATTCGGGATTCTGCTCTTCGATCAGCCGAAGCTTCCAGTCCCGGTTCCAATGTTTCAGCTGTTTCTCCCGGGCAATGGCGGCCTCGATATCGTCGAACCGCTCGACATGGACCAGCCGATGAAGATTGTAGCGCTGGGCAAATCTTGAGCCGTCTCCGGATCGATGGGCCGTAATGCGGCCAGCAATGTCGGCGGCAACGCCGATGTACAGGACGCCGCGCGGGCGATTGGTCAAGATGTAGACGAAGCCGCCGTCCCTCATGCCGACAACTGCTCCCGGGATTTCCGCACATGGTCCCACAAGGTCCTCGCCTTCGCGAGGACGACGAAGGGGTGGAGAGGAAACCGTCCCGTTGGACAGACGTGAGCAATCGGCACAGGTGTTTCTCCGCCCCACGCCCTTCGCAAGTGCTCGGTCGTTGCGGTACAACTCGCGCCCCGCGCCGTCGCCGACCGCGGCGGGCTGCAACCGACTGGCAGGGCCATGACATCCGACTGCGAGACCGCCGGTTCGGGCACAGCTGCTGCGCCGGCCGCGCGGCAGCCGGCGCGGCCGGCGGCCGGCGCGCAACCGGCACTGTGGCTGACGGTGCTGATCGGCGTCACCTTTGCGCTGATCTGGAGCTCGGCGTTTTCCGTCGCCAAGATCCTGGTGGCGCATACGCCGCCGTTCTCGATCTCCGCCGTCCGCTTCCTGGTCGCGGCTTCGATCGCCGGCACGCTGGCGCTGGCGCTGGGCCAGCGGGTGCCGCGCGGCTGGGCGGCCTGGCGGCGGATCATCCTGCTCGGGCTGTGCCAGAACACGCTGTATCTCGGCCTGTTCTTCACGGCGATGACCATGATCCCGGCCGGCCTGGCGGCGATCGTCGCCAGCGCTTTGCCGCTGATCGTCGCGGCGCTGGCGTCGGTCGTCTATGCCGAGCGGGTCGGCGCGGTGAAAACCGCGGGCCTGCTGATGGGCTTCGGCGGCGTCGTCTGGATCATGGGCGCGCGCGTCGCCGGCGGCGTCGATGTGCTGGGGATGGGGCTGGCGGTGCTCGGGACGATGGCCCTGTCGGTTGCCACCTTGACGGTCAAGCGCGGCGAATTCGGCACCGGCCTGCTGATGATCGTCGCCTGCCAGATGCTGGTCGGCGGGCTGGGCTGCATTGGGCCGGCGCTGCTGCTGGAGGACGTGACGGCGTTCGACATCACCACCGAGGTCGTGGTCGCCTTCACCTATCAGGTATTGTGCCCCGGGATCATTGCGACGCTGCTGTGGTTCACGCTGGTCAAGCGCGTGTCGGCGGCGGGCGCCAGCGCCTTCCACTTCCTGAACCCGATCTTCGGCGTCGGCTTCGCCTTCGCGCTGTTGGGCGAGCCGCTGTCGTGGTGGGACATGGCCGGGGTGGCGCTGGTGGCGGTCGGGATCCTCGTGGTCAACCGGCCCGGGGGACGGACGGCTTCACCCCGCTCCGGGAATGGCACGCCGGCACGGCCCTAGAGTCGTTTGGGCGGTGACTTGATTCCGGCGACGGCGCACGGATCCGGGAGACCCCCGCCTTCGCGGGGGTGACGGGGTGTGTTGAATACGATAGGAAACCGTCGTTCCCGCGAAGGCGGGAACCTTCCCGGATCGCTTGTGGCGAACGGTGGCAATCGCCTATTCGGCTGCCGTGAAGCGTGGCCTGCGATCTGACGAGTACCCGCCTACTCCTCCTCCATCAGCCGGTCGATGGCGCGGCGTTCCTTCTTCGTCGGGCGGCCGGTGCCGCGGTCGCGGGCGGCGGGGACCGGGCGATCGTCCGGCAGGCGGCTTTCGCGGGTGGGCGGGGCCAGGTCTTCGTAGAGGGCCTGGGCCTCCGGTGCCGGGCCGCGGCGGGTGCCCAGCGCCACGACGCGGATGACGCGGACATGGCCGCCATGGGCGAAGGTCAGTACCTGGCCGGGGCGGACGGTGAAATGCGCCTTGTTGACGGTGCTGCCGTCGACGCGCACGCGGCCTTCGGTGCACAGCTTCGTCGCCAGCGACCGGCTCTTGCAGAAGCGGGCGAACCACAGCCACTTGTCGAGGCGAAGGCCGGGGCCGGCGTCGTCGGTCATCGGCGCGTGCGCATCATCGCCTGGCGCTGAGGGCCTGCAGCTTGGCGAAGGGGGAATCGGTGGGCTTGGGCGGCCGGCGGCGGTCCCGCGCGCGGCGGTCCGGCCGGCGCTGATAGGTGACGATGCCGTCGGGGCCGGCGACGCCGCGATAGCCGATGGCATCCAGCAGGCCCGGCAGGTCCGCCATCGGGCAGCCGGCAAGCTGCGACAGCTTCGGCGTCGGCACGAACGGGCCCTGGCGGCCCAGCTTGGCACAGGCGCCCGCCAGGGCTTCCAGCCGGTCGACGCGGGCGACGCGCCCGCCCGCCCGCGGATAGCCGATCGCCTGGTAGAAGGCGGCCGGCCAGCGGGCGTCGGCATGGGCCGTCAGGCTGCCGGCGGCCGGCAGGGGCGGCGGCAGGTCGTGGCCGTTGGCCGTGGCCCACAGCAGCGCGCGCATGGCCACCTGGCGCGGCCTGGTCAGCCGCGGCAGGAAGACGTGGATGCCGCCGATCTCCACCCCCAGGGCGGCGAGGCGCTTGCGGCCGGGCTTGTCCAGCGTCGCCACCATGTCGGCGACGTCGGCACGGCGCAGCGTACCCAGGCCCTCGGCAAGCTGGAAGGCGAGGCCCCGCGCCGGTCCCGACAGGTCCGCCGTGCGCAGCGTGAACAGCGGGCGCAGCGTCTCGGCCACCGATTCGGCCAGCCAGGCGGTCAGGCGCTGGGCGATGCGGTCGCGCTGCGCCGGCTCCAGCAGTTCGGCCGGCAGCGGGCGGGCGGCGGGGGCCAGGATGTCGCTGCCGGGGCCGATACGGGCGACGGCGACGCCGTCCCACAGCAGGGTGCCGTCGGGGGCCAGCGCCACGTCCTCGTGGCTGCCCGTCTCCAGCCGGCGGACGCGGGCGGCGATCTCGTCCTTCAGCGCGCGCCGCGCCGCGCCCATCAGGGCGCGCGCGTCCTCGGCATGGGTGGCGGTGTCGGGCTGGAAGCGGAAGCCTTCGATGCGCCCGATATACTGGCCCTCGACGACGACGTCGCCGCTGCGGGTGACGGCGGCCAGCAGCTCGCCGCCGCCCTTCAGGCTCTTCACCAGCACCGCCTGGCGGCGGTCGACGAAGCGCTGGGTCAGCCGCTCGTGCAACGCGTCCGACAGCAGGTCTTCCACCCCGCGCGCCTTGCCCTGCCAATGGCGGGCATCGGCGACCCAGTCGCCGCGATGGGCGATATAGGTCCAGGTGCGGATATGGGCCAGGCGCCCGACCAGTGTGTCGATGTCGCCGTCGGTGCGGGCCAGGCGCGCGATGTGCTTGGCCACCCAGTCGGTCTCCAGCCGTCCGCTCTGGCCCGTGATCTGGCGGTAGACCTCGGCCAGCAGGCGCGTATGGGCGTCCGACAGCACCTTGCGGAAATCGGGGACCTGGCAGACGTCCCAGAGAAGGCGCACGGCCGCAGGGCCGACGGCACGCTCCGCCACCGCCGGGTCGCGCACCAGCGCGATCAGCGCCAGGTGGTCGTCGGCCTCGGAAATGCGGCGCAGCACCGGGTCGGGCGACCACCGTTCCAGGCTGCGGCGCAGCTGGGCGGGACTGCGGAAATCCAGCTCGGTATTGCGCCACATCAGCGTGCGCAGCGGATCGAAGGTGTGGGTTTCCACCGCCTCGGCGATCTCCGGCTCGATCGCGTCGGCCTCGGCGGTGGTGCCGAAGGTGCCGTCGGCCATGTGGCGGCCGGCGCGGCCGGCGATCTGGGCGATCTCGTGCGCCTTCAGCCGGCGCAGGTGGCGGCCGTCGAACTTGTCCAGCCGGGCGAAGGCGACATGGTCGACGTCCATGTTCAGGCCCATGCCGATGGCATCCGTAGCCACCAGATAGTCGACCTCGCCCGACTGGTAGAGTTCCACCTGCGCGTTGCGGGTGCGCGGGCTGAGCGCGCCCAGAACCACGGCGGTGCCGCCGCGCTGGCGGCGCAGCAGTTCCGCCGTGTGGTAGACCTCGTTGGCGGAGAAGGTGACGACGGCGCTGCGCGGCGGCAGGCGGCCGAGCTTGCGCGCGCCGGTGTAGGTCAGCTGGGAGAACCGGGGGCGCGACAGGAACTCCGCCTCCGGCACCAGGCGGCGAATCAGCGGGCGGATGGTCTCCGCCCCCAGCACCATCGTCTCGTCCAGGCCGCGGGCATTGAGCAGGCGGTCGGTGAAGATGTGGCCGCGTTCGGGGTCGGCGGCCAGCTGGATCTCATCGATGGCCAGGAACTCGAAACTGCGGTCGAGCGGCATGCTCTCGACCGTGCAGGCGAAGTATTGCGCACCCGATGGGATGATCTTCTCTTCACCCGTGACCAGCGCGACTCGGGTGCGGCCCTTCTCGCGCACCAGGCGGTCGTAGTTCTCGCGGGCAAGCAGGCGCAAGGGAAAGCCGATGACGCCGCTGGCATAGCTGAGCATCCGCTCGATGGCCAGATAGGTCTTGCCGGTATTGGTCGGCCCAAGGACGGCCAACACCCGTGAGCGGTCGGCGGCTGGCGACATGCCCCCAGTGGTGAAGCTTTGTTTGGCGCATTGCAAGCGTTCAAGGCATGATGCCGGCGCTCGCGGCTGCGGGCCGGGTTCACCCCCGACCGCCGCCGCCGACGGCAATCGACCAGACACGACAGTGGAGGAGGTCTGATGCGCGCATCCAGCCTGTTCGCCGTAGCCGCGCTTACCGCCGGCATGGCGCTGCCGGCGACGGCATCCGCCCAAGCGACGGCGGAGGTCGCTCAGGAGCTTCAAGCCGGGCTCAAGGCGTGGCTGTCCGAGAACCTGCGTTTGGAGGACACCGAAGTCACGCTCATCTTCAATGGCGGTGTCGACGTCGTGCCGGACGGCGGTCGCTACCTGATGACGATCCCGTCGGCCACGGTGAACTTCGACGACGAGGTCGAACTGGTCGTCGACCCGATCGAGGTCGAACTGGTGCCGGCCGACCAGGGCCGCTACGAGGTGAGCTGGACGGTTCCGGCGCGCTACGTGTTCACCAATCCCCGCCGCAACGAGACGGCCGAGCTGACCATCGGCTCGCAGCATGGTCGGGGCCTGTTCGACCCCGCCTACCAGAGCATGCTGGACGTCGACATGGCGTGGAACGACATCGCGGTCATCCCGCCGGAAGACGAGGGCACGTTTGCGCTGGCCGGCTTCTCCGTCGTCGCCGACACGCAAGAGACCGATCCCGGCATCTTCGACTGCGTCTACACGATCGCTCTGGAAGGCTTCGATTTCCTGGAGAACCGGACGGGCGACCGCATCAATGTCGGCTTGTTCAGCATTGACGGCAGCTTTACCGGCCTCGATCTCGCCGCGTACATGGCTTTCTATGAGGAGTTCCGGACGATCGCGGCGGAGGCGGAGCAGGCGATGGGGCCGGACGAGGCGCTGATCGGCCGCATGCAGGCGCTGGTCGACGAGACGCCGACGCTGATGGACGATGCCAGCTTCCGCTACACGGTGACTGGGCTGGATGTCGATGCCGAGGGCCAAGCCGTGGTCCTGGACGAAACCAGCCTGGGTGCCGCGCTGACCGGTATGGCGGGGGAGACGTCGGAACTGACCCTCACCTACAGCGGCGCGGGCCTGGCGATCAACCCGGCGCCGCCCTTCGCCCAGTACATCCCCACCGATATGGACGTGGAGCTGGGGCTGGCCAACATCCCCAACGACGCGATCATCGACGCGATGAGCCAGGCCCTGGGCAATATGGGCCAGATGGGGCCGGAAGGCGCGGTGATGATGGCCGGCATGGCGTTGCAGCAGGCGATGCTGTCCCTGGGCAGCGAAGTGCAGATGCGCCAGTTCGCCATCGTCGCGCCCAGCTATACCGTCGATTTCCAGGGCAGCGCGAGCGCGTCGAGCGCGTCGCCGTTCGGCGCCATCGCCAATGCCACGATCATCATCGGCAAGCTGGACCAGTTGCAGCAGGAACTGATGGCTTCGCCGATGACGGAGGAGCCGGCCCAGATGATCGCCGTGTTCCAGACCATGGGCCTGGAGGATGTCGACGCGCAGGGCAACCCGGCCCGCCGGTTCGAGATCGAGCTGAACGAGACCGGCACGGTGCTGCTGAACGGTTCGGACATGGCGCCGATCCTTCAGCAGATGCAGTAGAGACCCGGCGCAGGCCCGAGCGCACGACCGCCTTCCAAGGGGCACCGGCGCGGCATTCCGCCCGTGCCGGTGGTGCGCCGGGCCGCCCGGCGCCGGTCGGGATCCCGCGAAGGAGGATCGGATGCGATACCGACGGCTGTTGGCGTCGGCGATCCTGGGCGTTGGGCTGGCCCCCGTCGCTGCCCATGGCCAGGCCACCCCCGACGGCGCGGCGGCGCTTCAGATCGACCTGAAGCGGCTGGTCGCGGGGTGGCTGCGCCCCGTTTCCGGCATCGTCGACGTCCTGTTCGACAGCGGCATCACGGTGACGGCCGAGGGCGACCGTTACCGCGTCGATGTCCCCCGCCTGGAGATCGTGAACGCCGATATCGCGCGGGTGCGGATGGGGGACGTGCACTTCACCATGCAGCCGACCGGACCCGGGCAGTACGGCCTTGCCGGCACGGGGCCGATCCGAAGCGACACGCGCACGCCGGACGGGACGGTGGTCGGCTGGGCGTCGATCGCCGCGTCGGACTGGACGGCCGAACTCGACCTAAACACCGGCTGGCTTACCGGCTACGCGTTTCGCGGGCAGGACTATTTCGAGGGCTTCTTCGACGGCGGGTCGCGGAGCATCGATGTGGTGGAGAGCAGCATCGGCTATGAGCCCATGGGGCAGGGGTTCGCGCGGATCGCCGGCGACCTGACCTACCAAGGGTTCGAATCGATCGACGTGGCCTTCGACGTCCACCAGACCATCGGGACGATCCGGGCTGAGTGGGCGTTCGCGGGCGTGAACCCGGCGGCGGTGATACGGTTGATCGGCGCCATGCCCGAACTGGCCGGGCCGCTGTCACCGTCGTCGGAGGACTGGGAGTCCTTCCTGGATGCCGTCCGGCAGGCGCTTGGCGATGCGCCGGCGCTGTTCGACAGTGCCGACTTCAGGTACCTGGTGGAAGACACGTGGGTCGACGCCCCGGGGGAGCGGGTCGAGGTCGGCGTCATCGACGGCGGCTGTGCGTTGAGCGGTTTTGCCGCAGCGATATCCGACGCCGACTGCGACCTGGCCATGCGCGACCTCGCCTTCGCCCCGATGCCCTTCGAGGCGTATGAGTTCGTGCCCTCGGACATCCGGATCGATGCCAGCGTGGCGCGGCTGCCGCGCGTGGCGATCATCGATGCCATCGCCCTGGCGCTGGAGGAACGCACGCTGCTTGGCGAGGAGCAGGCGGCCGCCGTCGCGGGCGAAGCGATCGCGCTGGCGATGGCCGCTGCGCAAAGCGAGATCACCCTGCGCGACTTCAGCATGGCCGCCCCGGCATACACCATCGCGGTCCAGGGGTCAGTGCGCATGGCGCCCCAGTCGCCTGTCGGCATCGCGGCCGAAGCGGTGGTCACGCTGGGCCGCGTGGAGGAGCTGCGACGGCTGGTCGCCGGCGCGGCGCAATCGGACGCCGATGTGCGGATGCTGAACATCATGCTGGCATTCGGCATCCAGGACGTGGATGCGGACAACAACCCCGTCGTGCGCTTCGAGCTGGAGCTGACCGAGGCCGGCACCGCCACCGTCAACGAGGTCGACCTGGGGCCGCTGTAGAGGGCGCCATGCCCGGCAGACCGCATCCACAGCAAAGGGGTCAGGTCTTTCATTATCATATCGCCGAAGCCCCACCGACCCCGTCCGGCCGGTCCGGCCGGACGGGGCGCAGTCCGCCGCCGGTACGCCCGACGATCGCCTCAATCCCCCCGTTTGAATGGCCCCCTGTTCCAATGGCGCACCACCGGGCCGCCCGGAATCGGGGCCCCGACGCCCCAGGGAGGAACGCATGCACAGGACGTTGCGGAATGCCGGCGCCGTGCTGGCGATCGCGCTTTGCCCATGGCCGGCCGCCGCCCAGCCGACGGCCGAGCGCGCCGCGGAGATCGAGATCGGCCTGAAGGGCCTGATCGCGGAGTGGGCCCGACCCTTCGCCGGGCTGGTCGACCTTGTGTTCGACGGCGACATCGCCGTCGCCCCGGATCGGGCGGGCTACCGCGTGTGGATGCCGGGGGGTGAGGTCAGGGCCGGGGGCGAGGTCCGCATGCACTACCCCGCGACCGACTGGGTGCTGACGCCGGCCGACGACGCGCAGGTGTGGATCAGCCGTGACGGCCGGCGCGGGATCGAGCTGCCGAGCCCCGATGGTCCGCCGCCGGGAACCCTGTCCGTCGGCGAGGCGGACTGGTCGGCGCTGGTCGACCTGGAGTCGGCCTGGCTGCTGGCATTCGACGGCCGGTGGCAGGACATGGTCCAGACCGCGGAACCGGCGATCCGCACCACCGTCGACGTCGCCACCGTCAGCCTGTCCGTCTCCCCGGGCGAAGCGGGCGTCGCCGACGTCGCGGGCCGGCTTGCCTATGACAACTATCAGGTGACGGACCAGCAGCTCGGCTTTTCCAGCACCATCGGGCAGTTCGACATGGACTGGTCCGTGTCGGGGCTGGACGTCGCCGCCATCCGGGGCGTGCTGCGGTCGCTGGCAGCCCTGGCGGCCGATGCCCCGGGCGGGCCGCCGGAGGACGAGGAGATCCTGGCGGTTCTGCGGGCGATGCTGACGGACACGCCGCCGGTGTTCACCGAGTCCGCCTTCACCTACCGGCAGCAGGCGTCGTCCTATGCGATGATGGGCTTCTCCGCGACGTTCGCGGACCTTTCGGGCGGCTGCGACATGCACGGGCTGGCCGCCGATCTGTCGTCCGGGGACTGCGCCTTTGCCATGCATGGCGGCACCTATGCCCTGCCGCTGCCCGGCCTTGCCGATCTTCTGCCGACGGACGGCACCAGCGATATCGGGATGACCGACATCCCGCGGTCGGCGATGGTCGATGCCATCGTCGCGGTCATCGACACCGCCGATACGCTGGGGGAGGAGGCGGCCTTCGCCGGCGCGATGGAGGCCCTGGGCCGCGCCTTCGCCGATGCCGGCAGCGAATTCGTGCTGCGCGGGTTCACGATGACGGCCCCGGCCTACAGCGTTTCGGCGACGGGCAGCTTGCGCGCCTCGGCAACGTCGCCCTTCGGCATCGAAGGCGAAATGACGGCCCTGCTGGGCGGCCTGGACGACCTGGAACGGGCGCTGGACGGCAATCTGATGATCGAAGACCCGACCCCCGTCTTGCAGGAGCTGCGGGAGTTCGGCGTGGAGGATGTCGACAGCGCTGGCAACCCGGTCCTGCGCTTCGCCTTCGAACTGTCCCCGGACGGCATCGCCCGGGTCAACGGCACCGACCTGGGCTTGCCCGTCCCGGTCCCCGCGCAATAGCGGCTCGGTGGCGGCGGCATCCGCGGTCAGTCCAGGACCTCGAGCCAGTGGAGACGGCCCATCGCATCGCCGGCGATCAGCCGCCAGCCGGTGTCGTCGGTGGCGGGCAGGACGGCAAGGCAATCGACGGCGGCGTCGAGCTCCAGCCGGCAGAGTTCCTGGCCCGTCGCCGGGTCCCACAGCCGCACTGTGTTGTCAGCGGCCCCCGAGGCGAGCGGCCGTCGGGCAGCGTCGCCAGCGCCGTGACCCCGCCGGTGCAGCCCTCGAGGCGCGGTTTCGGGGTGTGGGATCCCTTTTCTTGAGGGGCCGCGTGCTGTCCCGGGGAGGTCCTCGCCTGCGCGAGGGCGACGGGTTTGTTGGGGGAAAATGCAACACCCTCGTCGTCCTCGCGAAGGCGGGGACCTCCCGGGCCAGCACGCGGCGTGGCCGTTCGCGCGACCCCGCAACCGGCGCCAACTGCCCGTGGACCACGCCGGCGGGCTTGCGCTGGGGCTGCTGTTTCCTCATATCAACCGGCAACCTTCAGACCGACAACAATCGCGATAGACGGGTGATGACCGAGGAAAAACTGTCGTTCCAGGCCGAAGTCAGCCGGCTCTTGGATATCGTTGCCAAGTCCCTCTACAGCCATGAAGAGGTGTTCCTGCGTGAGCTGATCTCCAACGCGTCGGATGCCTGCGACCGGCTGCGCTACGAGGCGCTGACGCGTACGGAGCTGGCCAGCGATGCGCCCTACCGCATCGTGATCGCCGTCGACAAGGATGCCCGGACGCTGAGCATCACCGACAACGGCATCGGCATGAACCGCCAGGACATGATCGACAACCTGGGGACCATCGCGCGATCCGGCACCTTGTCGGCGATGGAGGCGCTGACCGGCGACGCCAAGAAGGACCTGGCGCTGATCGGCCAGTTCGGCGTCGGCTTCTATTCCGCCTTCGTCGTCGCCGACCGGGTCGAGGTGCTGAGCCGCAAGGCCGGGGAGGAGCAGGGCTGGCACTGGGTCAGCGACGGCAAGGGCAGCTTCACGGTGGGCGAGAGCGACGAGGCCCCGCGCGGCACCACCGTCCGGCTGCACATGACCGAGGGCAAGGACGAGTTCCTGCAACCCCACCGCATCCGCCACATCGTCAAGACCTATTCCGACCACATCGCCCTGCCCATCGTCATGGCCGACGACAAGGGTGAGGAGGAGACGCTGAACCGTGCCTCGGCCCTGTGGGTGCGGCCGAAGTCGGAAATCAGCGAAGACGACTACAAGGAATTCTACCACCATGTCGGCCACGCCTTCGACGACCCGTGGTTGACGATCCACTACAAGGCCGAAGGCGTGATGGAATATTCCGTCCTCGTCTATGTGCCGTCGACCCAGCCCTTCGACCTGTTCCAGCCGGAACGGCGCCATCACGTGAAGCTGTATGTGCGCCGGGTCTTCGTCACCGACGAGGCGGAGGGCCTGCTGCCCCCGTATCTGCGCTTCCTGCGCGGCGTGGTCGACAGCGAGGACCTGCCGCTGAACATCAGCCGCGAGATGCTGCAACGCAACCCGCTGCTGGCCAAGATCCGCCAGGCGATGACCAAGCGCGTGCTGGCGGAGATCACCAGGAAGGCGGACGAGGATCCGGGGGCCTACGGGACCTTCTGGGACAGCTTCGGCCCGCTGTTGAAGGAAGGCGTCTATGAGGATGTGGAGCAGCGCGAGACCTTGCTGGGCCTGCTGCGCTTCCGGTCGACCACGGCCGACGGCCTGACCACGCTGGACGACTATATCGGCCGGATGAAGGAGGGGCAGGACGCCATCTACTACATCACCGGCGAGGATGCGGACGCGGTGAAGAAATCGCCGCAGCTGGAAGGCTTCCGCGCCAAGGGCGTGGAGGTGCTGCTGCTGACCGACCCGGTGGACGAATTCTGGGTGCCCGCCGTGGCGACGGTGAAGGACAAGCCGTTGAAGTCCGTGACCCGCGTCGGCGCAGACCTTTCCAAGGTCAAGGCCGCGGACGCGGAGGGTGACGACAAGGCCGAAGACAAGCCGGCCGCGCCGGATGTCGGCCCGCTGCTGGCGGCGCTGAAGGTGGCGCTTGAGGCGGAGGTCAAGGATGTGCGGGCGTCGGAGCTGCTGACCGAAAGCCCGGTCTGCCTGGTCGCCGACGAGCACGACATGGACATGCACCTGGAACGCCTGTTGAAGCAGCACAGCCAGCTGCAGGGCGGGGCCAGCAAGCGCATCCTCGAGATCAACCCGCGCCATCCGCTGATCATCGCGCTGGCCGGGATGGCCGGCGGCTCCGACGGGGACAAGGCGCAGCTGCACGAGCTGGCCTATCTGATGCTCGACCAGGCGCGCATCGTGGAGGGCGACCCGGTCCCCGATCCGGCCGCCTTCTCCCGCCGGTTGAGCAATGCTGTGCAACGCGGGTTGGCACTGGCGGGGTGAAGCCATGGAAGGCCTGAAGCTGGAAGACTGCGTCAACCGCACCTGCCCGTGGTCCGGCGACCCGGTGCGGGCGGATGCGCTGACGCTGTACAACGGCCGCGTCGTCGGCTTCTGCAATCCCGGATGCCGCGACAAGTTCGAGCAGGCCCTTCGCCATTTCGACGCCGCTGCGGGGGACCTGGCGCCGCTGGATGACGGCGGGTGAAGGTCTGCGTCGTCGGGGCCGGCGGCGTCGGCGGCTGCCTGGGCGCGCGCCTGGCGGCGGCCGGCCATGACGTCGCGTTCATCGCGCGCGGCGACCATCTGCGGACGCTGCGGCAGGACGGGCTGCGGCTGGTCAGCGATCGGGGTGATGTCGCCCTGGACCGTGTCACCGCAACCGATGACCCGGCCGAGGTCGGGCCCGTGGGGCTGGTGCTGTTCACCGTCAAGATGCGCGACTGTGCGGACGCCGCCGCGGCCTGCCGCCCCCTGATCGGGGCGGAGAGCGTGGTCCTGCCGCTGCTCAACGGGGTGGAAAGCCACGAGATCCTGCGCGACGTGCTGGGGCCGGCACCGGTGCTGGGCGGGACGGCCTATATCTCCGCGGTGATCGACCGGCCCGGCGTCATCCGCCAGACCGGGGCGTTCGAGCGCATCCTGTTCGGCGAGCTGGGCGGCGAGGCGTCGGCGCGCGTGCAGCAGTTGGAAAGCGTCCTGTCCGGCGCCGGCATCGGGGCGGCCGCCAGCGACCGCATTCTGGCGGAGATCTGGGAGAAGTTCATCCTGCTGGCAACCAACGCAGGGGTGACGACGGTGACGCGCCTGCCGATCGGCATCCTGCGCGACTGCGCCGGCACCCGCAGGCTGATCGACCTGGGCATGCGCGAGGTGGAGGCGGTGGCCCGCGCCGCAGGCATCGATGTGGCCGCGGACATCGTCGACCGCCACCGGGACTTCTATGCCACCCTGCCGGCCGAAATGCGGTCGTCCATGCAGGTCGACCTGGACCGCGGCCGCCCGCTGGAGCTGCCGTGGCTGAGCGGCGCCGTGGTGCGGCTGGGCGTCGAGCTTGGGATCCCGACGCCCGTGCACGAGGTCATCGCGCTGGCGCTGGCACCCTTCGCCGACGGGGCGCCGGTTCCGGCCGCGTGAGCGTGCGGCCTATCCGGCCCGTACCGTCGCCAGGAACGAGTCGACCACGCCCCGCAGCGTTTCGGACTGTTGCGAGAGGTCGTGGGCAGCCCCTTGCACCGCCTCGGCTGCCGTGCGTGTCGAGGTCGAGGCATCGGTCACGCCGACGATATTCTCGCTGACCTGGGTCGTGTCCTGGGCGGCGCGCTGGGTATTGGCGCTGATCTCGCTGGTGGCGGCCGTCTGCTGTTCCACCGCGGCAGCGACGGCGGCGGCGATCTCGCGCATCTCGTCGATCCGCTGCGTCACCATTCCGATCGATCCGACCGCCGATTTCGTCCGGCTCTGAATCGCGGCCACCTGGGCGGCCACCTCTTCGGTCGCCTGCGAGGTCTGGTTGGCCAGCTGCTTGACCTCGCTGGCGACGACGGCAAAGCCGCGGCCGGCGTCGCCGGCGCGCGCCGCCTCGATCGTCGCGTTCAGCGCCAGCAGGTTGGTCTGGTCGGCGATCTTGGTGATCAGCTGCACGACCGCGCCGATCCTGTCGGCGGCCACGGCCAGTTCGCCGATCTGGGTGCTGGAGGTCTGGGCAGCCTCGGCGGCGCCATCGGACGCGGCGGCCTGGTGCTGGACCTGGCGGCTGATCTCGCTGATGGACGTTTCCAGCTCTTCCGATCCCGCCGTCACCGTCTGCACGTGCAACGACGCTTCCTCCGCCGCCGATGCGGCGGCCGATGCCTTCTCGTTGGTCGCTTCGGCGTCCGACGACATGGTGTCGGCGGAGGCCATCATCTCCGTGGCGGCGGCGGACAGCGCGCTGACGATGCCCCCGGTCTTGCCTTCGAAATCGTTTGCCATCTGGTGCAGGGCGCCCCGCCGCTCCTCCGCCAGCCGCTGGTCCTGGCGCTGCTGTTCGTCCTTCAGCTTGGCATTCTCGATGGCGTTCTGGCGGAAGACCTCGACCGCGCGGGCCATCCGGCCGATCTCGTCGCGGTTTGCGGTGAAGGGGACACTGACCGCGTTGTCGCCCGCGGCGAGACGGTCCATGCACGCCGATGTCCCTGCAATGGCGCGCGAAAGCGATCGCGCGACGATGAAGGACAGGCCGCCGACCACCAGGATGACGGCAAGCAGGATGACGCCGACCTTCCCGGCCTGTTCGTAGAAGGCTTCGTCGACGTCATCGACATAGATGCCGCTGCCGATCACCCAGTCCCACTGTGGGAAGACCTCCAGATAGGCGATCTTGGGCGACTGGACGTCGGAACCCGACCGGACGCCGATATAATCCACGAAGCCGCTGCCGTCGCCGGCCACGGCTGCCAGGAATTCGCGGTAGATATAGGTGCCCGCGGCGTCCTGTTCGTCCAGCATGCTTGTGCCGATCTGGGCCTGGCGCCGCTCCGCCGGGTGCATCACCAGGAAGCCGTCAAGGGTGTTGATCCAGAAATAGTTGTTGCCGGCATAGTGCAGGACCTGGATCGCCGCCGCCGCCTGCGTCCGGGCTTCGGCCATGTCCATTTCGCCCGCCACGGCGCGGCGGTGGTAGTCCTCGGCGATGCTGATCGCCAGCTCCACATGCTCGCGTGTCTTGTCCTGGCGATCCTGCAGCAGTCTGTGCCGCAGCTCCATCAGGTCGCTCAGCGTAATGCCGATCAGCCCGACGACAGCCAATCCGACAATGGCAAACAGGCGGTACTTGATCGACAGATTGCGCAGCATCTCGCCAGGGTCTCCTTCATCAAGATGTGGAACCGTAGCGCCTGTATCTGAACTCACAGTTAACAAAGGGAGACCATCAAATGTAGTAGTCTTAACTAAATCACGAAATGAAGCGGGGAGAGAGATGCGGCTCGCCCTCGATTAATACGCTTGTATTATTTGCGGAATTCTCAATAACGCCGGCATGCCCGGCGAGCCGGACGATGGGAATGGGACGGGGGTGCAGTCCCCGGCCGGCCGGCAGGGTGGGGGCGCGTTTTTGCGATGGACTCTCCGCCGAACCGCGTTAAAGCTTGATGACAAGAGGAAGCACCACCAGCCCCCCGAGGCTCGGCGATCTGCCGCTAACCCCTTGACGGCACGACGACTCTTGGCTCCGATCCTGCCGGCTGCGGCGGGGCGCTGTCTGTAACGGCCCGGCCGGCGACCAGGATCGCCAGCCAGATGAAGATCAACCGGAGGCGTCGATGCCGAATTCGTCAGCACAGATCGTTCACCCTGCCTTGCCGCGCGCGGTGGCCCTGGTGGGGCCGCAGTCGTCGGGCAAGACGTCGCTGCTGGAGAGCCTGCTGTTCGTGACCGGCGCCATCGGCCGCAAGGGGTTGGTGAAGGATTCCAACACGTTCGCCGACGCCAGCGAGGAAGCGCGGGCGCGCCAGATGTCGACGGAGCTGTCCGTCGCCCACACGACGTTCCTGGACGAGCACTGGACCTTCCTGGATTGCCCGGGGTCCATCGAGCTGGAGCAGGAGGCGATCAATCCCCTGATGGCCGTCGACGCCGCCATCGTCGTCTGCGAACCCGATCTGGCGCGCGCGGTCTCGCTCAGCCCGATGCTGCGGATGCTCGACGAATACTCGATCCCGCATCTGGTGTTCATCAACAAGATGGATACGGGCGATACCAAGACCCGCGACCTGATCGAGGCGCTGCAAGGCATCTCCAGCCGGCCGCTGGTGCTGCGCGAAGTGCCCATCCGCGAAGGCGACCAGATCACCGGCTATGTCGACCTGGTGTCGGAACGCGCCTACCACTACACGCAGGGCCAGCCGTCGAAGCTGATCCAGATCCCCGATACCATCAGGGAGCGCGAGCAGGAAGCCCGGCAGGTCCTGCTGGAAAGCCTGGCCGACTTCGACGATGCGCTGCTAGAACAGTTGCTGGAGGACACCCAGCCGCCGGCTGACGAGGTCTATCGCCAGCTCACCAAGGACCTGGCCGACGACCTGATCGTGCCGGTGATGTTCGGCTCGGCGGAGCGGGACCAGGGGGTGCGCCGCCTGTTGAAGGCGCTGCGCCACGAGGTGCCGACGGTCGACGTGACCGCCGCCCGGCGCGGCGCCCCCGACGATCCGGTCGCCGCCCAGGTCTTCAAGACCGTCCACGCCCTGCACACCGGCAAGCTGTCCTATGCCCGCGTCTGGCGGGGCCGCATCACCGACGGCATGACCTTCGGCGACGCCAAGGTCAGCGGCATCTTCCACGTCAACGGCGGATCGGTGACTAAGGCCACCGAGGCGACGGAGGGTCAGCTGGTCGCCCTGGGCCGCATGGACACGGTCGCGACGGGCGACGTGCTGGCGGGCAACGGCCATGCCAAGGCGGAGGACTGGCCCGAGCCGCTGACGCCGGTGTTCTCCATCGCCGTGGCGCCGGAAAACCGCGGCGACGAAGTGAAGATGACCGGTGCCTTGCAGCGGCTGATGGAGGAGGACCCGTCGATCAGCTTCCGCCACGACCCCGATACGGGCGAGCTGCAGCTGCATGGACGCGGCGAGATCCACCTGCAGATCGCCATCGACCGCATGCGCCGCAAGGCCAACGTCGCCGTCACCACCCGTCCCGCGCAGGTACCGTACAAGGAAACCATCCGCTCCGGCACCAAGCAGCACACCCGCTTCAAGCGCCAGACCGGCGGCCACGGCCAGTTCGCCGACGTCCACATCGAGGTGAGCTCGGTGGAGCGGGGGACCGGGTTCCAGTTCAACGAGAAGATCGTCGGCGGTGCCATCCCGCGCAACTTCATCCCGGCGGTCGAGGCCGGCGTGCGCGACTATCTGAAGCGCGGGCCGCTGGGCTTCCCGGTGGTGGATGTCGCCGTCACGCTCTACGACGGCCAGTTCCACACCGTCGACAGCTCCGACATGGCCTTCCGCACCTGCGGCCGCCAGGCGATGCAGGAGGCCATGCCGAAATGCGGCCCCGTTCTGCTGGAGCCGATCCTGCAAGTGGTCATCGCCGTGCCCAACGAATTCACGCCGAAGGTGCAGCGTGTCTTGAGCTCGCGGCGCGGGCAGATCCTGGGCTTCGACGCGCGGCCCGGCTGGACCGGCTGGGACGAGGTCAAGGCCTATGTGCCGCAGGCGGAAATGCACGACCTGATCGTCGAACTGCGGTCGCTCAGCCTCGGGCTTGCCAGCTACACCTGCACCTTCGACCACTTGCAGGAGCTGTCCGGGCGCCTGGCCGACAAGGTGATCGAAATGCGCCAGGAGACGGCGGCGGCACAATAGGCCGGCGGCACCGTCCACGCAGGCCGGCCGTGGCCTTGCGTGGACGGTCGGCCCGCATGTGCACAGGGCGGCGGTTCTCCGGGTTGCGAGGGCGTAGACTGCCGGCCGACCCGAATGCCGATGGAGCCATTCCCGTGAAACTCGCCGTTACCAGCCAGAACTTCCGTACCGTGACGCCGCATGCGGGGCGCACGCGCCGCTTCCTGGTCTACGAAGCCCAGCCGGGGCAGGAGCCGCGGGAGGTCGATCGCCTCGACCTGCCGAAGGAGCTGTCGTTTCACGAGTTCCACGAGCCCGGGCCGCACCCGCTGGACGGCGTCGACATCGTCATCGCAGGATCATTCGGCGAGGGCTTCGCGGCCCGCACGGCCGCCCGCGGCATCGTTGCCGTCAAGACGGACGAGACCGATCCCCTGGCGGCGGTCAAGGCGTACCTGGCGGCGACGGGTCGTGCTGGCGGTATGCCCGCCGGCGCATGAACGCGGCGGGGCGGCAAGCCGGACCCGGCGGATGAGCGGATGATGCTGGATCCCGACCACGTGCAGCGGGCGATGCGGGAAGCGGCGCCGTTCGTCCGACGATCCTGACCCCTTCGGCGCCGCGTCACCGTCCGGGCAGGGTCCGCAGGGCCTCCACCGCCGGCGATCGTTTCCAGGCCGGATGCCGCCGGGCCTCCTCAGCCAGCGCGCGCTTCCAGCGCCGATAGGCCGATGGCGACGGGATGCGCGGCGTGTGGGCCAGTTCCCAGTGGATGCCGTTGATCGGGTCGTCGAAGAACACGGCATAGTAGCCCGGGGCGTAGACGGCATACTCCGCCGGCGGATCGGTGACGGGGACCCCGGTCTTGACCAGGAAGTCGCGGTGGAACGCGTCGACTTCCTTCCGGCTTTTCGCCCAGAGCGCGATGTGATGGATGCCGGCGGGCCGGGCCCCGTGGTCCAGCCGGTCGCCGGACCTGGCCGGCTGGATGCCGATATAGCTGTGCGGCATGGGAAAGCGGGCCATGTAGTAGGTCGAGCGATAGCCGATATCCAGCGTCCAGAAGCTCTTGTAGCCGAGCCATCCGAACATCCGGTCGTAGAAGCCGACCGACGCATCATAGTCCAGGACCGAGAACTCGACGTGATGGACGCCCCTCCAGCGCATGGGTCCCTCCCTTGGCTTGCCTCTGGCGATTTGCCCCGGTCGCTGGTCTTCCGGGGGGCGATGCCGCAACGCCGTCCGGTCGACGTCGCACCCAAGCCATAGCGCGTGATCGACTTCGCCTATAGTGGCTTCGGCTGTTTCGCCCTGCGATGCTGGAACCGACACCATGGCCGACCCGAATGCGCCCGAGGACTCCACGGCAAGCGGCGTGCCGCTGACCCCGCTGGTGCAGCCGACGGAGGTGCCCGACGAGGCATCGCTGGAGGCGGAGGCCACGGCGCGGGTCGGCCGGCGCCGGCCCATCGGCGGCGGGCGCGATGCCAAGCGCGCGGCCCGGTCGCGGGCCATGACGGCGTCGGCGCCGTTCGTCGTGCGCCACCATCGCCCCTATGAAGTGCTGGACGACGAGGGGCTGGACCTGATCGAGCGCAACGCCGACTTCATCCTGAAGGAGGTCGGCATCGAGTTCCGCGGCGATCCGGAGGTGCTGGATGTCTGGCGCCACGCCGGCGCCGACGTCGATGGCGAGCGGGTGCGCTTCGAAGCCGGCCTCTGCCGGCAGATCATCCAGGCGACCGTACCGCGCGAGTTCACCCAGCACGCCCGCAATCCCGAACGCTCCGTCACCATCGGCGGGCCGAACACGGTCTTCGCGCCGGCCTATGGCCCGCCCTTCGTGCGCGACCTCGATGGCGGCCGCCGCTATGCCACCATCGAGGACTTCCGCAACTTCGTGAAGCTGGCCTACCAGTCGCCGTGGCTGCACCATTCCGGCGGCACCGTGTGCGAGCCGGTCGACCTGCCGGTGCCGAAGCGGCACCTGGACATGCTGCTGGCCCATCTGACGCTGACGGACAAGGCCTTCATGGGCTCCGTCACCGCGCCGGAGCGCGCGGAAGACAGCGTCGCCATGGCCAAGCTCGCCTATGGCGACGCTTTCGTCGACAGCCAGTGCGTGCTGACGGCCCTGATCAATGCCAATTCGCCCCTGGTCTACGACGCCACCATGCTGGGGGCGCTGAAGGTCTATGCCCGCGCCGGTCAGGCCTGCATCATCTCGCCCTTCATCCTGGCCGGCGCCATGAGCCCGGTGATGTCGGCCGGCACGCTGGCCCAGCTCTATGCCGAGGCGCAGGCCGGCATGGCCCTGACGCAGCTGCTGCGCCCCGGCGCGCCGGTGGTGTTCGGCACCTTCGCCAGCTCGATCTCGATGCAGTCGGGGGCACCCACCTTCGGCACGCCCGAGCCGGCGCTGGTGCTGTTCGGCGCGGCGCAGCTGGCGCGCCGGCTGGGCGTGCCGTTCCGCTCCGGCGGCGGCCTGTGCGGGTCGAAGATCCCGGACGCCCAGGCGGCCTACGAGTCCGCCAACACGCTGAACGCCACGCTGATGGCCGGTGTGAACTTCGTCCTGCACGCCGCCGGGTGGCTGGAGGGCGGGCTGGTGATGGGCTACGAGAAGTTCGTCATGGACGCCGACCAGCTGGGCATCCTGGAGACCTTTGCCCGCGGCATCAACCTGTCGGCCGACGGCCAGGCCCTGTCGGCGATCCAGGAGGTCGGCCCCGGAGGCCATTTCCTCGGCTGCGCCCACACGCAGGCGCATTTCGAGACGGCCTTCTATCGCTCCGCCATCGCCGACAACAACAGCTTCGAACAGTGGCTGGCCGACGGCGAGAAGGATGCCGCGGCGCGTGCCAACGCCGTGTGGAAGAAGATGCTGGCCGCCTACCAGCCCCCGGCGCTGGACGAGGCGATCAACGAGTCGCTGCGCGACTATGTGGAACGGCGCAAGCGCGAACTGCCGGACAGCGAGCACTGACCGGCGCGCCCTGACCCCGCCTGCCGGCGCGGCCCGGCATCTGGCATCCGGCTTGCATCACTTCCGGCGAGTGGGCCGGTCCGGCCCTGCGTTCGGTAGGCAAGCAGGATGCCGTCATCATGATGAAATCGCTGAGTATCGCTGCGACGGGTATGGGTACGCAGCAGCGCAATGTCGCCGTCATCACCAACAATCTGGCGAACGTCAATACGACGGCCTTCAAGACCCAGCATGCACTTTTTGCCGACTTGATGTATCAGAATTACCGGGTGGTGGGTCAGCCGACCAGCGACAGCGGCACGATCCGCCCCACGGGTCTGCAGATCGGCCTGGGGTCGCAGGTCAACGGGTCGTACCGCATCTTCACCAGCGGTGCCTTGCAGCAGACCGACAACAGCTACGACGTGGCTGTCAACGGCCGCGGCTTCTTCGAAGTCGAGATGCCCGACGGGTCGGTGGCCTATACCCGGTCCGGCACCTTCGCCGTCAACGGTGATGGCGAGATGGTCACGTCCGAAGGCTACCGGCTGAGCGGCATCAACGGCACCATCAGCCCCAACGCCCTCAGCGTCACCATCTCGGAGACCGGCGAGGTCTGGCAGGAGCTGTCGGGCGAAGAGGACCTGGAACAGGTGGGACAGCTGAACCTCAGCCTGTTCCAGAACGAGAACGGCCTCGAGGCCCTGGGGCGCAACTATTTCCGCCAGACCTCCGCCTCGGGCCAGGCGCAGAGCGACGTTGCCGGGACCGAGGGGCGCGGCGTGCTGCTGCAAGGCTATCTGGAACGCTCCAACGTCGACACGGTGGCGGAGATCACCAACCTGATCGAGGCGCAGCGCGCCTACGAGCTGAACTCCAAGGCCCTGACCCGCAGCGACGAGATGCTGCGCACGGCGGTCAATATCCTGAACTGACCCGGGGCCAAGCGGAAAGGCAGGCGATGCCATGAGTTTCAACGACGCACTGTCCATCGGCGTCATGGGTATGCGCGCCCACGGCAAGGCGATGACGACCATCTCCAACAACATTGCCAATGTGTCGACGGTCGGCTTCAAGCGCTCGGAAACCCGGTTTTCCGACCTGGTCACGCCCGAGACGGGCAAGACGGCCAGCGGCAAGGGCGTCAGCGGCAAGGGCGTCGTCGCACGCGACCAGAACTTCATCGGCAAGTCCGGCCAGATCGCCACGACGGGGCGGGAACTGGACGTGGCCATCTCGGGCCGCGGCTTCTTCCGCGTGACCAAGTCGCTGGAAGGCGATGCGCCCACCACCGGCATTCAGCCCGGCACGCTGTACACTCGTGCCGGCGCGTTCGCGATGACGGAAACCGAGAGCGGCAAATACCTGACCACCCAGGAAGGCTATTTCGTGCACGGGTGGGAGGTCGACCCCGACACGGCCGAAGTCTCCGGCACGCCGGGGCCGATGCGGTTCAGCCGCTATGGCATCATGCCGCAAGAGGCGACCAGCACCGTCCGGCTAGTTGGCTATCTGCCGGCCGACGGCACCGTGCTGGAAGCGCCCGTTACGTTCCTCGCCTATGCGCAGGACACCCTGCCGGAAGACGCGGCCGGACAGGACGCGGCCATCGGCAGCCCGGGGGCCGACGGTTCCATCACCATTCCGGCGCTGCCCGACCCGGCGAGCACCACCTACGCCTACACGCTTCAATGGAACGGGACGGGGTGGGAGCTGCACGACCCGGCGAACGCCCTGGTCGGGGCGCTCACCGTGTCCGGTGACAGTATCCAGCCGCTGACCCACAACGGCTTCACCTTCGACTTCTCCGCCATGGAATTCTCCGGCACGGGCACCAACGGCGTCAGCGCCAGTGCCGACGGCTATGCCCGCGGGCGGTTGACCGGCTACATCACCGACCGCGACGGCAACGTGGTGGAACAGTTCGACAATGGCCAGCGGCGCGCCCGCTACAAGCTGGCGCTGTACAATGTCGTCAACGAAGACCTGATGAAGCCCGTCGGCGACAGCTACTTCACGGCCAATATCTCCCGGCTGACGCCCAGCCTGGCCGATCCCCTGCGCACCGGGGCGTTCGTCGAGGCGGTGGACGGGGATTCCCACAACGTCACCGCCAGCATCGTGTCGGAGGCGCTGGAAGGTTCGAATGTCGACCTGGCGCAGGAGATGACCAACCTGATCGTGGCCCAGCGCAACTATCAGGCCATTTCCAAGACCGTCACCACCGCCGACCAGATGCTGCAGACGCTGGTGCAGATGGCGTAAGGCGCGGGGTGGCGGGCCGTCCCGGCTGGCCGCCGCTGCCGGGTTGACGTACCCTCGGTCTCCGACCCATCGACGGGCGGGCGAGGGGGCCGGACATGCCGGCAGGGTGGCGATTGCGGGCGGTTCTGTTCCTGCTGTGCGCTGGGATGGCGGCGGCATCCACCGCCCTGGGTCAGCAGGCAGACGGCCCCGCCGTGCCGACGCCGGCCGCTGGCGATCGCGAGACCTTCGTTGCGGAGATGGCGTCGCGGCACGGCGAGGGGGCAGGGACCGCCGGTGCACGCTTCGATCTGATGCAGCGGCTGGTCCGGCAGGGCCAGCTCTACGGCGACCGGGCGGTTGCCGCCATGCTGCTGACGCCGCGCCACGACTTCGTGCCGCCGGGCAGCCGCGGGGATGCGTACCGGGATTCGCCGCTGCCGATCGGCTTCGGCCAGACGATATCGGCCCCGCATATGGTGGCGCGCATGACGTCGGTCCTGGCGGTGCAGCCCGGCCAGCGGGTGCTGGAGATCGGCACGGGATCGGGCTACCAGGCCGCCGTCCTGGCCCATTTCACCGATCAGGTCTATTCGATCGAGATCGTCCCACCGCTCGCCGCGCGCACGGCCGATGCCTTCGCCCGCATGGCCGCAGCCGGGTATGGGGCCTATGCGGGCATCCGCCTGGCCACCGGCGACGGCTATGACGGGTGGCCGGAACACGCGCCCTATGACCGCATCATCGTCACCGCGGCCATCGACCACATTCCGCCGCCGCTGCTGCAACAGCTGGCGCCCGACGGCATCATGGTGATCCCCGTGGGGCCGCCCACCGTCCAGATCCTGCTGGAGGTGCGCAAGCGCGTCGCCGCCGACGGCACCGTGTCGGTCCAGCGGCGCGACGTCTACGAAGGGATGGGCCAGGTCCGCTTCGTCCCCTTCACCCGGGCGCAGTAGGGGAACCCGGGCGCGGCCGGTGCGGGGCCTGCAACGGCGGGACGCGGCCGCCGGCGCAGACCCTGTCGCGACGGTCAGGCCCGGCCCGGCAGGCGGGCAGTCACCCGGTCCAGGAACGAACGGCGCTCGCGGTCGTCATGAATGTGGTCGGCAAGGCTGCCGACCAGATCGTCGAGGGACCCGGCCGCGCGGGCGGATTTCTTCACCAGGACCCGGGCGATCGGGCCGAGATGGACGGTCAGTTCGCCGGTCAGGCTGTCCAGCACATCGGGCTGGAACGACGTGCCGGTGATGCCGGTGGCGCCAACGGTGGCCGACACGGTCCTGCCGGCGGTATCGTGGGTGGTCAGTGTCCGCGTGCCGCCGCCTTCCAGGCGCTTGGCCCGCTTCAGGAAGGTTTCGCGCTCCGCATCGTTGGGGATGTGCTCCGCCAGGGCCTTGTAAAGCTCGGCGATGCTGGTGGTCCGTGCTGCCGCCTTCTTCACCACGATCTTGGCGATCGGGCCGATATGACGGGCCAGGTCGTCCTCGACCTTGCGCAGCAGGTCGGTTTCCAGCGAGGTCAGCAGCGCCCCTTGCAGCGCTGCCCCGGACCCCAGGGTCGTGGCCAGCAGCGTCTGGTCGGCCGGGCCGATCTGGGCGGCCGCCTTGGGGTCGGCCAGGGCACCGCGCAGGACGCGGGCGAATTCGTCGGCCGACTGGTAGCGGTCCGCCGGATCGCGGGCCAGCGCCTTGCGCACGGCGGCATCCAGGCCGTCGGGAAGCCCGGCATCGACCTCGGCGAAGGTCAGCGGCGGGTGGTGCAGCACGCGGTACATGATCTCGGTCGCGGTCTCGCCGGGGAACGGCTTGCGGCCGGTCAACAGCTCGAACAGCACGACCCCGGTGGAAAACAGGTCCGAACGGTGGTCGGCGGTGTCGCCCGTGAACTGCTCCGGCGCCATGTAGCTGGGGGTGCCCAGGACGGAACCGTGGCGGGTGAAACTGGTGCTTTCCAGCCGGGCGATGCCGAAATCCGTCACTTTGATCTTGCCGCCCTTCAGCAGAATGATGTTGGCCGGCTTGATGTCGCGGTGCACCACCCCCTGGCCGTGGGCATAGTCCAGCGCGCTCAGCACCTGGGCGACGATGAACAGCGACACGGTGTGCTTGAACTGCACCTTCTGGCGCAGGAACTGCGCCAGCTCCTGGCCCTGGACATACTCCATGGCAATGAACGGGGTGTCGCCCTGGTCGGAGAAATCGAAGATGGCGACGATGTTCGGGTGCATGCAGCGGCCGGCGGCGCGGGCTTCGCGCAGGAAGCGCGATCGCAGCTCCGCACCGTCCGGTCCGTCCAGCAGGTCCGCCCGCACGGTCTTCAGGGCCACATGCCGCTCGATGGTCGGGTCGTAGGCCTTGTAGACGACACCCATGGCGCCGCGGCCGAGCACGGCTTCGATGGTGTATTTGCCGATGGACTGCGGATGCCCGGCATCCCGCGTCATGTCATGGTCCTGCAGGCTGGAGTGGGTGGGGGGTGATACCTAGTCTTCCAGCATCTTCATGGCGTTTTCCAGGCTTCGCCGCATGCGGTTGAACGACGATGCCAGCGACCCGATCTCGTCGCGGCCCTTCCAGACGAACTCCGGCTCCTCCATGTGTCCCAGGCTCACCTGGCTGGCCATATGGGAAATGCGGACCACCGGTTTCACCACGACGAAGTGAAGCACCACGTTCAACAGCGCGGTGATGATCAAGAAGACCACGGCCAGCGAGATCAGGAAGGTGAAGAACGTGTCGCGCGCGCGTTCCATCGGCAGCGACAACGGCACGGAGACGATCTGCGCGCCGATGATCTCGTTCAGGCGCCAGCCGAACCCGTTGGCGCTGCCGTACATGGCGACCATCTCCGGCGGCGCGGCCTCCACGGAACTGTGGCAGATCAGGCAGCTTTCGTCGCCGACAGCCAGGGGGCGCGACATCACCATGACCGGGCCCGACGGCGTCTCGCGATAGGCGATCTGCTCGGTCAGGCCCTCATCGTTGCGGAAGCGCTGGATGATGTCGGCTTCCCACTCGTTGGCCAGGTCGGCGAGGTTGGTGGGGTTGAGCGCCGCCTCCTTGTAGTAGAATTCGGGAAACTGCTGCTGCACCCGGCGGAAATTCGTCTGCGCGGCGTAGGAGGGGACGGTTTCCGGCAGGAACCGGTCGAAATGGGCCTCTTGCAGCAGCGGCCGGACGTCGGCCGCCGTATAGGCGCGGATCGCCAGCGCGTTTTCCATCATCAGGCGCGCGGTCTCGACGACCTCGTCCTCGGCATTGTCCTTCAGGATGCGGAAGGACAGGAAGCCGGCGATGACCAGTCCCAGCGCGAAGGAGACCAGCAGCACCAGGTTGAACTTCAGCCTCAGGCCCATGGACCCCTCCCCCGACGGTACGGCGATTGTGCGCCAATTGACGGGCGTAGCTTAGCACGCCCGTCGGCCCCCGGTACGCCGCCTTCGCGGGCTGCCGTCAGTAGGCGGTGGCCCAGCGGGTCACAAGTGCCCGTTCCACCTCGCGGGCGCGCGACAGCCAGCCGCGGCCGCCTTCCGGCGGGGCAAGGAAGCGCCGGTCCATCACCGCATCCAGCGCCGTGCGTTGCGCGATGTCGGAGACGAAGACGACGAAGCCAAGTGTCCGGCCGCCGACCGTCGTCAGGTAGCCGGCCAAGCCGCTTCCGTAATACACCGTGCCCGTCTTGGCGCGGATCTGCAACGGCGGGGACCCGGCGGGGCGTTCCTGGTTGATCGCATCCTGCCAGGCCACCGGCTGCAGCAGGTCGAACAGCCGTTGCCCGCCATAGACCTGCGGCCAGGCGAAGTGCAGCACCGCGCCCAGCTGCCTGGGAGTGACGCGGGCGGAGGTACTGAGGCCGGAATGGTTCTCGGTCCGGAAGCTGCCCCAGGCGATGGACGGTATGCGGGCCGCGTACCACTGTCCCAGTGCCTGGCTGGACGCGGGAAGGCTCATCGCCGTTCCGGTCAGCTGGCGCGAGGCGGCCAGCCCGACCAGCTCTGCCGACAGGTTGTTGCTGTAGTGCAGCACCTGCTCGGCGATCTCCACCAGCGGCGGGCTGGTGTTCAAGGCCAGGGCGACGGCCGCCGCGGGCCGTACGCCCGCGGTGGGCGGGCCGACCGTGACGCCTTGCTGCTCCAGCAGGCGCGCGAACACGGTCGCCGTATGCAGGTCCGGCGCGCGCACGGGCAGCCACAATGTTCCCGGTTCCGACAGCCGCTGGGAGACCAGCCATCGTTCCACTCCGCCCATGCCGGCATAGACGAAGCCGGCCCCCGGGTCGGTTTCGGCCGGTGCGGGGTCGAAGCTGACCCAGTCGACCGGCATCTCCATGCTGTCCGAAACCGCCTTGGCCAGGGCGACGACGCCGCCGACGCTACGGTCGCGCTGCCAGCTTACCAGGATGCGGTTGAAATTGACCGACAGCGCGCTGACCCCGGGGTTGTAGTCGGCCGGGATCGGCTGGCCGGCATTGATCTCCTCCACGCTGGCCAGCAGGCTGGCGTCGTAATGCAGGGCGCCGTCGATGGTGGCGATGCCGCGCGCGCGCACCTCCCGCGCCAGCCCGGCAAGGTCGCCGGTGTCGAGAAACGGATTGCCGCCGCCCACCAGGAAGAGGTCGCCGCCCAGGTGGCCGCCGGCGACCGGCCCGGAGGCCTGGACCGTGGTCTCGAACCGGTAGTCGGCGCCCAGGATGTTCATGGCCGCGACCATGGTCGGCACCTTCGTGACCGACGCGGGGATGAACCCCTGGTCGGCGTTGTGCTCCTCCAGCACGGACCCGGTCTCGGGATCGAAGACGAGGAAGCCGACATCCTGCGGTGCCAGGGCATAGGTTGCGACCAGTGTGTCGAGCGTGGTCGCAGCCTGGGCAAAGGCCGCAGGCGGCGGGGCAAACAGCAGGATCGCAAGCACCGTCCACAGGCGTGCCGATCCGGTCATCTGCCGCCCGGCGTGCCCCGGCCTGCCGGACGGACGGATCGCATGTCGTAGACGACCTGGCATCACCATGGCCTCGCCACCTCCCGGACCGACGCGATTCGACCGGCCGATGGTGCCGCCGAACGCGGCGCCCCGCAATATCGACCGCAAGGTGTGGAAGCGCGGGATCAATCCGGCCGGGCGGTGGGGGCTATTCGTGATGGCCCGCGGCGTGGATATCGATCGGCACACCGGGCAGGTGCTTGCCCGTCCGGATCGCCAGGGCCGACTTGACGTGGCTGACATTGGGTGCCGCCGTCAGCTGGGTGGTCAGGAAGCGCTGATAGGCGTCCCAATCCTCGGCCACCACCTTGAGCAGGAAGTCCGTCTCGCCCGCCAGCATGTGGCATTCGCGCACCAGCGGCCAGGTCTGGACCAGTTCCTCGAACTGGCGCAGATCCGCCTCCGCCTGGCTGCTCAAGCCCACATGGGCGAAGACGGTGACGCCGAAACCCAGCGCTTCCGGATTGATATCGGCGTGGTAGCCGCGGATATAATCGGCCTCTTCCAGCGCGCGGACGCGCCTCAGGCACGGGGGGGCGGAGATCCCGGCGCGGCGCGCCAGCTCGACATTGGTGATACGCCCGTTTTCCTGGAGGTCCCGTAGAATTCGACGATCGATCCTATCCAGCTTTACGCGGCGCATCGGCAAGCTCATCACTATCCAGAAACGCAATGCGAAACGTTATTACTCTTGCCTGTATCGGGCAAGCAGAACAAAACGCGCTTGCTCATAATCTCTCCAATTGCGTGTGGCGAAACGCGATCACGACGACCCGCCCGGGGGCCGTCGCAGCGAAGGATTGCACCTGTGCACGATGAAATGGCGTGGGTTATCACCGATGGCAAGGCCGGCATGGAGGTCCAGTGCCTGGGCGTGGCCGAAGCGCTGGGTCTTCGCCCGGTGATCAAGAGAGTTGTGCTGCGCCCGCCCTGGCGGCTGGTCTCCCCCTATATTCGGGTCCGCCTGGACCGGTGTGCCGCGCCGACGGGCGATCCGGTGTCGCCGCCCTGGCCGGACATCGTCATCGCCACCGGGCGGCAGAGCATTGCGCCCGCCCTGGCGGCCCGGCGCGGCAGTCGCGGCCGCTGCTTCCTGGTCCAGCTTCAGAACCCGGTGATCGCGCCGCGCCATTTCGACCTGATCGCGGTGCCGGAGCACGACCGTCTGCGCGGCGGGAATGTCGTCACCACCGTCGGCGCCCCGAACCGGGTGACGCGCGCGCGGCTGGACGAGGCCGCCGCGCGCCACGGCGCCCGGCTTGAGGCACTGCCGCGGCCGCGGGTCGCCGTCCTGGTCGGCGGCGGCAATTCCGCCTATCGCCTGTCGGAGGCGCGGATGGCGGCGATCGCCGATGCTGTCGCGGCCATGGCCCGCAATGAGGGTGCCGGGCTGATGGTGACGGCAAGCCGGCGCACGGGCCCGGCGAACGAGGCGACGCTGCGCTCGCGCCTTGCCGGCCTGCCGGCGGAGATATGGGACGGCACGGGCGACAACCCCTATTTCGCCTATCTGGCGTTGGCCGATGTGGTGCTGGTCACGGTCGACAGCATCAACATGGTGTCGGAAGCCGCGACCACCGGCACCCCGGTGATGACCCTGGATCTCGACGGCGGCTCGGCGAAGTTCGCCCGCTTCCATGGCAACCTTCGCGGGCGGGGGGTGACACGGCCCTTTACCGGCCGTCTGGAGCGGTGGGCCTATCAGCCGCTGGCCGATGCCGCTAAGGTGGCCGACGAGGTCCGCCGGCGCCTGGCGGTCCGGCAGGCGGGCGCCGGGGCGATTCCGGATTGATCGGGGGCGGCCGGCTCTGCCATACAGTTTCCGACCAGTTTCCGGCGAAACTATTGCTTCTGCCGAAGCGGCAAGACGAAAGATATCGAAGGACGGACATCCGTGGACGTACATGACGTGCCGATCGATCTCGAGCGCTTTCGGACGACACCGTTGGCGACCGATCCGTTCGACCACCTGATCGTGCCGGGGTTCATCCGGCCGGAAGCGACGGCGGCGATCAACGCCGACTTTCCCGCCATCGACAGGCCGGGCAGCTTCCCGGTGTCGGAACTGACCTATGGCCCGCAGTTCCGGGCGCTGCTCGACGCCCTGTATGCCCCGGAGATGACGCAGGCATTCGCCGACAAGTTCGCGCTCGACCTCGGCCGCCGGCCGATCATGGTCACGGTGCGCGGCCAGGCCCAGGCCAAGGACGGACGCATCCACACCGACAGCAAGACCAAGGTGATCACCGTCCTGATCTACATGAACCCCAGCTGGGAAGCGTCGGGCGGACGGCTGCGCCTGCTGCGCTCGCCCGACAGCCTCGACAACCCGGTGGTGGAAGTCCCGCCGGAAGAAGGCACATTGCTGGCCTTCCGCAACGGCCCCACCGCCTGGCATGGACACGAACGCCATGTGGGCCAGCGCCGGTCCATCCAGCTCAACTGGGTGACGGACGAGGGCGTCGTCCAGCGCGAGCAGACGCGCCATCGCTTCAGCGCGCGCATGAAGCGCCTGTTCGCCTCCGCCTGACCGGGACCTGCCGGCCGCGTCCCCGACACCCTGAAAGCTGACGGGTCTCTCAGATGACACTTCAGATCCACACCTTCTCCAGCGCGTCGGGCGGCGGTGCCCTGTTCAAGGCCTTCGGGCATCCCGACGCCGTCGAGCGCGCCCATGGCCTGATCGCCCGGCTGGAAAGGGCGGGCGGCGTCGCGGTCTATGATCCCCTCGGCCAGCTGGCGACCTTTGCCTCCCTCTACGACCTGTCGGGGGTTCAGGTGGCGGGGGTGTTCGTCCAGGATGTGGAGCGCGTGGGCGAGCCCCTGTTGGGCCAGGCGGCCCAACCGGTGACGGAGCTGAAGGGCGCGCCGGTGGGCACCGTCTTCCTGGCGGCGTTCGATGCCAGGCGGCTTGCGGACCAGATCCGCCCGCTGCTGCCGGCGGGCACGCATATCCTGACGCTGGACGAAATGCGCCTGCCCGAAGGGCTGCTGACCGACCGCCGCACCTACCTGTCGCCGCTGAACTTCGCCACCAACTTCGCCTTCTTCCGCGAGCAGGACGGACACCACACCCGGCTGGTCACGGCCAACTATTGGGCCGCGTACGGCGGCCGGGACGTACGGCTGTGGGCGACGCTGTTCGACGAGGGCGGCCGGCGCATCGTTACCTGGGAAGACCGGCTGGCCGGGCCGAACAGCACCATCATCATCGACAGCGCCGACCTGCGCGCACGCTTCGACCTGGGCGAATTCACCGGCCAGCTGTTCGTCCACATCATCGGTGCCGCGGGTCACGAGGTGGTGAAGTACGCGCTGGACACCTATGGCGACGACGAACGGGTGCTGTCGTGCACCCATGACGCCAATGCCTGGCCCAGCAACCTCTATGGCGGCCTGCCGGCACCGCGGGACGACGAAACGGTGGTCCTGTGGGTGCAGAACAGCCATCCGACGCCGATACCGGCGGGCGGCATCGGGCTCAACCTCATGGGCGATGACGCCGGTGTTGCGTGGCTGGGGCGGGAGATCCCCGGATTCGCCACCTACCGTCTGGACGTGGCGGAACTGCTGCCGGCTGCCCGCTGGCCCCAGCAGATCGAGGCGCGCGCCGGCAAGCACTTCGTACGCCCGCGGTACGAGATCTGGAACGCCAACGGCCGCCAGCGCATCGCCCATATGAATGTCGAGCGCACCGACCTGAAGCCCGACCCCCGGCTGCCGGAGATGGGCAATCTCATGGGCAAGGGGTTCATCCTGCCCGCGCCGATCCTGCCCGTGGACCGCTACCGCACGCTGGTGCAGCCGACGCCGATGGCGACGACGCAGCAATCGCTGCCCATCGCCGCCATCCTGTTCGATGCGAACGGCAAGGAGGTGGGCCGACGCCCCCTGGGAAACCTGCCGCGGGCGCACGAGACGGCGTTCGACCTGACAGCCCCGCTGGCCAACGGGGGGCCGCGCCTTCCGTCGGGCCACGGGCATGTGGAACTGGTCTACGACTTCGCTGCCGGCAGCGATGCCGATGGCTGGCTGCATGCCATCTTCCGCTACGAAGACCTGGAGACGGGCCACACCGCGGAGACCAGCTTCGGTTCGCACATCTTCAACACCGTGCTGACCTACAAGAGCGAGCCGCAGAGCTATGCCGGACGGCCGCCGGGCCTGACGACGCGGCTGTTCCTCCGGCTCGGCCCCGACGGCACCGACGCCATGTGCTGCCTGATCTATCCGGCTTCCACCCCCTGGCACGCGCACAGCGCCACCAGCCTGATCCTGGTGAACCAGTCGGGGGAGGAGATCGCAACCAAGCTGGTGCAGATCCCGTGCAGCGGATCCCATCTCTTCCGGGTGGGCGAGACGTTCTCCGCCGAGGACCGCAAGGAGGCCGGGCCCGACGGCTATGTGCTGATCCGCGACCTGACCTGCCGGCTGTTCGGCTATCATGGCCTGGTGCGGACCGGCGGCGCGGCCTTCAGCCTGGATCACATGTTCGGGTTCTGATGGGCGGCGCGGGGCCGGTCGCGTCCCTGCACGGGGCGCATGGCAGGGGACGAAGGCCGGCCGGGCCGGTTGCCGGGCAGTCCGGCGACGCCTATGTGCCAGAATGGGGCCGGTGACTTGGGGCATCGGCAGCGGCAGGAATGGGTAGGATGGCGAACACACAGCATGCCAGGGTACTGATCATCGGCGCCGGGCCGGCCGGATATACGGCCGCCATCTACGCCGCGCGGGCCAATCTGGAACCGGTGATGGTGCAGGGGCTGCAGCCCGGCGGCCAGCTGACGATCACCACGGATGTGGAGAACTACCCCGGCTTCGCCGACGTCATCCAGGGCCCCTGGCTGATGGAACAGATGGCCGCCCAGGCCGCCCATGTGGGCACGAAGATGGTCTTCGACCTGATCACCGAGGTCGACTTCACCGTGCGGCCCTTCGTGTGCAAGGCGGATTCGGGCGCCGTCTTCACCGCCGACGCCGTGATCATCGCCACCGGCGCGCAGGCGCGCTGGCTGGGCCTGGACAGCGAGGCCAGGTTCAACGGCCGCGGCGTATCGGCCTGTGCCACCTGCGACGGTTTCTTCTTCCGCGGCCGCAAGGTGGCCGTGGTGGGCGGCGGCAACACCGCCGTGGAAGAGGCGCTGTATCTCGCCAACATCGCCCAGCAGGTGACGTTGATCCACCGGCGGGACGAACTGCGGGCGGAGCGGATCCTGCAGGACCGGCTGTTGAAGCACAAGAAGGTCGACGTGGCCTGGGACAGCGTGGTCGACGAGATCCTGGGCGACGATGCCGGCGTCACCGGTGTGCGCCTGCGCAACGTCAAGACCGGTACGGTCAGCGACCTGGCGGTGGATGGCGTGTTCATCGCCATCGGCCACGATCCGGCAACGGCCGTCTTCCGCGGCAAGGTGGCGATGGACGGCGAAGGCTATATCCTGACCGCCCCCGACAGCACCGCAACCGACATCCCCGGCGTGTTCGCCGCCGGCGACGTCAAGGACAAGGTCTACCGCCAAGCGGTCACGGCCGCCGGCATGGGCTGCATGGCCGCACTGGAGGTCGAGAAATACCTGGCCTCCCTGGAAGACGACGCCGCCGCCACGCTGCCCCGCGCCGTGGCGGGTTGAGGCCTGTGCCAGGGGCGGTCGGCGCAGGGGCTGGGCAGGGCATTGCCGCAGGGACCGACGTATCGCGGGTCTTCGAAACACAAGAAGCGCCCGCCCGATGAGCAGAAGGGGACCTTGTGCCCGGAGTGGACCCATACCACCCCCCAGGGCGGGCTGAAGGCGGATGTCCATGCCCATGACTGGGCAGCCACCGAAGCGAATGCGCTGTTCGCAGGTGCGCGCGTCGACGAGGCGACCGGCCGCCGCTTTGCCACCGCACGGGGGATCGCATTCGAGGCGAAGAACTCGGCCGACGGGACCTGGCATGGATTTCCGGTGCCATGGGAGAGCGTGCCGGCCAGGATCAAGGACGAGTGGCGCAAGCGACGGTTGGTGACGCGGCGTCAGCTCAACGCTTCCCTCAGTGTCGGGAAAGGCGATATCCATTGGGCGCTCAAGACGGATGACCGATGACGGCTTTCACATGCATTGGCGATCCGGCGCGCTTCGAAATCGCCGTCCGATGGGCCGATGATCCCGAACCGCGCGATCTGCGCCCGGCCCACGGCGGTTGGTCCACCGGCGACCTGCGCCTGACCGTTGCCGGGCAGGTCCTTACGCGCCACCAGCACGATGGCCGAACCTACGATTACGTAAGGTGGTATCTGTTCCCCATATTCGAATGGCTGGCGACGAACTGGGTGGCACTTCTGCACGAGGAGCGTCCCGCCTGGCGGGAGAACAGCGCCGCCCCGGCCGTCACGGCGGTCTTTCTCGCGCTCCGCCGGCTGATCGATGCCGAAGACAGGGCCGGCCAGGCACGCTACGCGGACGTGCAGGCGTGGTGGCGGCGCCATTCGCTGCGGGCGGCGGACCCCAGCGCGCTATACCCCGACATCGTGTTCCGTCGGCTGGGCGATGATGTCGAGGTCTCGTGGACCGCGCGACCGCCGGCCTATGCCCCCGATGGCTTCCGGTTCGTCTCCGCACCCGGCGCAGCCACCCTGCCCATCCCTGATGTTGCCCAGCCCTTGTGGGGTGCGCTCCAGTGGGTCTTGTCGGCCGCGGGCAACCTCAGCGGTGAGGACCAGAGGTCATTGGTGGAGCTGCGCAGTCGGATCGGAAGCCTGTCGGCCCTGGCGACGGCCAGACTGGAGGCGGCGTACCTGCCGGCGAAGCTCTTCGACCGGATCGAGAAAGCCCGTTCCCGCGTGGGCACGCCACCCGATGGTTCCGGCAGTATCGGCGGGAGCACGCGCATGGCGTCCGTTCCGGCCGTCGAGCGGCTGGACGACGCGGTGCTGATGTTCGGCGGCGTCAGCCCGGATATCGGCGTCAGGGATGTGCAGACGCTGATGCGGTTCCTGGCAGCCCATGCCGGCGGCCAAGAAAGCCCGGAATTGTCGGCGCTTGTGGACAGTACCGTGGGTGCACCGCTATCGGCACCCTACGAGGAAGGCTATGACCTGGCCGAGCAGTTCCTGGAAGAGCGGGACCTGCCCGGGTCGGCTTCGGCGGTGGACGTGCGTGCCCTGCTGGCGACGCTGGGCATAGCCGTCAAGGAACGGTCCCTGCGGACGAGCACGATCCGCGGCGTGGCTGTGGCAGGCCCCAACTATGGTCCGGCCATCATCGTCAACCGGTCCAGCCCGTACAACCAGAACGAGGCGGGACGCCGCTTCACGCTTGCCCACGAACTATGCCACATCCTGTTCGACCGCAGCCGGGCGCGCCGTATCGCGCACACCAGCGGTCCGTGGGCTGCACCGGGCGTTGAGAAACGCGCCAATGCCTTTGCCGCGATGCTGCTGATGCCGCGCGATCTGGTGCGGCGATCGGTACCGCTGGAAAAGCTGACAAAGGACACGGTGATTGCGGCCGCCGCCACGCTGGATGTCGGAGTCTCCGCGCTGGTGGAGCACCTTTACAACACCTGCATGATCGACGAGTTCAAACGGGACGAACTGAGGATAGCCCTCAGGGATCCGTCCTGACCTCGCGCATCCCTTGACCGGGGCGGCGGACAGCCGTAGCGTTGGTGGCATGCACGCGCTCTTGCGGATCGACGATCGAATTAGCGGCCCGGTCCTCGGCTGAGGATCGGGAGGTTTGCCGTTTTTCGAATCGTCGTTGTCCCGCGAGGTCTGGTGTCATGCGTGTCGTTGATACTGCCGGTCTGGCCGTTCTGGTTGCCAGTGTCCCCTGTCCCTATCGTTACGAAGTCTCCGCCCTGGCCGATCCGGGCGTGCTGCCGCGCCTGCTGGAGCTGGTGGCCAAGCGCGGCCTGGTGCCCACCGAGATGACAGCCCATCGCCACGGCGGTGCCGATGGCGAGGACCGGCTGTCGGTCAGCGTCGGCGTCGACGGGGTCGAGCCCATGGCTGCCGAGCACATCGCCCAATGCATGACCCAGGTGGTGGGCGTCGAGGCGGTGGCGTTCCGCCGGCTGCCCCGGGCTGCGGCGGCCTGACCGGCAGGCCCATGGGGTACCTCGATCACCTCCGCGCGTGCACGGCGCATGACCTGACGCGGTTCGTGCCGTTCCACGTGGCCGGCAGCCGCGTCGGCTGGATACGGACGGCGCTGGTACCCCATCTTTGCCGCTTTGCGGACGTCTTTCGCATCGATGACGCGGTGGTGGCGTTGTCGCCGGGACTGGACGGGTTCGAGGCGCGGACCCGGGCCATCGATGAGGTCATGGCCGCCCTGGTCGCCGACGGGGTGATGCACCCGCCGCGCGGCGAGCGTTATGCGGTCTCCACCGGGTGGAACCGGCCCGCACTGCTGGTGCTGGACCGGGCCTATGTGCCTGTCTTCGGCACGCGCGCCTACGGCGTCCACGTCAACGGCGTGGTAAGGGCACCCGATGGCCCCGCCCTTTGGATCGGGCGGCGGGCCAGCGACCGGCTGGTGTCGCCGGGCAAGCTGGACAACATGGTGGCCGGCGGCAATCCCCACGGCATCGGCCTTGTCGACAATCTGGTCAAGGAGGCCGGCGAAGAGGCCGGACTGCCGCCCGAGCTCGCCCGGCGCGCGTGTCCGGTGGGTGCGCTCGGCTATCGCATGGAGGTGGCGGAGGGCCTGCGCGACGATGTGCTGTTCCTCTACGACCTGGACATGCCGGCCGATGTCCTGCCCGTGAACACCGACGGGGAGGTCGAGGCCTTCGCGCTGATGCCGGTGGGCGAGGTTGCAGCGCGCGTGCGCGACAGCTTCGACTTCAAGTTCAACGTGGCGCTGGTGCTGATCGACTTCCTGATTCGCCACGGTGTGATCACCCCGGACGACCCGGACTACCTGGATCTCGTGGCAGGCCGCTGGCGGCTTGGCTGAGACCCCGCTCGCCGGGCAGGCGGGCGGCCGGCGTTCCCCCCGCACCGGCGATCCGGGGCCTACGGCAGGTCGGTGATGCCTACCAGCGCCCAGACGTCCTGCGGCGTCATGCCCTGCGCGCGCAGGTGGCGGATGGCGACGGCGTCGCTGCGCTTGGCCAGCCGCTGGCCGGCATCGTCCGTGATCAGGCGATGGTGGCGGTAGCGCGGTGCCGGATACCCCAGCAGCGCTTGCAGCAGGCGGTGGACATGCGTGGATGCGAACAGGTCCTGTCCCCGCGTCACCAGGGTGACGCCCTGCAGGTGGTCGTCGACGGTGACGCTCAGGTGATAGCTGGTGGGGGTATCGCGCCGCGCCAGCACCACATCGCCGAACAGGCCGGGGTCGGTTGCCTGCTCGCCGGCGATGTCGTCGTGCCATCCCGCCGGTGCCGCGATGCGGGCGGCCCTGGCCCAATCGAGCCTGAGGGCATAGGCCTGCCCTGCGGCCGTCCGCCGGGCGCGCTGCACCGGCGTCAGGGCGCGGCACGTGCCGGGATACAGCACGCCGTCCGGGCCGTGCGGTGCGTGGCCGATGCGCGCGACCTCCTCGCGAATCGCCTTGCGGGTACAGAAGCACGGATAGACGACGCCCAGGGCGTCCAGCTGCCCAAGGGCGTCGCGGTAATCCGGCAGATGGCGGGATTGCCGGCGGACCGGCTGTTCCCAGCTCAGGCCGAGCCAGGCGAGATCTTCGAAGATGGCGTCCTCGAACTGCGGCCGGCAGCGGCCCTCATCGATATCCTCGATGCGCAGCAGGAAACGCCCGCCGGCCACACGGGCGGCGGACCAGCCCTGATAGGCTGAAAAGGCGTGCCCGAGATGCAGGAAGCCCGTCGGGCTTGGGGCAAATCGGGTGACTGTCGTTGGCGAAGACAAGCAACCCCGTTCCGACGCGAACCACTGTCGCGCCAGCTCTGCCGCCTTGCACCGATGAAAGCAACCCCCGCCGGCGGCGCTGCGTCCGGCCGGCGGGGTGGCTTACCCCCAGGTGCGGGCGTGCGTCACCGGGTAGTCATCGGACTGGTTGCTGGCGATGGTCGCGTTGACCTGCCTGGGCACGATGGCATAACCCAGCGATTCGAGGCGATCGATGGCCAGCCGCGCCTTGGCCCCGGCCACCGTGGTCCGCAAGCGCCGCTTCAGTTCGGGCTCACGGGGATCGCTCGGGATCGCTTCTTCAAACAACTCGCGCAGAACGTCCGTCGGTTCCATACCAACCCTCCATTCTTGCCGTTCCGAGGCAAACCGGATCTGGCCGTGCGGGCTGACCCACCGCCAATGCCGGCCGTTCAGATGACATGACCATACCAAAGCTTTCTAAGTAAGGCGACATTTAGGTCGCGTTGCGATACCGACGGGTGTGACCGGATGGCGCGGGGCCGTCCGCGCCGCAGGCAGGATGCCGGTCATCCGCCGGGCAACCCAGCCCCGCGCGGGGTCGGCGGGCCCATGCGCCGGGCCGCCTTGAGTCCCCGATTTGCCGCGCACATATGTCAGACGTGGCGGATGCCGGGACTTGCGGATCCGCCGGCAGAGGGATGAGGGCAGGCCCCCTGTGCCCGGGCGCGAGCCGGCAGCGATGCGGAGCGCAGCACCGGGGAAGGGGAGGACGCCCTGCCGCCAGGGCTTCGCCGCATGGTCGGGAAGCCGGACTCAGTCGCTCGATGGAGGACGGAGGACGTGGTCATGAGAACCTGGGAAGACCGTCGCCACGACGGTGATCATCACACGCACAATGCCGCCAGCATGGTCCGCATGGCGGTGATGGGGGGCGCGGCGCTGTTCGGGGCGTCATTTGCGCCGCCGGGGCTGGCGCTTGCCGTCATGTCGTCGCTGTTGCTGATCGGCGCCATGGCCAGCGGCTTTGCCGCGATCATCGTGCAGGAGCGTGTCTGGGAAGAGCACCTGACGCGCTGGGACGAGGCCGCCGCGCTGTTCCTGTTGAGCGGTATTGCCAGTGCCTTCGTCGACGCGGCAGCCCTCGGCCAGGCTACTCCGGGCTGACGACCATGCTCGGATACGGGTCATCGCATCGCGGGTCAGCGGCGGACCACGCCGCCAACGGCATTGCCTTGCTGGCGGCCATGGCGACGCTGTTCGGCCTGTCCGCCTGGGTGATCGGCGGCGTCCAGGGGCTTGGGCTGGCCCTGGTGGCGCTTGCGGGGACGCTGGCCGTGGCGGCGGGCTTGCCGCCCGCCGGCGTCATGCGGCTTCACCGCGGCGTGCCCATCGGGCCAGCCGACGCGCCGGAGCTCTATGCCCTGGCGGCCGGCCTCGCGCGGCAGGCCGGATTGGACACGATCCCGACCCTCTACTGGCTGCCGCAGCGCAGGGCAAATGCCGTCGCCGTCGGCAGCAGCGCGGAGGCGGTGATCGGCGTGTCGGACGGGCTGATGCGCACCTTGTCCCCGCGGGAGGTCGCCGGCGTGCTGGGGCACGAGATCGCCCATCTGGCGGCCGGCGACATCGATTGGCTGCGCCTGTCGGCGGCCATCACCCAGCTGACACGGCTGATCTGCACGATCGGGATCGTGGCCTGCGTTCTGCTGCTGCTGGGCGGTGTGGCGACGGTGCCGCTGTGGACCGTGCTGTTCCTGGCCGGTGCGCCCACGGGGATGGTCCTTCTCCAGCTCGGGTTTTCCCGCGCCCGGGAGTTCGCCGCCGATCACATGGCGGCGGAGCTGACGGGCGACCCGGCGGCGCTGGCGTCGGCATTGCGGCGCATCCACGGCCTGGATGCGTCGCCGTGGGGCTTCGTCAACCGCTTGCAGCCCATGGCCCCCACCTGGCTCAGCACCCATCCCGACCCGCGCGAGCGGATCGAACGCCTGCTGGCGCTGTCGACGCCACGGCCGACGGCCGGCATCCGGCCGCTGGCCGGGCCCTGGGGGCGCCGCTGACGGCGGGTCCGAGGGCAGGATGCAGCCAGGCTGACTGGCCTGATGCCATCCTGCCCCAACTCGAACAGTCCTATCGTTCGGCGAAGCTGCGCTTGATCGAATCGACCACGGGACGAAGGATGTATTCCAGGATCGATTGCGAGCCGGTGGTGATCGAAACGGTGACGGTCATGCCGGGCTGCAGGCTGTAGCGATTGCCGTCGAATTCCAGGAAATCACGATCCAGGACGATCCGCGCGGTGTAGAAGCGGGTGGCATCCTCGGTCTCGAACGACGTGGCCGATATGCGCTCGATCTGCCCGTCAATCTGGCCGTAGCGGTTCGCCGGGAAGCCGTCGACGGTGATTTCCGCCGGCTGGCCCGGGTGGACGAAGCCGATGTCCGATGGGTTGATGCGGGTTTCGACGATGACGGCCTCGTCCTGCGGCACCAGCGTCAACACAGACTGCCCGGGTTCGATCACCTGCCCGATCGTCGTCACCTGAAACGCACTGACCACGCCCCTGACCGGGGCTGTAATGCTCAGCCGCCGCAGGCGGTCCTCAAGTCCCTCCGCGGCCCCGCGCACCTCGGCAAGCTCGGCGTTGACTTCGCTCAATTCCCGCGAGGCTTCGCGGCGGCGCGTGGTCTCGAACTCCGCCAGGGCGTTTTCCGCTTCGACGACGGCCAGTTCGGCCTGCCGCTGCGTCGCCTCTGCGCTGGCCAGCTGCCCGCGCACGCGGATGGTCTCCTGCTCCGTATCCAAGGCGACAATGCGCGAGCCGACGCCCTGCTGGTAGAGCTGCTGACGGATCGCCAGCTGCTGTTCCATGATCTCGACCTGTTCCGACAGGCTTTCGACCTGGCGCAGGTTGACGTTCACCTCCTCGCGCCGCTGCTCGATCTGGCTGCGCAGGACCGAGCGTTCGTCCTCGGCCGAGCTGTGTTCGGCGCGGAAGACTTCCAGCTGGTCTGCCGCCAGCAGGGGATAGTCCTCGGCCCATGTGCCGAAATCCGGGTCCGTGCCGTTCAGCAGCGCGCGCAGCCGGGCCGATCGCAGGTTCAGGCTCGCCAGGCGCGACCGCAGCTGGTCAAGCTGCGCCAGCACCGAGGTCGGGTCCAGCCGGACCAGGACCGCGCCCGCTTCGACGATGTCCCCTTCCTCGACCAGGATCTCGTCGACGATGCCGCCTTCCAGGTGCTGCACCATCCGCACCGATCCGGAGGGGGAGACCTGGCCCTGCGCCGTCGCTGTCGACCGCACCTCGGTCAGTGCAGCCCACACGACCGCGCCGGCAATCAGCAGGCCGATGACGGCGATCGTGTAGAGCAGCAGGCGCGGCGGCGGCCGTTCTTCCAGCATCGCCGCCTTGGCAAGGTGGCGCATCTGGCGGTCGCCGGGCGCATAACGCGGCCGCGCCGGCATCGAGATCAGCCGCGAGCTGCCCAGAGCCGGAACCTGCCGGGACGTCGGTTCGGCCGCCCTCGTGGCGTTTCGCCCGTCCTGCGGGGGTTCTCTTACAGATATCCCAGCCATTTCGGCAGCAGCTCTTCTGGCTTGCCTACGGTCATCATCTGGCCGGCGACGAGCACGCCCATGCGATCGGACAAGCGCAGATGGCTTGGCCTATGAGTGACTAAGACGATAGTCCGCTTCCCTTTGTAATGCTGGAGTGCCTGGATGAATAGCCTGTCGTGTTCCTGGTCGAGATTATTGGTGGGTTCGTCGAAGATCATGATCGGGGCGTCGCGCAGATAGACGCGCGCCAAGCCCAGCCGCTGGCGAAACCCTGTGGGGAAGCGCGCCGCATCATGGTCGCCAATACGCGTATCGAAACCTTCAGGCAGGGCCTGAATATCGGGCGTCAATCCGGCCAGCTCGCACGCCTGAACGATTTCCTCGTGACTGGCCGTCGGTTGCGACAATCGCAGGTTTTGGGCGATCGTTCCGTAGAATTCATGACCCGTCTGGGGCAAGTACGCGATCGATTGCCGCAGCTCAGTCGGGTCGACTTGGCGAACATCGATGCCGTCGATGGTTACGGACCCGGCCTGCGGGACGTAGAGACCGAGAAGAACCTTCAGAAGCGTCGTCTTGCCCGACCCGCTCTTGCCGGTGACGCCGAAGATCTCCCCCTGGCGGATCTGAAGGTTGATGTTGATCAGCGCCGGTTCCTGCTGCGGGTTGTGGCGCAGCAGCACCCGTGAAAAGCCGATATTGCCGGCAAACACCTTCTTGCCGCGCGACAGGACATCCGCTTCGCGCTCCGGCTGGTAGCGCAGCAGCTGGTTGAGCTGATCGATGCTCTTGACCGTCTGCTCCAGAGAGATGAACAGCGTGAACCCGGTTTGCAGCGGCGCCAGGACCCGCCAGACCAGGGCCATGCAGGCGATGAGGGCGCCGACGGTCAGGTCGCCATGGATGACCATGACGACGCCGAAGCCAAGCGTCGCGATGCCGCCGGTCATCATCAGCGTTTGCGCCAGCATCTGGACGACCGCCTGGAGGACGACCGTATGCAGGTTGGCCACGGCGGCGTTGCCTGAGATCTCGCGGAACCTCTCGGCCCAGATCGCCTCCGCTCCCAGCTGCTTGACCGTGGCGAAGCGCGACAGCAGCTCGACCAGGAAGGCATGCCGGTCCGACCGCAGAAGGCTGGCCCGCCGCCCGAGGCGCCGGATCACCGGGAACAGGATCGCCCCGAACAGGCAATAGGCGGCGACCAGGCACAACGGGATGATCGCCAGCGGCCCCGCCAGGATATAGATGACGATGATGAAGACGAAGACGAAGGGCAGGTCCAGGAAGATGCCGGCCAACGGGCCGGTGAAGAAGTCCCGCAGCGATTCGAATTCCCGCAGGCGGGCCACCTGGCCGCCGACCTGCGCACGCTCCGTGAACATGGCCGGCAGCTGCAGCACGTGCTCGAACACCTTGCTGCCGATCAGGTACTCCATCCGGCCGGCCAGGTGTGCCTGGGCAGCGTCGCGCAGGCGGCGCAGGGCGAACTCGGCCACCAGCGCCATGGCGACGCCGATGGCGACGGCGGCCAGCGCTTCGATCGACCGCTTGGCGATCACCTGGTCATAGACCGCCATGATGCCCAGCGGCACGACAATGCCAAGCAGATTGGACAGAAGCGATATGGCCAGCATCTGCACGAACAGCGGCCGGAAACGCCTGACCGTCTCGCCGAACCATTCCCCCTGCTTGCGCTGCTTGGCGCGGGGAGCCTTTTCGTGGGTTTCGATGACATAGGCCGTGCCGCGGACGTCGCGGGCATCCAGCTCCCGCGCCCGCCGGGCGGTGCCGTCGAAGATCCGCAGCCGGGTGCCGTCCCGACCCAGCAGGACGAAGGGCTTGTGGTCGCGGGTCACGAACAGGCACGGCAGCAGCCGCGCGTCCAGATCCTCCGGGGCGATGACCAGCGGCCGCGTGACATAGCCCAGCCGCGCCAGCACGGCCCGCACCTCGTCCAGGTCGAGCGAGCTGGCGAAATGCGGCAGGGATTCGGCGATATGCCGCGGTTCGCCGCGCCAGTTCAACGCGCCCAGCAAGGGCGTCAGGCAGGCCGCCCATGGGCTCATCGACGCTTCGCCGTCGCCCTGCGCCAGGGCGTTGGTCAGACGTTCGGCCTGTTCGAATGCGGTCGCGTGGGCGTCGAGAACGACGGTCATGGCGCAGTCCCCGGTCGGTCGGCCGGCGACGGCGGTGCGATTTGCGGGGCGGCGGCTGGCGGTGCGGCGAAGCTCGACGGGTCCACCGGCACCAGCCGGCCCTCGGCGATGCGGAATCCGCGGTCGGCAATGGTCAGGACGGACGGACGATAGCTGATCACGATAATCGTGGCGCTGCCCCGCAGGTCCTGCAGCAGCTCCTTCATCCGCTTGTCCATTTCCATGTCGAATGAGCTGTTCGCCTCGTCGAAGAGGATGAGCTTGGGGCGTGTGACCAGGCCGCGCACGACCCCGATCTGCTGGCGCACGCCGCTGGGCAGGATGTCGTAGGTGGTGTCCCCCAGTTGCGTCTCCAGCCCGTCGGGCAGCCGCGCCAGCACCGAATCCAGCCCGAGCTTGCGCGCCAGCGTCATCGCGGTGTCAATATATTCCTCGCCACGGAACATCGTCAGGTTGTCGAGGATGGAGCCGCGCAGCAGCTGGGCACGCTGCGGCAGGTAGCCGATCTGGGCGCGCACCGTGCGCTGATCGAACCGGGCAAGGGTGTGGCCGTCGAAGCTGACCGTTCCGGACTGCGGTGCCACCAGGCCCATGATCAGCCAGAGAAGCGAGGATTTGCCCGACCCGTTGCCCCCGGTGATCGCCACCATCTCGCCGGCCCGGACCTCCAGGTCCAGGTCACGGAACAGCGGCTCGGCTGTCCCCGGATAGCCATAAGTGACCTTGTCCAGGCGGACCGCCCCGGTGATGGCCGGCATCGGGGCGGCGGCGGCATTGCTTTCGGTCGGCAGCGACATCAGGGCGCGGTAGCGGTCTTCGGCAACCTTGATGCCCTGCAGCTGGGTCCACGCCCCGACCGCCCGAAGGAATGGCTGGACCGAACGGCCCGACAGCATCGTGCACGCAGCCAGCATGCCGACCGTCATGTCCCCGGCCAGGACCAGCAGGCTGCCGACGGAGACGGTTGCGAACATCGTCATGTTCGCAACGGTGGATCCGATCGACTGGGCGAGCGTCGAGCGCATGGTTGTCGCGTGGACCGCCGCGGCGGAGCTGGCCTGCAACCGGTCAAGCCGGCGTGCCATCAGCCGTTCGAGTGCCAGCGCCTTGACGGAATGGATGCCCCCCATGACCTCGATCAGGAAGTTCGAGCGACGGCCGTCCAGCAGGTTGCGCTCCACCAGGCTGGCGCGCAGGCGCTGGCCGGCCAGCACCGTCAACACCGCCAGCAGCGCCAGCATCATCGTCGGGACCAGGGCCAGCGGTCCGGCGATCACGGCGATCAGGCCGATGAACAGCACGATGAACGGCAGGTCCACCAGCGCCGTCAGCCCCTGGCCGCTGTAGAAGCTGCGAAGCTGGTCGACGGCGTTGATGCGGTCCAGCTGCACCCCCGGCGCCGTGGCGTGCACGCTTGTGCTGTCCGCGACCAGCAGGCGTTCGACCGCCCGGCAGGTGGCAACGTGGTCGAACCGCGCCGCGGCCCACGCATTGATGTAGGTCCGTATCAGGCTGAGGGCGGCCGTCCCCAGAACGGCGCCCCCCAAGGCCAGCAGCATCAGGGTGAAGGTGTCGAGCGCGGCATTGGGGATGATTCGGTCGTAGGCCTGCAGAATCACCAGAGGCAGCGCCAGCGACAGCAGGTTCAGCAGGAAGGATGCGGCCATCACATCCATGCGTCCGAATGCCACCCTGGCGAGAGATCGGACCGCAGGCGGAAAGCTGCGCGCGGACAACGGCGCCCGGGCGGTACCGCTGGCGGTATCCGGGTCGTGGCGGCGGGTCCGCCGGGCCGTGGTTGCCTCGCCTGTTACCATGCGTCGGGGCCGGTGCAATTGATGTGCAGCCTGATCATCAATCTCTAACATATCAACGTTCCACATGAAATAGATGAACGAAGAATTGATGGACAGTCCGCCGAAGTTGGTTGCATCGTGCGAAATGGAGTCCTGAGGGCCGATTTGGGGGTGCTGCGTCCGGCGCGGCCGGCTTGCCGCGACGGGCCGGCCGGTGGCACCGTCACCGGCCCCGGCCGGCGAAATCCGGGCGCGATCAGGCGGAATCCGGGGGGCCGTGGCGTCGATGGCGGGGTGTCGCCCGCTATTTGCGCGGAACCGGCAGGTGGCGAATTGTCCCTAGCGACGTGCTGGGGTATCTTAACGGCTAAATCTTGACCATGTCCGCCATGGCGGCGTCGAATACTGGTCTGGGCAGGCGCGATCTCTGGGGAGGACCTACGGTGCCTAAACTGGTTTGTATCTTTGGGGACAAGGGAGGTACCGGCAAGTCCACATGGGCGCGCGGTGTTGCCGATTTGTATCGGCTGCGCGGGGTACGTGCCGCGCTTTTCGACGGCGACTGGGTGTCGCGCAGCACGTTCCGCGTCTATGGCTCGCGCAGCGAACAGGGCGGCTTCGTGCCGCTGGACCAGCAGGATCCGCGGCGGGGCTGCCTGCTCTATGATATCCAGAACAAGAAATACGGCATGGACTTCCTCATCAACAGCCTCGAACTGCCGGACACGCAGGTGGTCTTCCATGACCTGCCGGCCGGCGTGCGGCTGGAGTTCATGCAGCTGATGGGCCTGGACCGGCCCGACCGCGCGTTGCGGGAGTTCACGATTGCCGCCCGCCATCTGGGGGTGGAGCCGGTGTTCGTCGCATTGCTGACGCCCGCCCGCAGCACGCAGGACACCGCCATGTGGCTGATCGACACCTTGGGCGACCTGGCGACCATTATCGCCGTGCGCAACCACCAGTATGGTGAAGAGCAGTTCGCCCAGTGGGACGGTGCCACGGGGCCGGAGGCGGGGCGGGGCCGCAAGACGCGATTCCTGTCGCGCGGCGGGCGAGAGACGGTGATGCCGTTCCTCGACCCCGACACCTATGTTCGCTGCGAGATGACGGCGAAGCGGTGGAGCGAGCTGACCGACAGCAAGGAGATCGCGGCCGCTGACCGCGCGCGGATCGCCGTCTGGCGGCGCCTGTTCGAGGAAGAGATTCGCAAGGTGGAGGATTCGCTGGGCTTCATCGGCGGCTCCTCCGCGCCGGCCCTGGATGATGACGCCGCAGCCATGCGGGCCATGTAGTCTTCGGGTCGGGATGACTGCGACCGGTTGTGGGACAGTCCAACAAAGAACCGGAAGGTGTCGAGTAACCATATCGTATTTGAGATAAGGCTGGCATTGTTATTGCCAGCCTCTATCTCAAATTCGTGCAAATATCGAGTTTATTGGTTTCAATGCATTTTGGTGTCGGTGCCCGGCATTTTTGGTTAGCATTCGACATTGCTGCGAGAATGTGATCAGTATTTCTGGGGTTCCTAACGCTTTTTTTACATCTTTGCTGGACTCCTTAAAGGCTTTTGAACCGGTCCGAATACTTTACAGCCGTGATTGGCTCGAGAGCCCGATCTAGGAGAGCTTGAAGATGGCGGCCGACAGGATAACCGATCCCGAAATCCAGCCGGAAGAGGCGCTGCTCCACCTGACCAGCGGCACCCAGATGCCCGCGGACGAGGATGTCGAGCTGACGGCGCGGATGCATGTGCTTGGGGAGGAGGATGTCGCCAACCCGAACCTGCATTTCGGCGATCGTGAGCCCCCCTCGCCCCTTGGAGGCGAGGACGGGGACATCGTATCGGGGGCGACCGTGCACCTGGCCGGTGCGCCCGCGGCCTTTCTGGCGGAGGACGGCCGGCTGTTGCCGCTGCCGCCGGCGGAAGGCGATGCGGACCTGGACCAGGGCGAAGCCACGGACATGGATGTGCTGGCGCCGTTCCGGCGGTTCGCGTTCGATCAGGACCGGGCGGCTGTCGACGAGCCCGACACGGTTGCCGGGCCGGACGGCGACGTCCTGGTCGGTCGCCGGGCGCCGCTTCCCGAGGAGCCGGGCGACGCGGACGATTTCGCCGCGGCACCGGCCGCCGCCGGCCAGGGCAGGGAGGATTTGCCGCTGTTCGACGGCCGGGTGGACACGCCCGTCGTGGAGGAGCCGCCGCGCTCCATCGAGGACGAGCTGACGCTTGAGGTGCCGGAAGACGCCGTTTCGGGCGCCGTCGTGACCAGGCTGGGCGGCAGCGGGACCTATTATATCGTCAGCGGCAACGACGACGGCGCCTTCGCTGTCGACGCCTCGACCGGCGTGCTCACGGTCGCCGACGCCAGTCGCATCGATTTCGAAACCGGTCCGACGCGCTTCCTCGTCATCCAGAGCGATGACGGCGTCACCGTCCACACCTTCACCATCACCGTCGACGTGATGGACGTGAACGAAGCCCCGGTGCTGTCGGACGCCGACTTTACGATCAGTGAGGCCGCGGCCTCGGGCGCCGCGGTGGGGACACTGACGGCGACGGACCAGGATGCCGGAGCGGTGCTGTCGTACAGCATCACCGGCGGCAACGCCGACGGCGCCTTCACCATCGACGCAGCGACGGGCGCGGTGACGGTGGCGGATCCGTCGGTGCTGGACCACGAGACGGCGGGCACGCGCACGCTGACGGTGGAGGTCAGCTGACGGGACGCTGACGGACACGGCGACGGTGACGGTGACGATCGCCGACGCGAACGAGGCACCGGTGCTGGCCGATACCGGGTTCACGATCTCCGAAGCCGCAGCCTCGGGCGCGGCCGTCGGTACGCTGACGGCGACGGACCAGGATGCCGGTGCGGTGCTGTCGTACAGCATCACGGGCGGCAACGCCGACGGTGCGTTCAGCATCGATGCGGCGACAGGCGCGGTGACGGTGGCGGACCCGTCGGTGCTGGACCACGAGACGGCGGGCACGCGTGTGCTGACCGTGGAGGTCAGCGACGGGACGTTGACGGATACGGCGACGGTCACTGTCACTATTGCCGATGTCAACGAGGCGCCGGTGTTGAGCCTGGGTGACGTCGCGGCCTCAGAAGATATTCCCATCGACCTGACGTCGGCCATCGATGCCGGCCTTGTCGACGGCGATGCGGTGTTGACCATCGTGATCTCGGGTATGCCCTCGGGCGCAAGCCTGTCGGCCGGCATACAGGGGCCGCCCGGAACCTGGACCCTGACGGAAAGCGACCTGACGGGGCTGACGCTGACGCCGCCCGCCAACAGCTCCGACGACTTCACCCTGTCGGTGAATGCCGTCAGTACCGACCTCAGCGGCGTCGTATCGACCGTCGGGACATTCGATGTGGAGATCGCCGCGGTCGCCGACCAGCCGAACCTGTCGGTGACGGGCACGGAGACCGCCGATCTCTACCAGGAGGCCGGGGCCATCGTCGGCACCGACGGTGCCGACGCCCTGACGGGAACCGCGGGATCCGACGTCATCTACGGCGGCGGCGGTTCCGACATCCTGAACGGCCTGGGTGGTGACGACATCATCTATGGCGACGAAGGCGTCATCGCGCGGGCCGACCTGGATATCAACGCCTCGCTGGTGGATACCGACGGGTCCGAGATCCTGAGCGTCACCATCACCGGCGTGCCGGACGGCGCATCGCTGACCGCGGGAACGCTGAACGGCGATGGCAGCTGGACGCTGACGCAGGCGGAGCTGTCGGATCTGTCCATCGATGTGCCGGTCGACGCGGCCGATTTCACCCTGACCATCGTTGCCACGGCAACGGACACCGACCCGGATACCGGGGCTATCACCACGGCTTCGCGCAGTTCCACCATCGATGTGAGCGTGGCCGATTCCACCCCGACATCCCAGCAGGTCACGGTGCTGGATGCGGACTTCACCAATGACACCGGTGCGTTCAGCTATGCCGACAACACCTTCCGCGGTGCGTCGCAAAGCGCATACGCCTCCGGCAGTTACGAGGGATCCGGCGGGGCCGATGGCGACGGCGGCCTGCTGGTCACGCTGGGCGGCATCGATTCCAACTACATCACCGGCATGTCCGGCGGCTGGTCGACGACGATCAGCCTGACGGAGGATACGCAGAACGCACAGCTCACCTTCCGGTACCGGATGGTGATGGGCGCGAACTATGAGAGCGACGAGTACGGGGAAGTCCTGGCAAGCGTCGACGGTGCGCTGAAGGGTGCCGGCGGCAGCGACTATATCATCCGCGTGGCCGGCAACGGCGACGGCGGGTCCGCCTACGACAGCGGCTGGCAGACGGTCACGCTGGACCTCGGCAACCTGCCCGCCGGCGATCACACGATCTCGCTGGGCGGCTTCAACAACAAGAAGACCGCCAGCGACGAATCCATCCAGATCCGCTTCGACGACGTGGAACTGCAAGGGACGCAAGACACCGCCGGCGGCAACGACCAGATCGACGGCGGTGCCGGCGATGACATCCTCTACGGCGGCGCCGGCGACGATACGATTGCGGGCGGCGCCGACAACGACCTGCTGATCGGCGGCGCCGGTGCCGATGCCCTGGACGGCGGCGACGGCAACGACACCGCGTCCTACGCCGGGTCGTCGCAGGGCGTCACGGTGACGCTGTCGTCGGGCGACGGCGCCTACAACGACACCTACGAACAGGCGGTCGTGGAGACCGACCCCGTCGGCTTCTGGCGGCTGGGGGAAACCGGCGGAACGTCGGCGGTCGACATGGTCGGGGGCCATGACGGCAGCTACTACAATGTCGGCACCAAGGGCGGCGAGACCGGGCCGTTCGCCGGCATCGCCAGCCAGGCGACACATTTCGACGGCATCAACGACTATGTCGCCATACCGCATTCCAACGACTTCGACTTGCAGCAGGGCACCATCCAGCTTTGGTTCAACTCCGACGACGCGTCGCAGACCAGCGATGCCCTGATCTCGATGAACGACTCCGGCGGGTACGACCCCTACGATGCCGGCAACTTCTCCATGTACGTCAGCAACGGCCAGCTGCTCGTGTATATCGAAGCGAACAACCAGCGATACGAGATCTCCGGCGGAACGGTCACATCCGACGAGTGGCACAATGTCTCGTTCAGCTTCGGGCCGAGCGGCATGAAGCTGTACCTGGACGGAACGCTCGTGGGGTCCAACAGCTATACCGGCGGCATCGGCAACAGCCGGGACAATCCGCTGGTCATCGGCGCGTCGACGTACAACAGCCCCTATGGCACCACGTCGAACCTTGCACACTATTTCAACGGCAGCATCGCGGAGGTCGCGCTCTACGATACCGTTCTGAGCGAAATGGAGATCGATACCCTCATCGATTCCGGCATCAACGGTAGCGACACCTTTGCCGGCACGGGCTTGGGCGGCGATGCCGAAGGCGACACGCTGACCAATATCGAGAACCTCATCGGGTCCGAGCACGCAGATACCTTGACCGGCAACGACGTGGCCAATGTCATCGAAGGCGGTGCCGGTGATGACATCATCAGCGGCGGCGGCGGCGACGACACGCTGATCGGCGGAGAGGGGGCCGACCACCTGGATGGCGGCGCGGGCGTCGATACCGTCTCATACGCCGACAGCAGCGACGGTGTCGTCGTCCTGCTCTCCGACGTGGATCACGCGGGCACCCATGCCTACGAACCGGCGGGCGGCAGCGGCGGAGACGCCGAAGGCGACACCTATGCCAGCGTCGAGAACGTCGTCGGCAGCGCGCACGATGACTATGTCTACGGCTCCGACAGCGGTACCACCGCCGACCTTGGCGAAGGCAACGACATCTTCGACAATGCCGAAGCCATCGATGCCGTCGACGTGGTCGATGGCGGCGGCGGCAACGACACGATCTGGACGGGCGGCGGCGACGATATCCTGCGCGGGGGCACCGGCAACGACACCCTCCACGGCGAGAACGGCGACGACTATCTGGACGGTGGAGACGGCGACGACTGGTTGTATGGTGGTGCCGGCAGCGATACCTTCCTGGTGGGTGAGGGGCTTGGGGACGATACGATCAGCGGCGGCGCCGGCTATACCGATACGATCCGCCTGGCTGAGGAGTACGGCGGCTTCGAGTCCGGCTGGCAGCTCAGCCTGTCCAGTGGCGAGCTGCAGTCGCAGGCGGCCGACTACCTGACCTTGTCGGCGGATTCTGCCGGCAAGATCACGTTCTCCGACGGGACCGAGGTCATGTTCGACGGCATCGAAAAGATCGAATGGTAGGGCCGACCGCGATCCCCCGGGCTGTGCGCCAGCCCGATGGCGTGGGCGCCGCCGGGGCGGCGGCCGCCCCGGATGAGAGCCGCCGCCAGCTGCTGAAGGCCGAGCGGGACCGGTTCGTGGCCTTTGCCTTCTGCTGGGCCGACCTGCTGATGGAACTGGACGCCCAAGGGCGGGTCCTGTTTGCCATCGGCGCTGCGGAGGAACTGACGGGACAGGCCGCCGCCAGCCTCATGGGCCAGCATTTCGCCCGCCTGATCGTGCCCCAGGACCTGCCGATCGTGGCCGAAGTCCTGCGGTCGGCCCGCGCCCACCGACGCATCGAAGTCGGCAGCCTGCGTTTGCGCCGGTCGGACCGCCGGGGTACCCGCGTCGCGCTGGTCGGCCATGCCGTGCCGGAGCTGATGAACCACGCCTTCCTGGCACTGCGCCTGTCTTCGTCGGCGCTGCCGGGTTTCCAGGCCGATGCGGACGATCCCGGCGACCGTGCCGATGCCACCAGGATGTTCGCCCGGTCGGCCAGCGAGGCGATCCGCGAGTTGCAGCGCAGGGACGAGACGCCTGGCTTCGCCCTGGTGGCGCTGGAGCAGTTGCCCGAACTGCGAGCCCGCCTGGACGAGATCACCAACGAGCGGCTGCAGAGGACGATCGATACCTGCATCCAGGCCAGCGCCGTGAGCCCGGAGACCGCGACGCGGGTTGCCGACGGACGCTACGGCTTCGTGCATCGGCCGGATATGAGCCTGAGCGACGTGCAGACGCAGCTGGCCGCAGCGGTCAGGTCCGTCGATCCGCTGGGCATCGGCGTCCCTGTGGAGACGGCGGACATCGACCTGTCCACGCAGTCGGAGGTGAGCGAGGCGGACCTGGCGAAAGGCCTGATGTTCGTCATGAACAAGTTCAGCGAGAATGCCGGCGAGACCTTCAGCTTGAGCCGGCTTTCGCAGAACCTGTCGAGCTTCCTTGACGAGGCCGTGGTCGAAGTCACCACCTTCAAGGAGATGGTCCAGCTGGGCGCATTCGATCTGGCGCTCCAGCCGATCATCCGGGTGAACACGGCCGTGGTCCACCATTTCGAGGCCTTGTGCCGCTTCCACCGGTCCGATCCGAGTGAGTCGCCCTACCGGTATATCCGGTTCGCCGAAGAGATCGGGCTGATCCACGAATTCGACCTGGCGATCGTGCGCAAGGCATTGGCCTGGCTGCGCGAGGACCGGGAGCGCGGCGGCGACAACGCCATCGCGGTCAACTTCTCCGGTCATTCGATCGAGACCCCGGCCTTCGTCGACTGCCTGCACGGCCTTCTGGCCGAGAACCGGTGGAGCCAGGGACGCCTGCGGTTCGAGCTGACGGAATCGGCAAAGATCCGGGACCTGGCGGCGGCCAACACCTTCATGCAGTCGCTGCGGTCGCTGGGCTATCGCGTCTGCCTTGACGACTTCGGCTCGGGTGCCGCCAGCTTCGAGTATCTAAGCCATCTCGACATCGATGCCGTGAAGGTCGACGGATCGGCCTTGAAAAGCGCGAGGCGTGCCCGCAAGGGACCGGCCTTCCTGTCGGCGCTGACGGAGCTTTGCCGCAAGCTCAACATCGCCAGCATTGCGGAGATGGTGGACGATTTGGAAACGCTGGAGTTCGCCCGCGCCTGCGGCTGTGATTTCGTGCAGGGCTACCTGTTCGGCCGTCCGGCCGCGGATGTCAGGGCGTTCCAGCCGCTTCCGAACGTCGAACAGATCACGCCGGCGGGACGCTAGCCGGGCTGACGGCGGCCCGGCTTCAGGGTCGGGCGCTCTGCCGGTCCGCGCCGCGCGGTCCGGCAGATGCCGATGGTATCGTCCCTGGGACTCAGGAGAAGAACCCGCCGTCGTCGCCGACATAGCCGACGAGGGTGACGCTGCCGATCTCATCCCCCAGTTCCATAGGCTGCCAGCCGGAGACATCGTATTTCATCGTCTGCAGCGGGTCGTCCCCGCCGCGGAACGCAGCTTCGTCGTCGTAGACGAGGACGAAGAGGTTCGACGCCGATGCTTTCCCGTGGCCGTCCGTCGCGAAGTCGAACACATCCCCGGGCGTGACCGTGTCGGCGAAGTAGACGTCCCTGCCCCTGGCGACGTCCCGGGCGCTGACATCATCGCAGTTGGCGACGACGACATAGGAGGACCCGTCGTGATCCGGCGTACCCCATGCGCCGGCTTTGCGATGCCCCTGCGCAGTGTCGACGTCGTTGTCCGGGTCGTAGCGGAACTGAAGCTCCTCAGCCTGACCGAACAGGGCACACAGATTGCCCTCCGGCGCATCGCCCGCGACCTCGGCGCCGTCCGTCACCACGTCGGCGGTCCCGGCCGGCCCTTCAAGCGACCAGAAGCCTTGCAGCGACGGGTCATCGAACGAGTCCGACTGGATGATCCCGGGGGTGCCTTCGAAATAGTCGACCTCGACGGTGAAGGCCGGCCCGATGCCGGGGTTGGCCGTCGTGCCGGCAAGCACACCGGCCGAGGCGACCGAGAATTCCTGCGTATAGGTGCCGGCGGTCGACCAGGTCGTGCCGTCGCTGGAATACTCGAACGTCCAGACATCGCCGTCCCGCGTCACCTTCAGATAGGCGGCGTCATCAGCGCCCGAAAGGACGTGGTCGAATGCCGCTTCCCAGTCGCCGTCGATGGATTTGGCGCCGAAGATGTGCACCTTGCTGCCGTCGTGATAGACGTCGAACCGCAGCCAGTTCTGTTCGTCGCCCTCCACCAGAAGGCCCTGGAACTGGAACGCCTTGGCCGGCTCGCTCAGGAACTTCGCTTCGATTTCGAAATCGGCATGCGGTTGCGCCACATCCTGCATCAGGCGCGCCGCCTGATTCGTGCCGTCGGCATCGTGATCGCCGGCCGGGATGCTCAGCCGCAGGTAGGAGGCGCCGTCCGTGCCGTCGTCGCCGTTGCCGTCGCGATCGCAGCGGGAATGCCAATCCCAGCGCGATCCGCCCGGCTTGCCCCAGCCCCACCCGTGGTGGTCATGGCCCCTGTCCCATCCCCTGTGATCGGAAAAGCCGTTCCACCAATGATTTGCGAATGATTGGCCGGACCACCGATGCCACGCCATCTCTTTCTCCCCGTGGTGACTGGTCGCGCCGGTGTGCCGACGCGCGCCATTTCGATCAATGGGAGCGGACAGTTCGACCGCACAACCCAAAACCCGGCCCAAATATCTCGCATTTGAATCAGATTTGCAAGCAATGCTTCTCGAATTATTGGTAAATCCGTCTTCCTGTTCGGGGGCTTTCCAATGATGCCTTCAAGTCCCGAAGACTAAAGGAACGGCGCGCCTGAGAGAAATTAAGGTAAATTATCGGCAGGGCAGGGAGGATTTGAGCGGACAGCGGAGTGATTGAACGTGAATTTCCGGCCCGGGTTTGCACTTCTCGCGGACATTCGACAGAGGAGGCGCGTGTCGGCCGCCCTGTCTCGCTCGGTCAAGCGCCGACGATCCTCCGGGCCAAGAAGGGGGGGGATGGACCTTCGGTGCCCGGGTCGCTCAAACGCCTATTCGGTGGAGCATTCCCAGCATTCGCCGTAGCTGCCTTCGTCCTCCGGCAGCTCGACCGGGATCTCGGTCGATTCGATGATGTCGCGAATGATCTCCTGATCGGCGTCCGTCAGGCCCAGTTCGCTCTCGATCTCGGTGATGGTCATCGACCCCAGGTCGATCAGCTCGCCATCGAACGACAGGATGACGCCGTCCAGTCCCTGGCGGTCCAGCGCATTCTGGATCGCCTGGATCCGCGGGTCGCCGCTGCCGCCTTGCGGCCCCTCAAGGGCGGAATGGATGGCATCGATCAGGTCCTGGGGTGCGGGCACCGGCTCGCTGACCCCCTGCGCCGACACCGAAACCATGTAGCCGCGCCGGCGGATGGTCTCGCTTTCGCCGTTCGGCCCGGTGACGTCGACATAGTCGCCGAAGACGAACACCACCTGCGTGTCGCCGCTATTGCCATCCACCAGCAGCACGACGATCGCCCCGCGGATCGCCAGCGTGGCCGTGGGCGTCGTGATCTCGACCTGGTCCTCGGTCTTGCTCAGCGTCCCGCCGACGAAGCGCATGACACCCTGGTTGACGGAAATGGCCAGCCGGCCGAGATCGGAATTCTCCTGGGGGTTGTAGACGAACTCGTCGATCAGCACCTCGGCATTGGGCCCGACCGTCAGCGCCGACTGGTCGAGAAACAGCAGCTGCGCCTGGCCCGAGGCGTCGGTGACGATCGTATCGCGGGAGAAGATGTCGCCGCCGCCGATCAGCGGACGCTGGCTTCCCGCGGCCTCCTGCGCGCCGGTGCTGTCATTGACCGTGGTGGCGACGCCGACGCGAACTTGTTGCGCCCAGGCGGGCTCCGGCGGCGCCGTGGCTGCCAGCACGGCGAACAGCATGAGGATGGCAAACCTGACCATGAGGCGGGCGCTCCCTCGGCATGCCGGCTCAGAAGCGGTATCTGATACCGACGGTGCCGCTGACATTGTCGTAGTCGTAATTCGGAATGTTGGAATATGCGCGCTCGTACCCGGCTTCCAGGACCAGCGCGAAGTCGTCGGCCAGGCCGATTTCCTGTGTCACATGGACGGTGCCGACCAGGTCATGGCGGGTGCTGGCGGGGTCGATCACCGGGTCCGGGGCGTCATAGCCGGTCACACTGCCTTCCGCGGAAACCGATAGCCGCCAGGGGGCGACGACGAATTCGAACGGCGGCTCGAACCGGTAGGAATAGGTGAACGCCAGCGTACCGCGCGTATAGCTGTTGAAGTCCTTCTCGGCGGAATTGCGCGCCAGCGCCGCCCCTGTGGAGATCACCTGGCTGCCGGTCAGGGCGTAGTAGCCGTCGACCTGGCCTTCGAAGCTGAGGCCGTCCCGCTCGTTGGCAAGGGGACGCCGGCCGGTAACGGCGAAATCGTTGTAGCGGACCAGCAGCGACCAATCGAGCAGCAGACGGGGGTCGACCGTCCATTGGCCGTCGATGCCGCCGCCGAAGGACGTGCGGTAGGAGCTTCCGTCGAGCCGGACATATTCCGTCCACACGAACGGCCTGACCGTCAGCCCGGGCGCGCTGTCGGGCAGCGGGGCAAAGCGCGGGCCGGTCGACGCCCTGATGGCCTCGCTGTCCAGTTCGCCCCGCTCGATGTAGCGCGTGCCATAGACCACGGCCCGCGTGTCGATGACGGCAAATCTCTGGGCCTGAAGGTCGAACTGGTGGCGCACCGACCCGAGGACGAAGCCGTTGCCGTCGTCGCGTCCCGCCACCGATGCCGGCGTGGCCAGCGTGCCGCCGGGGGCGGAGGCGTCGCGGATCGCGTCCTCGTCGGGGCCGGAATTGGCGTTGGTCTGCCATCTGAGCCCGAAATAGAGCGAGCCCGACCATTCGTGCCGCGATGTGCCCTCGCGAGCCTGATCGAGGGCGCGTTGCGCGATTTCCACCTGCTGGTCGGGCAGGGTGGGGTCCGCCAAGGCATCTTCGAGATAGCGCGATGCCGTGAGCGGGGATTGCATGGCGAGGTACAGCAGCCCAAGCCGCACCTTCGCCACGGACAGGCTGCCGTCGATCAGCAGCAGCCGCTCCATCGTCGCCACGGCCGCTTCATAGTTGCCTTCCGCCGCCGCCGCTTCCGCATAGCGCAGGGACAGGTCCACATCGTCCGGCCGTTGCAGCACCTCTTGGAACAGCGCGTCCGCAGCGCTGCCCGACGCCGTCTGGGCCGCTGCCAGGCCCGGCGACAGGACAGCGAACAGGATAGCGACCGATGCCATCCGGAGTCTGCGCCCAGAGGCCTGGTGCAAGAGACATCTCCCCGCCTGGAGTTTGAGGCAAGTTTATGCTTCGTCCCCTCATTGACCAAGGATTTCGGGCGACTTGGCAATGGCCCCGGGCTGATCGCGCCGGGGCGACGGGGTCGGGGCGGCCAATGTCCTTGCCGGGCGCCCCCCGGTGCGCCGACACTGCGGCCCGTCCGTCAGGAGGGCGAGGGCAGCGGGGGTGGCAAGGCGGCGTTTGTCGTGGTCGTCGGCGTTGAAGCCAAGCATTCTGGGCCTGCTGGCGCTGGCCCTGCTGCTGATGGTGCGCGCGCTCGACCCGGTGCTGCTGGGGGATCTGAGGTCGCTGGTCTTCGATACCTACCAGCGTCTGGCACCGCGGCCCTACCAGTTTGCGCCTGTCCGTGTCGTCGATATCGACGACCGGTCGCTGGCGGCCTATGGCCAATGGCCCTGGCCGCGCGACCTGCTGGCCGAGGTGGTCGGGCGCCTGGGCGATGCCGGCGCGGCCGTGGTCGCACTGGACATCATCCTGGCAGAGCCCGACCGGACGTCCCCGGCACGCATCGTCGACGGCTGGCGGGCCGACCCGCGCCTGGCACCGCTGGCGGACCTGGTGGAGGCGGAGGCCGGGATCCCCCTTCCGGACAATGACGCGACCCTGGCGACGGTGATCACGCAGGTTCCGACGGTCACGGCGTTCGCGCTCACCCGGGTGGGGAGCGACGCGGTGCCCCGCCTGGTCGCCGGCCTGGCCAATGCCGGCAGCCCGCCGGAGCGCTATCTGGAGAGCTTTCCCGGCGCCGTGGTGTCCCTGCCGGCCCTGGAGGCGGCGGCCTGGGGCAACGGCAGCGTCGGCATCGGCGGCGGCGGTAATGAGCTGATCCGTCGTGTACCGATGCTGCAAAGGCTGCGCGACCAGATCTACCCGACGCTGCCGATGGAAGCGCTGCGCGTGGCGCAGGGGGCATCCACCCTGATCACCCGCGCGGCGGACGCCAGCGGCGAGATCGTCATCGGCGACTACGGCGGGCTGACCGCACTGCGCAACGGGGCCTTCGACATTCCCCTGACCGCCGATGGGTATCTATGGTTGCACTACACCGGTACGGTGCCCGAGCGGACCATTCCGGCCGCATCGGTGCTGGACGGCACCGCCGACCTGGCCACGCTGGTCGGCGGGAACATCGTGTTCATCGGCTCCAGCGCGGCCGGTCTCAGCGATCTGCGCGCGACACCCATCAACGACTTCGAGCCGGGCGTCCTGATCCACGCCCAGGCGATCGAACAGATCCTGCTGGGCTGGTTCCTGGAACGCCCCGACTGGGCGACGGGGGCGGAAATCCTGGCCCTTCTGGCCCTAGGCGTGCTGATGATCGTCCTGTTGCCGCGCGTCGGGGCGCTGTTCGGGGCGGTGGCCGGATTGCTGCTGGTCACGGCGGCCGCCGCCGGGTCGTGGCTGGCCTTCAGCGAGGCGCGGCTGCTGCTGGACCCGGTCTATGCGATCATCGGGGGGTCCGCGGTCTATCTTGTCGTGTCCGCCGCCATGCATGTGCGCACCGAGCACGAGCGCGGGTTCGTGCGCCAGGCTTTCACCCAATACCTGTCGCCGGCCCTGGTCGGGCGGCTGCTGGAACATCCCGAGCGGCTGAAGCTGGGCGGCGAGACGCGGGAACTGACGTTCCTCTTCTCCGACATCGCCGGCTTCACCAGCTTCACCGAGCGCGCCGATCCGGAGGTGCTGGTGGCGCTGCTGAACGAATACCTGGACGGGATGTGTGCCATCGTCATGGCGCATGGCGGGACCATCGACAAGATCGTCGGCGATGCCGTGCATGCCATGTTCAACGCGCCGGTGGATCAGCCGGACCATGCCGACCGGGCCGTCGACTGCGCGCTGGCGCTGGACGGGTTCGCCGAGGCCTTCCGCGCCCGCAAGGCCGCCGAAGGGCTGCCCTTCGGGCTCACCCGCATCGGCGTCAATACCGGCGAGGTCGTCGTCGGCAATTTCGGCGGCAGCCGGCGGTTCGACTACACCGCCCATGGCGACGCCATCAACACCACCGCGCGCATCGAAAGCGTGAACAAGCACCTGGGCACGCGCGTCTGCGTCACCGGCGAGACGAAGCGCGTGTGCCGCAAGGCGCACCGGTATCGGCCCGTCGGTGCCCTGCTGCTGAAGGGCAAGGCAAAGCCGGTCAAGGCGTTTGAGCCGCTGGACGGCGGCGACCAGGACGAAACCCTGCTGGCCGGCTATCGCGCGCTGTACCAGGCGATGGCCGAAGGCCGCGACGATGCCCCGGTCATGGCCGAAGCCCTGGCGAATTCCTATCCCGACGACCCGCTGATCGCGCTGCACGCCCGCCGCCTGGCCCGCGGCGAACGTGGGATCGAGATCGTGTTCGACGAGAAGTAGGCGCGCCGCAGGGGCTATGCCGGGCGTTGCGGCCGCAGCACATGGACGTGGTCCGGCGAATAGAGCGCGCTTTCGGCAAATCCCTCGGCGTTCAGCACGCCGCCGACCAGGATCAGCGCCGTGCGGGTGATCTTGGCGGCCCGCACCTTGCCCGCGATGTCGGCCAGCGTACCGCGGATGATCTGCTGGTCCGGCCAGCTCGCCCGGTAGACGACGGCCACGGGGCAGTCGGGGCCGTAATGCGGTTCCAGCTTGCGGCGGACCTCCGCCAGGTTGCGGATCGACAGGTGGATGGCCAGCGTGGCGCCGGTGGCGCCCAGTCGGGCCAGATCCTCGCCCTCCGGCATGGCGGAGGCCTGCATGGCCGTGCGCGTCAGGATGATGGTCTGGCTGATGTCGGGCAGCGTCAGTTCCGTCTTCAGCGCCGCGGCAGCGGCGGCATAGGCCGGCACGCCGGGGGTGACGTCGTAGGGGATGGCCAGCGCGTCGAGCCGGCGCATCTGCTCTGCGATGGCGCCGTAGAGCGACGGGTCGCCGGAATGCACGCGCGCCACCGACTGGCCGGCGCCGTGGGCGCGGGCGATCTCCGCGATGATCTCGTCCAGGGTCATGGGTGCGGTGTCGACCACGCGGGCGCCGGGCGGGGCATGGGCCACGACCTCCCGCGGGACCAGCGATCCGGCATAGAGGCAGACCGGGGCATCCGCGATCAGCGCCCGTCCGCGGATCGTCAGCAGGTCCGGCGCCCCGGGGCCGGCCCCGATGAAATGCACCATCGGCGGCGCCGCGGCGTCGCCAGCGCCGATCGACTTGCTGTCGTAGCCGCGGGGCGTGTAGACGCGCGGGCCGGTCGGCAGGTCCAGCCGCCGTGTCGAGGCGGCCCCGATGATGACGACGGTCAGCATGTCGACCATGTCCACCGACAGTGTGGCCAGATCGGTGACTGTCACCGTTTCGCCCTTGCGGCCAAGGTCGCGGGCGATCACCACCGGCGTGGCCGGCGGGCGATGGGCCAGCAGGATTTCCCTGGCCCGCGGCAGCTGGTGGCGGCGCCTGAGCGAGACGGGATTGTAGAGGGCGACGACGAAGTCGCCTTCGGCCGCGGCGCGCAGCCGGCGGTCGATCGCCTGCCACGGTGTCAGCAGGTCGGACAGCGAAATGGCGCAGAAATCGTGCCCCAGGGGTGCGCCGATGCGGGCCGCTGCCAGCTGCATGGCCGAAATGCCGGGGCTCGCCGCTACCTCGATCCGCCGCCAGTCCGCCCGGTCTTCCCGGTCGATCAGCTCGAACGCCAGACTGGCCATGGCGTAGATGCCCGGATCGCCGGAGGAGACGAGCGCCACCCGGCGTCCTTCTGCGGCCAGGTCCAGGGCCGCGCGCACGCGGTCCTCTTCCTCGCCCAGGGGATAGGCATGGAGGTCCTTTCCCGCCGCCAGGGGGCCGAGCAGGTCGAGATAGAGACGATAGCCGACCAGCACCTCCGCCCCGGCCAGCAGCGCCTCGGTGTCCGCCGTGCGCCAGGCCGCGCCGCCCGGACCCGTGCCGACGATGGCCAGATGGCCGCGCGGACGGCCCAGGCCGGCGGTGTCGATCGGCAGCGGCGCCCGGGCGACCGCGCAGGTGACGCCGGTGCCCTTCAGCTTGGGCACGATCAGGCTGCCCTCCGGCCCGGCGGCGGCCAGCGCCGCAGCCTCCGCCACGCCGTGGCAGCCGACCTCGCGGAAGACGACCTCCGACGGGTTGGCCAGGCGTGGCGTCTCCGCCTCCAGCCGCTCGGGCGCGAAGAAGCGGGCCGGTACGTCCAGCGCGGCTGCGACGCCATGCACCGCCGCCTCGTCGGACTTGACGTCGACGGAGAACACGCCGGCGATCGCCCCTTCCGCCAGCCCCGCGTCGGCCAGCGCCCGGCGGACATGGGCCAGCAGCACTTCCGGCGCGGTGCCGCGCTCGCACCCCACCCCCAGGGCCAATGTGCGGGGATGGTAGACCAGCCGTTCCGGCCCGCCCGTGACGAGCCCTTCGGTGACGCAGAGGGTGAGGGCCGCGTCCGCGGCCCAGGGTAGGGCCGCATCGGCAAGCCACGATGCCCCGCCGTCCAGCCGCACGGTGGCGCCGTTCAGCAGGCGGGCCGTGAAGCCCTTGTAGTCGCCCGGGTTGGCCAGCCGCCAGCCGGCGGGCGGCGCGTCCAGCGCCACGGCGAAGCGGCGGTCGCCGGCGGTGGTGATCGCCGCGGTCCCGCCGACAATGCCGGCAATCCGCCCGGCCAGGTCGTTGGCGCCACGGTGGCCGCCCAGCAGCGGTACGACGGTCGAGCCGTCCTCCGCCACCGCCAGCACCGGCGGTTCTGCTGTCTTGTCGCCGATCAGCGGCGCCAGCGCGCGGATCAGGATGCCGGCCGCACAGATGCCGATGATGGTCTCGCCCGCCTGGAACAGCCGCCGCAGGCCGGCAGCGACGTCGTCCAGGGCGATGTCGGCCTCGGGCACCCGGCCGGCGGGGCCATGGATCAGGGCCCCGGGCAGGGCCGCCGCGACGGCGCGGGCCGTCGGCAACCCGCCGGCGGACAGGGCGACGACCGCCGTCACCGCCAAGCCTCGCCGCGGCGGTGCACCAGGATCATGGAGAAATAGGGGACGCTGTCTTCGTCCACGGCGTCCAGCGGCAGGATGCGCTGGGTGTCCATGGTCGCGCGCTCGATATAGCGGGCATCGCCGGCCAGCCCGGCGTCCGCCAGCACCTGCCGCACCTTGGCGAAGTGGCGGCCGGGCTTGACGATCGCCACGGCATCGGCGCCGTCCAGCCGCCGCCGCAGCTCCTCCGCCGGCAAGGGGGCCGGCAGCACGGTGAGGATGTCGTTGCGGGCGACCAGGGGCGCGCCCAGCGCGGCCGCGCACGCCGTCAGCGACGAGACGCCGGGCACGACCTCGACCTTGTGGGCCTCGGCCAGGCGGCCGAACAGGTACATGAACGAGCCGTAGAAGAACGGATCGCCCTCGCACAGGATGGCGACGTCGCGTTGCGCCCGCAGCTCGGCGCCGATCTCGACGGCCGCGCGGTCGTAGATGTCCTGGGCCGGAAAGCGCTCCGCCACCATGGGCATGCGGATGGCGATCTCGCGCTGGCCGCCGGGCAGGTGGCCGGCGACGATGGCGCGGGCCAGGCTGTCGCCCGTCTGCGGCGCCGGATAGGCGATCACCGGGGCGCTCTGCAGCAGCCGCAGGCCCTTCAGGGTGATCAGCTCGGGGTCGCCCGGGCCGACGCCGATACCGTAGGCAGTGCCGGTCATGGCTTCACCGCCGCCCACTGGGTCACGGGCATCAGCGGCTTCCATCCGGTATAGGGGCCGACCGCCTCGCCACGGCAGACGGCGATGCGCGTCAGCGATCCGCCCAGGCGCTGGTGACACTCGAACACGGTTTTCTCACCCTCCACGGTGACGACATTGGCGACCAGGCGGCCGCCCGGCGGCAAGGCCCGCCAGCAGGTGTCCACCAGCCCCTCAGCCCCGATGCCGCCGCCGATGAACACGGCATCGGGCGCGCCGAGCCCGGCCAGGGCCTGCGGCGCGCTGCCCTCGACCACCTCCAGCAGGGGGGCGCCGAGGGCGGCGGCATTGCGGGCGATCAGGGCGCAGCGTTCCGGCGCCCGTTCGATGGCGACGGCCTTGTTGTTGGGGTGGCTGCGCAGCCATTCGATGGCGATGGAGCCGGCGCCGGCCCCCACATCCCAGAGGCGCTGGGCCGGCAGCGGTGCCAGCAGCGCCAGTGTGGCGGCCCGCACCTCGCGCTTGGTCAGCTGGCCATCGTGCAGGAAGACGTCGTCCGGCAACCCGGGCAGGCGGGGGTGGGCCACCGTCCCCGGCGCGGCGATACACTCGACGGCCAGGGTGTTCAGTTCAGCCGCACGGCCGTCCGGCCAGTCGCGGGCGATGCCGTCGATCCGCCGTTCGGCCGGCCCGCCCATCTGTTCCACCACGCTCATCCGGCTGTCGGGATATCCCTGCTCGCAGAGGATGCGGGCGACGGTGCCGGGGGTGCCGCCGTCGGCGGTCAGTGCCAGGATGCGCGCGCCGGGATAGAGGCAGGGAATGATCATCTCCGCCGGGCGGCCGTGCAGGGTGACGGTCTCGATATCCGGCAGCGACCAGGCCATGCGCGCGGCGGCCAGGCTGAAGGCCGACAGCGCCGGGATGATGGTCATCTCGTCCGCGGAGACGACGCGGCTCAAGCGGGCGCCGACGCCGTAGCACATGGGGTCGCCGGTGGCGAGCACGGCCACGCGGCGGCCGCGACGGGCGAGGATTTCGGGGATCGCGGCCTTCAACGGCCTGGGCCAGCACAGGCGCTCGCGCCCGTCATCGGGGACCATGGCCAGGTGCCGCTCGCCGCCGATGATCAGTTCCGCCTGGCCCAGCAGGGTCCTGGCGGCGGACGACAGGCCGTCCAGGCCGTCCTCGCCGATGCCGATGACGGACAGCCAGGCGGTCATGCCGGCTCCCCCGCGGCCAGGGCATTGACGGCCGCCGCCGCCATGGCACTGCCGCCGCGCCGGCCGAGCAGCGTCACGAACGGCACGCCGCGCGGGTCGGCGGCGAGGGCTTGCTTCGATTCCGCCGCCCCGACGAAGCCGACGGGGAAGGCCAGGATGGCGGCCGGCTTCGGCGCGCCGTCGTCCAGCAGCTCCAACAGCCGGAACAGCGCGGTTGGTGCGTTGCCGATGGCCACGACCGCGCCGTTCAGGTCGCCACGCCACAGCGTGACCGCGGCGGCGGAGCGGGTGGTGGCGTTGACCCGGGCAAGGTCGGCCACCCGGTCGTCATCCAGCCGGCAGATGACGGCATTGCCCCGGGGCAGGAAGGCCCGCGTGATGCCGGACCCGACCATGCGGCTGTCCACCAGGATCGGCGCCCCGGCGTCCAATGCGGCCCGGCCGGCCACGCCCACGCGGGGGTCGAAGGCCAGAGCGCCGGCAATGTCGACCATGCCGCAGCTGTGGATCAGCCGCACCGCCAGCGGCGCCAGGTCCGGCGGCAGGTGGGACAGGTCGGCTTCGCGCCGAATGATCTCGCTGGACATGCGCGAGATGGCGTGAGGCTCGCGCAGATACTCCATCGCGGTCAATCGGCGACCTCCGTGCGCAGGCTCCTCGGCCCCAGCGGGTGGTCCGCATGCGGGTAGGGGTGGTGATGGCCGTGGCCGTGGTCGTGGTCATGCCCATGCTCGTGGCCATGATGATGGTCGTGGCCATGATGATCATGGTCATGATCGTGGTGGTCATGATCATGGTGGTCATGATCATGGTGGTGATGATCGTGGCCGTGTCCGTGGCCGGTGCCGATGCCTTCGACGTGGTGGTGGTGGCTTTCCTGTGCCAGCCCGACCTCGGCTTCGAAGCCCAGCACCTGTTCGCGGTACTTGCACAGCTGGCAGTTCATGTTGCCGGTGCCGTCCAGGATCTCGTGCACGCGGGCCACCATGGTGTCCAGCACCAGCGGGTGGTCGTTCAGGTAGGGGGCCTTGACGAATTCGATGTCCGGGTGGCGCGCGGCGACCCGGTCGGTGTGGTCGTAGATCCGCTGCACCAGGATGCCGGTGAACAGGAAATACGGGAAGACGATGACGCGGCGGAAGCCCAGCCGGGCCACCCGTTCCAGCGCCGGTTCCACCAGCGGGAAGGTCACGCCGGAATAGGCGGTCTCGCCCCAGCCGAAGCCCATGCCCTCCCACAACAGCCGCATCACCTTGGCGACGTTGGAGTTGGCATCGGGGTCCGAGGCCCCGCGCCCCACCACCACCAGCACGGTGTCATGGCGCGGGATGTGGCTGCCGGCCTGTGCGGCGGCCTGTTCCACCCGCTCGCCCGCGGCGCGCACCATGCGCGTGTCGATCCCCAGCTCGCGGCCATAGCGGATGGTCAGGCCGTCGTGGCCGGCCTGATAGGTGTTCAGCACCGATGGGATGTCGTTCTTGGCGTGGCCTGCCGCGAACAGCATGCCCGGCACCGCCAGAACGTTGTCGACCTTGCGCTCGCGCAGGCGATCCAGCCCGTCGCGGATGATCGGCGTGGCGAATTCCAGATAGCCGTAGTCCACCGGCCAGTCGCCGAAGCGGCCCGTCAGCTTCTGCGACAGGACGGCGAATTCCTTGACGGCGAGGGGATCGCGGCTGCCATGGCCACAGATCATCACCCCGAAGCGGTCGCCCATGCGGGACCTCCCTGATCCACGTTCGGCGCACGCCCCGGGTCCCGCCGGCCCCCTGCGGGTGCCGGCAAGCCGGTGATGGCGGCAGCGCGGGCTTCGTCAAGATCCGCCCGCCCATCCCGCGGCCGCGAAGGCCGCCGGATGGCTCCCGTCACCGAGGCGGTGTCCCGGGTGTGCGCGGGCCGCAGTGTGGCGGATGTGCCGCCGTCTGAAAAGGTCTCCCGTACCGGCAAAGTGGCGGGAGGGTGGGCCGATGCAGCGGCCAATTCCGGCAGGCTGTCATTTGTCGAATTCCAAGAAGGCTCAGAATGTCCAAACATAAGGCCCTGCATCCATCGGACAGCTCGCAAAATGGTCAAAAGACTATGGTTAGAAATAGCGTGTGGCGCGATCAGGCCGTGATCCCTTCGGATTTGATCATTCCGCAGGCTGAAGGAGTATTGTCATGATGAAGCGCATACTCACCGGCATTGCCGCGGCAGGGAGTATTCTGCTGCTCAGCCTGATGGCCCAGGCGCAACCGGGGCCGATGGTCGGTGCCTGGGTCGGGCAGGGTGTCGACCCCAACACCGGGGTCGCCGTCCAGGTCCAGTACACGTTCATGCCCTCGGGGCAATTCCAGAAGTCCTTCGCCATGCAGGTGGGATATTCGGGCGGCTTTGACTGGATCGCCGGCGACTGGTTCACCGACGGGCCGTTGCTGCGGCTGGAGGTACGCCAGCACTACGCCACCGGGGGCGGCAACCAGGGCCAGCTACCGCCTGGGGAGCTGTGGTACTATGAGATGCCCGACCCGCAAACGCTGGTGTTGACGCATGCGCTGTGCGTGCAGCAGCAGCTGAACCACCCGGACTGCCGGCTTGTCTTGACGCGCGCGCAATAGGCCGCCCGCGTGCTTGAGGGACCAGTAGGTGATGCGACGATATTGGGGGGCAGCCCTTCTGGCCATCGCCTGCGGCATCGGTCCCGCAGCGGGGCAGGAGCCGGACTGGCCGGCACTGGCACGCCAGGACCTGCAGGCCATCCATGACGTACTGGACCGCGACCATCCGGGTCCCGTCATCGACCCGGACTTCCGCCGACGGCTGGACGGGGGGCTGGACTCGGCCCTCGCACGGGCCGGCCGCGTGGCCGACATCACCCAGTACCTCTATCTGCTGATCGAATACGCGAATGCCCTGCCTGACGCCCATCTGAGCGTCTGGGGCAACCGGCAGAACCCGCAATGGGCGGGCGTCCATCGCGGCGCGACGCTCTATCCCGGGTTCGTGGCGGCCTATCGTGGCGGCGACATCCTTGTCGGCGCCAGCCTGGAGACCGGTGCGCCGGGCACCGGTCTGCGGCTGCTGGGTTGCGGCGGCGACGATGCCGGCGGGCTGGCCGTTGCCAATGCCCTGCGGTTCCAGGGCGACGCGTCGCTGGCGGCGGACTGGGTGCGTGCGGTGCCGCTGATGTTCCTTGACCAGGGCCAGCTTGACTTCCGGCGGCCGCCCAGCTGCCGTTTCCTGACCGCCGCCGGGGTGGAGGAGATCGCATTGCACTGGCGGCCCGTGCGGTTTGCAGCGGTGCAGCCCTTCCTGGCGGCGGCCGGGTTCGGCGACCCGCCGCCGTTGGGAGGGCTCTGGATCGCCGACGACACGCTGTGGATCTCGCTGCCGACGCTGGAGCCGAGCGGACCGGCGGTACAGGCCATGGACGACCTGAGGGCGATGGTGGCACAGGCACCGGCCGGCGCCCGGATCGTCTTCGACCTGCGCGGCAACGCCGGCGGCAACTCGTTCCTGGCCCGCGGCTTTGCCGTGGCCCTCTATGGCGAGCCCCTGGTGGCCTGGGGCGAGCAGCGGCTCTATTCGGGCATCCCCGACGCCGTTCGCGCCTCGCCGGGCAACCGCGCGCATTTCCAGCAGTTCCGCGACGCGCTGGGCACGACCCGGCCCGACGACCCCGGCTTGGCGCGCTATCTCGACACCCTGATCGCCGGCATCGATGCAGCCTTGGCGGCAGGCCAGCCCTTGGCCGACCTGGGCCGGCCGTCGAAGCCGGTGCGTACGGACCCGCCGCCCTCGGCCCACGACGGCCAGGTCATCGTCGTCATCGACGGCCGCGTCTTCAGTTCGGCCCTGCTGTTCGTCGACCTGTTGCAGGCGATCGACGACGTCACGCTGGTCGGCTGGCCGACGCGTGCCCACGGTCTCTACGGCGAGATCCGCGAGGTGGCGCTGCCCGGCGGCTGGGCCTGGGTGTCGGTCTCGACCAAGGCGTTCCTCAGCCGGGCCGGTGGTGGCGGCGCCGTCGAACCCGATATCCCGTGGGACGGTGAGATCGCCGATACCCCCGGGTTGCAGCGCTGGGTGCTGTCCCTGCCGGCACGCCCATAGGGCAGGTGCGGCGTCCGGCTAGTCGGTGCTGGCGCTCAGCCCGTCCAGCAGCTCGCCCAGCGTGCCGGTGGTGGCGAATTCCCAGTCGCCGCCATAGACGATGTTGTTGACCTTCCAGGCCTCGTCGACCTTCACCAGCACGACCGTGTCGCTCCAGTCGGTGGTGCCGCTCAGGTCGGTTCGGTTGAGCGATACGGTGCAGTTCGCCTCAGCCCCGGTCTCGGTACAGGTATCGATCTGGTAGGACGTGGCCCCTTCGAACAGCGAGCTGAACACGTCGCCTTCGAACAGCGGCGGTGCTTCGCCGTTGGAGGCGATGGCATGGGTCGCTTCGGCTTCCTCCGCTGCGGCAAGCCGGCCCGCCAGGTCGTCGGAGATCAGCGGCTGCAGCATCGCCAGCCCTGCGGCATCCGGCACGCCGCGGACCGGCAGTGCTTCGACCGCGGCATAGAAGGCCTGGGCCGCCGCCTCGGGCGTGCTTAGGCCCTGGGCCGCCGTACGGCCGGTGGTGAGCACCGTTTCAGCACCTGCGGCCAGCAAACCGACAGCGATCAGCCCTGCGACCCTGATGGTCATGTACGTCCCCCGTTGAAGCGAGGCCGCGACCATACATCCGCCACCCGATGCTTGCATCAGCGACCTCTGGCCAAGCGGACAGGTCCGGTCCGCGTTTCGTGGTGCTTGAAATCCGACGTCCCGATGCCGACGCGGGGCAGGCCGTCCGCGGCCGGCGGGCAGAGCCGTCATCGGTCGCCCGGCAGCGCGACCGCAATCTCGACCCGGCGGTTGAGTGCCCGTCCGGCCGGGTTGTCGGACCCGTCGGCATTGGCATTGGGCGCGATGGGGCGCGACTCGCCATGCGCCTGGATGGACATCCGGTCGGCTGCCACGCCGTTGGCAATCAGCCAGTCCCGCACGGCCTCCGATCGCGCCTGCGACAGGCGCATGTTGTAGCTGTGCGAGCCCATGGCGTCGGTATGGCCGTGGATGGTGAAGTCGGCATCCGGATAGCGCGACCCGATCAGCGCCAGCACCTCGTTCAAGGCGGTCGCGGCGTCCGGCCGGATGTCGGATTTGTCGAAGTCGAACAGGACGTCGCCGGCCATCCGGATGAGGGCGATACCCTCCCCCTCGCGAACCTCGATCCCGGGGACGGTGATCCCCGGGGCGTCGATGATGGGAAGCTCCGTCCCGGGCACGTCGACGATCGGTACCTCGGCACCCGGTATGTCGACCTGCGGCACCCGCACGGATGGGATCTCGACCGGCGCCGGCCCGTCCGCATATGCCGCCGCCGGAAACAGCGCACTCAGCATCGCAAGAAGGGTCGGGAGGACCCGAATACGCATGTCAACCTCCCCGTCGCCGTTCCGGCGCCCGGCAATCATTGGCACCGGATGGCAGTGACGGCTTGACCGTCCTCGACGATACGTCCCGTGAATCCGTCATGCGCGACGGATTCGATGACGATCGTCAGCGGCCGCACGTCCAGCACCGTGTCCGCACCCATCTCGCGTTCCTGCAGGATCATGGCGATGGCGCCGTCGCGGACGATCCAGAGGCCCTGGCCCCATTCGTCGTACCAGGCCTCGCCATCGGGGCCCAGCCCCAGGCCCCAGCCGCTGTCGCAGCGGCCTCCCAGGCCCCAGGTGCCGATCAGGTCGTCGCGCTCCAGCGGCTGGGCGGCGGCAGGCACCGTCAGGGTGAGAACGGCGATCGCCGCTGCGGCACCCAGACGTCCCGGGGTTCGGATCAGCATCGGGTATCCTCCTGCTGTTCGTGCGCGCCACTCAGCGGCAAGAGCATGGCCACAGTTGGGCGCCGGCCGTGGGAACGCGGCATCCCGTGACCGGTTTGGCGGATTCGCAGACCCGGACGCTCGCCTGGACGCCTCCCGATGGGCCCTTTGCGTTGGGACGCGAGCGCCGTCGGCGCCGTCCCCATGTCGCCGCACCCCGGGAACGGCCCCGCCTGCCGCTGAGCGCGCAGGGCTTGCCACCGCAGACGGATCGGGCGAATGGTGCCGGACCATTCCGCTGTACCGGCGATCGGCATGATTTCCTGGACTGTTGCGCCTTGGCCCGGCTCCTTCGCCGTACTGGCCGCGGCGATCCTGATCGACGCGCTGGCCGGGGAGCCGGGATGGCTGTGGCGCCGGGTGCCACATCCCATCGTCCTGCTCGGGCGTCTGGTTGGCCTGCTGGATCGTGGATTGAACCGCGAAGGATGGGGTGGCGCACGGCGCCGCGCGGCCGGCATCGCCTGCCTGGTCTGCCTGCTGTCCGCGAGTATCGCGGCCGGCTGGCTGCTGGGGACGGTCGCGCAGCTGATGCCCGTGGGGGCGGTGATCGAAGCGGTGGTCGTCGCGATCCTGCTGGCGGGGCGCAGCCTGTACGACCACGTGGCGGCGGTGGCCGCGGGGTTGCGGACAGGCGGCCTGGCCGGGGGACGGGCGGCGGTGGCGCGCATCGTCGGGCGCGATCCGGACAGCCTGGATGCGGGCGGGGTGGCGCGGGCGGCGATCGAGAGCTGTGCGGAGAACTTCTCCGACGGCGTGATCGCCCCGGCCTTCTGGTATCTGGTCGGGGGGCTGCCGGGCATCGTCGCCTACAAGGCGGTCAACACCGCCGACAGCATGATCGGGCACAGAAGCCCGAGATACCGGCAGTTCGGCTGGGCGGCGGCCCGCTTCGACGATCTGGTCAATCTGGTCCCGGCACGGCTGGCCGGACTGCTGGTGGCACTGGCCGCGGCCCTGCGGCCGGGGGCGTCGGGGAGGGGGGCCGTGCGGGCGATGCTGCGCGATGCCGGCCGCCACCGATCCCCGAACGCCGGCTGGCCGGAGGCGGCGATGGCCGGTGCGCTGGGGCTGGCGCTGGCCGGCCCGCGCCGCTATGGCGGACAGGTGGTCGACGACCACTGGATGAATGCCGGCGGACGGCAGGATGCCGGGGCCGGGGACATCCAGGCCGCCGCCAGGCTGATGGCGGTGGCGACGCTGTTGACGGCGATGACTGCGGGATTGGCGGCGGTGGCGACCTACCTGTAGCCGGCGATGGCCAACACGCTGTCCAGGTCCATGTGCGTTTCCAGGTGCCGGGCCAGCGCGTCGAGTGTGGCGTCGATGGTGGCGTCATAGGCGACGCCGCCATCGGCGCGCGGCTTCAATGCGGCCAGGAACGCATGGCGGAAGCCGTCGGCGGCGAACATACCGTGGATATAGCAGCCGGCGATGCGGCCGTCGGGCGACTGTGCGCCCTCCGGCCGGCCGGCGAGGTCCAGCAGCGGGCGGGCCAGTGCCGGCCCGGTCGTGCGGCCGACATGCATCTCATAGCCGCGGACGGCCTGTCCGCTGGCGATATGGCGGCCGGCGACCTCGACCAGCGTCTTGTCGGCCGTCAGTGTCGTCGCGGCGTCCAGAAGCCCGAGGCCTTCGACGGCGCCGGGCAGGCCTTCGATGCCGTCGGGGTCGTCGAGCCGGCACCCCATCATCTGATAGCCGCCGCACAGGCCCAGCACATGGCCGCCGCGCCGGACATGGGCGGCAAGGTCGATGTCCCAGCCCTGGCTGCGGAAGAACGCAAGGTCGCCGATCGTGGATTTCGAACCGGGCAGGATGATCAGGTCGGCGTCGCCGGGCAGCGGCTGTCCGGCCGGAACCATGGCGACGGCTACATCGGGTTCCAGCCGCAGCGGGTCGAGGTCGTCGAAATTGGCGATGCGCGAGAACACGGGCACGGCGATGCGGATCGGCCGATCGGGCGATGGGTCCAGGTGGCTGAGCGCCACGGCATCTTCGGCCGGCAGGCACCGCGCCTGGGGCCAGTGGGGCACGACGCCCAGGCTCTGCCAGCCGGTGTGGTCGGTGATGATCGTCAGGCCGCTGTCGAACAGGCGCACGTCGCCGCGGAACTTGTTGATGACATAGGCGCGGATACGCCGGCGCTCGGCCTCGGGGATTACCGCCCAGGTGCCGACCAGGCTGGCGATCACGCCGCCACGGTCGATGTCGGCGGCCAGGATCACCGGAAGGTCCGCGGCCTCGGCGAAGCCCATATTGGCGATGTCGCCGGCACGCAGGTTGACCTCCGCCGGGCTGCCGGCACCCTCCACCAGCATCAGGTCGGCCTGGGCGGCCAGGCGATGATAGCTGTCCAGCACGGCGCCCATCAGGCCCGGCTTGAAGGCGGCATAGTCGCGGGCCTGCAAGGTGGCGACGCGGCGGCCCTGGACGACCACCTGCGCGCCGACCTCGGTCTCCGGCTTCAGCAGCACCGGGTTCATGTCGGTGATCGGGTCGACACCGGATGCCCGCGCCTGCAAGGCCTGCGCCCGGCCGATTTCGCCGCCGTCGATGGTGACGGCGGCATTGTTGGACATGTTCTGCGGCTTGAACGGCCGCACCTTGAGGCCGCGTCGGGCAAAGGCCCGCGCCATTCCGGCGACCAGCAGGGATTTGCCGACGTCCGATCCGGTGCCCTGAACCATCACCGCGGGTGTGCGCCGCTTCATTCCCGACATCCGGTTAGGTGCCTGATCAGAACTCGATGCCTGCCTGCGCCTTCACGCCGCTGCGGAAGGGATGCTTGACCATGGTCATCTCGGTGACGAGGTCGGCGGCTTCCAGCAGCGCTTCGGCGGCGTTGCGGCCGGTCACGATGACGTGGGTCATGGGCGCACGTGCCGCCAGCGCTTCCACCACCTCATCCAGCGGCAGATAGCCATAGCGCAGCACGATGTTCAGCTCGTCCAGCAGCACCAGGCGATAGGCCGGATCGGCGATCAGTGCCTTCGCGCGCTCCCACGCGGCGCGGGCGGCGGCGATGTCGCGCTGGCGGTCCTGGGTTTCCCAGGTGAAGCCTTCGCCCATGGTATGGAGGCTGACCAGTTCCGGAAACTTGTCGAGCACGGCACGCTCGCCCGTTTCCCACCTGCCCTTGACGAATTGGACGATGCCGACGCGCATGCCGTGGCCGATGGCGCGGCAGACCATGCCGAAGGCGGCCGTCGACTTGCCCTTGCCCTTGCCCGTGTGGACGATCAGCAGGCCCTTTTCGATCGTCTTGGTGGCGATGATCTTGTCGCGGGCGGCCTTCTTCTTGGCCATCTTCTCGGCATGGCGCCGGTCGAGCTCGGCCTCGGGGGTGGCGTCCTCGGCGGGCTGCTCGCTCATCGTGCGCGTCCTTCCTCTCTCAGGCCGACCAGGTCATGGTAGGCGATGTTGGCATGGGGGCGCCACAGGCCGCGGTCCTGCGCTTCCATCAGGCGGTCGGCGATTTCCGCGGCGGCGGCCGGGTTGTTGTCCAGCAGGAACTGCCGCACCGTGCCGTCGCCGACATAGGCGTCGTAGACGGCATCGAAATGGTGGTCGGCGACGGCCCCGGTGGTCGCGGCAAAGGCGAACAGATAGTCGACCGTCGCCGCCATCTCGAACGCGCCCTTGTAGCCGTGGCGCATGACGCCCCGGATCCATTTCGGGTTGACGACGCGGCCGCGCACGGTGCGGGCGATTTCCTCGCGCAGGCTGCGAATGACGGGGCGTTCGGGGCGGCTGTGATCGGTGTGGTAGATGGTGGGCCGCTCGCCGGACAGGTGGTGGACGCTGGCCGCCAGCCCGCCTTCGAACTGGTAATAGTCGTCGCTGTCCAACAGGTCGTGTTCGCGGTTGTCCTGGTTGTGCACGACCACCTGGACACGGGCCAGGCGCTGGGCGAACAGGTGGTGTTCCGCGGCACCTTCGGCCCCGTCGCCATAGGCATAGCCGCCCCAGGCGAGATAGGCGCGGGCGAGGTCGTCCGCCGTTTCCCACCCGCGCTCGTCGATCAGCGCCTGCAACCCGGCCCCGTAGGCCCCGGGCTTGGAACCGAAGATGCGGTGGCCGGCGCGCTTGCGCGCGGCCGCGGGATCGGCACCTTCCGCGGTCAGCGATGCGGTATCGGCGCGCACCTGGTCGGCCAGCGGGTTCATGTCCGGCGGTTCGTCCAAGGCGGCGACGGCGCGCACTGCACTGTCCAACAGGTCGATCTGCGACGGGAAGGCGTCGCGGAAGAAGCCGGAGACGCGGAAGGTGACGTCGACGCGCGGCCGGTCCAGCACCGCAAGCGGCATGATCTCGAACCCGGTGACGCGGCGCGAGGCGGTGTCCCACACCGGCTGCACACCCAGCAGCGCCAGCGCCTGGGCGACGTCGTCGCCGCCCGTGCGCATATTGGCCGTGCCCCAGGCGCTGAGCGCCAGGCGCCGGGGCCAGTCGCCTTCCTCTTGCCGGTGGCGGTCGAGCAGCAGTGCGGCCGAGCGCCAGCCCAGCTGCCAGGCCGCCGGCGTCGGCACGGTGCGGCTGTCGACGGAATAGAAATTGCGGCCGGTGGGCAGCACGTCCAGCCGCCCGCGCGTCGGCGCGCCGGAGGAACCGGGGGCGACGAAGCGCCCATCGAGGCCGGCCAGCAGCCCGGCGAACTCCGCATCGCCGGAGGCATCAAGCGCCGGGGCAACGGTTTCGCCGATGGCGGCGAGCACCGCCCGTGTGCGGGACCAGCGTTCCTCCGGCCGTCGCTGGCCGGCCACCAGCGCCTGGGCCAGGCATTCCAGCCGCTCCACGGTGTCGCCGTTGGTCCGCCAGGCGGCGCCGCCGGCCAGGGCCGGCGGTTGCGGTCCGGTCCACCGGTCGCCCAGCCGGCAGTCCAGCGGGTCGAAGCCGGCAAGGCCGAGATCGGCGGCCAGGGATCGGATCAGCGAGGCGTCGCCACCCTGGCCGGCGCCCCGCGGCACGCGGGTGAGGGCCACCAGCAGGTCGGTGCGCTGCATGCCTGCGGGCACCTGGCCGAAGATGTGCAGGCCGTCGCGGATCTGCAGTTCCTTCAGCTCGCACAGGTGGTTGTCCAGCTTCGAGAGCGCCTCGTCCGGCGCATCGTCGTCGACGATGCCGCAATCGGCGGCAAGGCCGGCCGACTGCGCCAGCTCCAGGATCTGGCCGCGCAGCAGCTTCAGCCGCCGCGGGTCGACGCCGGCGGCCTCGTAGTACTCGTCGACCAGCAGTTCCAGGTCGCGCAAGGGGCCATAGCTTTCGGCGCGGGTCAGCGGCGGGGTCAGGTGGTCGACGATGACGGCGGCGGTGCGTCGCTTGGCTTGGGTGCCCTCGCCGGGATCGTTGACGATGAAGGGATAGAGATTGGGCAGCGGCCCCAGGGCGACCTCCGGAAAGCAGGTCTCCGACAACGCCACCGCCTTGCCGGGCAGCCATTCCAGGTTGCCGTGCTTGCCCATATGGACGACGGCATGGGCGCCGAAGTGCCGCCGGACCCAGGCATGGAAGGCCAGATAGCCGTGCGGCGGCGGCAGGTCGGGGTCGTGATAGCTGGACTTGGGGTCGATGTTGTAGCCGCGCGCCGGCTGGACCGCGACGACGACATTGCCCAGCGCGAGCGTGCTCAGCCGGAAGGCACCGTCGGCGACGAAGGGGTCGGCCTCCGGTGCGCCCCAGCGGTCGCCGACGGCCCTGCGCACCGTCGCCGGCAGGTTCTCGAAAAAGGCGCGGTAGTCGGCAAGCGGCAGCGCTGCCCCGCCGGTTCGCGCATCGCGGCCCGCCAGCGCGTTGGTGGGGCCGGTGCCAAGGCGCCGCATCAGCGTGTTGCCGTCGGCGGGGATGCCGGCGACGCGATAGCCGGCCGCGGCCATCGCCCGCAGGACGCCGACGACGCTGGCCGGCGTGTCCAGGCCGACGCCGTTGCCCAGCCGCCCGTCGCGGTTGGGGTAGTTGGCCAGTACGATCGCAACCCGGCGTTCGGCGGCCGGACACCGGCGCAGCCGCGCCCAGGCGGCGGCCAGCTCGGCAACGAAGCGCACGCGGTCGGCGACGGGGCGATAGGTGGCGATGCGCGCCTGCGTGGCCGGGTCGAAGCGGGCTTCGGCCTTGAACGACACCGCGCGGGTGATCACGCGCCCGTCGACCTCCGGCAGGGCGATGTTCATGGCCAGGTCGCGCGGCGCCAGGCCCCGCGTGCCCTCCGCCCAGGCGGTCTCGTCGCCGCCGGAGAAGACCACCTGCAAGACCGGGCAATCGGCTGCGGCGAAGGGGTCGAAGACGTCCTTCGCACCCGGCGTGGCCAGTGCGAAGCCGGTGGCATTCAGCATCACCGCCGGTTCCAGGCTGCGGCAAAGCTCGTCGACCAGGGCTGCGGCCGCGGGGTCCTTGAGGCTGGTGACATAGATGGGCAGGGCATTGAGCCCCGCCTTGCCAAGCGCCGTCACCAATGCATCCACCGGCGCCAGGGCGCCGCCCTGCATCAGCGCGCGGTAGAACACCAGCCCCGCGACGGGAGCCCCTTCGGTCCAGCCGGCGCGGATGCCCGCCAGGTCCGAACGCTCCGCCCCCGGTCGGTAGAGGCCGGCGCGCGGCAGCGGCACCGGCTCCGCCCAGTCCGTGTCGCAGCCGATCAGGTCGGCGGCATAGGCCAGGAAACCCGCGTAGTTGTCCGGCCCGCCATGCACGCAGTATTGCCACAGCCGGTGGCAGGCTTCGAAGGGCAGGGTCGACAGGTCCGCCAGCTCCGGGTCCGGGCGGTCGTCGCCGGGCACGATGGCCAGGGCGATGCCGCGGTCGCGGGCCACGGCGGCCACCTGTTCCGCCCCATAGGGCCAATAGCCGGCGCCGCCCAGCAGGCGAACGACCACCAGCCGCGCCCGGGCAATGACGGCCTCCACATAGGCGTCGACCGACAGGTTGTGGCCCAGCTGCATCAGGTTGGCCAGGCGCAGCGTGGGTGCGTCGGCCCCGCGCTGGCGATGGGCGGCACTCAGGGCCGCCAGCTCGGTATCCGCCGCCGACAGCACGACGATGTCGGCCGGGCTTTGGCCCAGGTCGACCGCTTCCGATCCGTCGAGGATGGTGCCCGGCTTGGCGGCGAGCAGGTGCACGGACGGGGGTCCTTACGCGCCGGCCAGCGCGGCGCGGATCGCCGGTTCGTCCATGTCGCGCCCGCCGATAACCACCAGGCGCGTGGCCGGCCGTTCATCCGCCGTCCACGGCCGGTCGAAATAGGTCTCAAGCCGCTGGCCCACCGCCTGGACGGCCAGCCGCATGGGCTTGCCGGCGATGGCGGCGAAGCCCTTCAGCCGCAGCACCTCCGGCGCGGCCAGGACCGGCCGCAGCAGTTGCATCAGCGCGTTCGGGCTGGGGAAATGGCCCAGGTCGACGTGGAAGCTGGCGAAGTCGTCGTGGTCGTGCTCGCCCTCCGCATCGTGGACGGACGGGCGCGTCGCCAGGTCGTCCTCCGCCGCTGCGGCCAGGCCCAGCAGCACGCCCGCATCGATACCGCCGTGGGTCGTGCGCAGCACCTTCACCCCGTCGCGCAGGTGCGGGGCCATATGGCGCATCGCATCGGCCAATGCCGCTTCGTCCAGAAGGTCGGTCTTGTTCAGGATCACCAGGTCGGCGCATTGCAGCTGGTCGACGAACAGCTCCTCCAGCGGGTCGTCATGATCGATGGACGGGTCGGCCGCGCGTTCATCCGCCACGGCCTGCGGGTCGGCGGCAAACAGCCCGGCCGCGGTGGCCGCACCGTCGATCACGGTGATCACGCCGTCGACGGTGACGCGCGTGCGCACCTCGGGCCAGGAAAATGCCTTGACCAGCGGCTTGGGCAGGGCAAGGCCGCTGGTCTCGATGATGATGTGGTCCGGCGGGGGTTCGCGGCCCAGCAGCGTCTCGATGGTGGGCAGGAAGTCGTCGGCCACGGTGCAGCACAGGCAGCCGTTCGCCAGTTCGACGATGTCGCCGGGGTGGCACGCCTCCTCCTCGCACGCGCGCAGGATCTCACCGTCAACGCCGATATCGCCGAACTCGTTGATCACCAGCGCCAGGCGCCGCCCGCCGGCCGTGCGCAGCAGGTGGCGGATCAGCGTCGTCTTGCCGGCGCCGAGGAAGCCGGTGATCACGGTGGCGGGGATCTTGGCGAGGCTGCGCATGGGGGCTCCGGTCAGGATGCGGGCTTGAGGGTCAGGGACAACCCGGCGGCGACGAAGACGACATGGGTGGCAATCTCTGCCACCGCCTGGTTCAGCCGGCCGGCGTCGTCGCGGAAGCGCCGGGCCAGCGCGTTGTCGGGCACGATGCCCAGGCCGACCTCGTTGCTGACCAGCACGACGGGGCCTTGGGCGGTGTGGAGGGCCTGGATCAGCGCGTTGGTTGCATCCAGCACGTCACGCCCGGCGCCATAGAGGTTGCTGAGCCACAAGGTCAGGCAGTCGACCAGCACGGCCGCTTGCGGCGTGGCGTGGCGGGCCAGGGCGGCAGGCAGTTCCAGCGGCTCTTCGACGGTGTGCCAGTGGTGGCCGCGGCGGGCGCGGTGGTGGGCGATGCGCGCGGCCATCTCGGCATCGCCGGCGGCGGCCGTAGCCAGATAGACGGGCTGGCCGCCCATGGCCGCCACCAGCTCCTCCGCACGGCGGCTCTTGCCCGAGCGGGCACCGCCCAGCACCAGGGTGATGCGGCCTTCTGAGCCTTGACCGTGCGTGGCCAAACGTCGTCCCCCCTATCGGCGCCGTGGGTCGCAGAGTGTGGAGGGGGGCGGATCCGCCAGGCCGGCAGCGGCGACCCGCCCCCGGTACACCCCGCCCGGCGGCCTGTCAGTCGATGGTCCCCGCGCCGGCAGGTCTCCTGGCTTGCGGGTCACGGGCCGGGGCCCCGCCTTCCCAGCCCCGACGGGCCAGTGGCAAGGGATGGGGCCGGCCTCTCCGCTCACAGTTGCGGGGGCAGCCGCGGACTCCGCCCGGATACCCGAACGTCACCGCGTTCCCTGTTGGCTTCCCCGAAGGCCCTGTCCCGGGTCTCAGGGGAAACCGGCGCATGGATCACGGCAGCCACCATAGGGGGGGGCCGGCAGGGCCGTCAATCCGGCGCGAAGGCGCGCAGGTGGCGACCGTCCTGGGGGCGGCCACGGTCGCGGCGCCCCGGTGGTGGGGCGCCGCGCAGGGTCCGGGATCAGTACATCATCAGCGCACCTTCGCCCGCCGCCTCGGCATAGTAGAGGCGCAGGCGCAGGAAATAGCGGCGACCCTTGAACAGGCGGTGCTCCAGCCGGGCGTTGAGGTCGAAGCCGCTGTCGTCGTCACCGTCGACATAGGCCGGCTCGCCGTCGATTTCCTCGAACAGCACCATGACCGTATCCATGCGCCCGAAGGTCTGGATGGTATAGGTGCGGCTGAAGGTCGGGCGGATTTCGAAGTCGACCTGCTGTCCGGGATCCAGGCGGATGCGGTGCGCTTCATAGGGGCGCAGCTCCGGCAGGATCGCCGCCGCCGGCGCGGGGTAGAACCCCTTCGCCGTCTCGATGTCCGTCGGCGACAATCCCGGCGCCGGGATCAGGGGGCGGTCCCGGAATTCCGGCGGCGTGAGGATCAGCCCGGCCTCGAACTGGTAGTGCATGATCGAATCGCGGTCCCAGTCCGACCCGGTGACTTCCGCCGCCGACAGCTTGCGCAGGACGTTCCACTGCGTCGTGGCGGGGTCCCAATAGTTCGGGTACCCGGCGAAATAGCGGTAGACGGCGTCTTCGTTCCACACGATGCCGGCATTCGGGTTCTGGTGCTCGTGGGGGAATCCCAGCGCATGGCCGATCTCGTGCAGGGCGGTGTCGCGGCCGTAGGGGGTCGTCAACGACCAGCCGAAATTCATCGTCCGCTCCGCCGGATCGGGCGCCAGGTCGATGGCGTCGCGCCCGACATAGGACCATGACCCGTCGCCCTGGTGGAAGCCGATGCGGATCTCCGCCTCGCGGGCATCGGTGACTTCGGCGAAGTCCAGGCCGATCGGCAACTCCTTCCAGGTGCGGAACGCGTCGCGCACCGCCTGCTTGTCGTCGTCCGAACCGCGCCACAGGGCCGGCTCGACCAGGAAATGATAGTGCAGGACCGTCTGGTTGACCCACTTGCGGTCCGCGACGAGGATCAGCCGCTCGCGATCGGGAAGCATCGGCACGCTGAAGCTGCGCGGCGGGATCCTGGGCAACGTGCAGTGGCCCGCCGGCTCAGCCGTCGTGTCGCCCGCGCCCCTGTCGGTCTGCTGTTTCGCCTTGGCCATGATCGCCATCCTTGTCCGGTTGTCCGACGGAAGCCTCCCTCGCGGGCCGCGTGGCCCAACCTCCGATACCCGGGCAAGCTTTCCGTCCCCGGCGACGGGGCGGAAAGGCGAGTGGCCTATGGTTTCAAGACAGTGTGTCGAGAGTGGGGCGGGCGATCAAAACCGGAACGTGTCTTGTGCGTGCGTCCCGATAATTCTTATAGACGTGGGGTGTCCGTGACGCCGTCCGCGACCGGCGACCGGACCCCGGCCTGCATTTGGGGGGGCTTAAAAGATGCGGCTGAGCTTGCTGATGCCGGCACCGACGCCGTTGAAGTAGAACCGCCAGTCGGTGCCTTCCTTCAGCCCGAAGACGAAGCCGTAATAGTCGCCGGAATAGCTCTTCCGTTCCAGCCGGCCGCCGATCAGGGTGTTGTTGGGGATGCCGCAGACATTGGCCGCCAGCAGGTTCTGGGTCATCAGCTGCTTGGCGGTGTTGTTGGCCACCGCGTCGTCGGCGTTGGTGTTGGAATTGGTGTGGAACAGCACCGGGTTGGTCCTCGACCCCGCGACATAGATGTTGCAGCCGGTCAGCGGCCCGGTGAAGGCGATCTTGGCGGCATTGTCGATGCGCATATAGGTGCAGCGGTCGGGTTGCCACGGCAGGTAGCGCACGAAGGTTTCCGCCGTATTGGTCGGCCGCTGGATGGTGACGGTGGCATCGGTGCCCGCCGACGTGATCGCCATGGTGAAGCGGGTGCCTTCGGGGAAGTGCAGGGTCTTGGCATGCGGCCCGGCGGCGCAGTCGTCGATCGGCGCGGTCTCCCCGCTGCGTTTGGCGTAGGCCAGCTGCACCCGGTACTGCCGCATGAACGACAGGACATCCAACCCCATCATGGTGATCGTCATGCACCGCTCTCCTGTTCTTGTGTGTTGGGGGGACGCGCGGGGGGAAGGTCCGCAAGGGGCACGCATGGTGATCCTGGTTTCGTCACTACACAATGTGCCGAAGTCGGAGGAAATCTGTGCCGGACCGCCGATTTGCGATTGGGTCCGACCGATTGAAAGCGGCCGGAATCAGCCCCACAGGGCCGAAATCGGGCTGGCGAACAGACGGTCGCCGAACGGCACCGTGTGGCCGTGGTCGTGCAGAACGAGACCCAGCGCAAATCGCTCGCCGCAGGCCTGGGCCAGTCGGCGCAGGCCACCGAAATCCGCAGCCGTCACGGTGGCGGCGGCTTTCACCTCGATACCGACGACCTGCCCACGGCGGTTCTCGATGACGATATCGACCTCGTTGCCGTCCTTGTCACGGAAATGGGAAACCTCGAAGTGGTCGTCGGACCAGCTTGCCAGTTTCAGGACCTCGCCCAGAACGAAGGTTTCCAGCACTGCCCCAAGCGGCTTGCGGTCGACACGCAGGCGCTCGGGCGAGAGGTCGAGCAGCGCTGACAACAGTCCGGAATCGACGAAATGCAGCTTCGGCGTCTTCGTCAGCCGCGAAAGCATGTTGGTGAACCAGGGCTGGATGGTCCGGACCAGGAACAGGCTCTCAAACACGCCGAGGTATTTCCGCGTCGTCACATGGTTCATGCACATTGACGGCGGACGTCAGCTATCAGCTGCCCAGACCCTCCGCCAACCGCCCCAGACGGCCGGTATTCCCCGGCAACCCCAGCCGCAGCCAGTCCGGGCGGTAGTCGAACGGCCGGGTGAGGATGTGGCGGCGGGCGAGGCGGGCGTGGAGGGCCTGGGCCTCGGCCGTCGCGATCAGGCGGAAGAGGGGGGTGCCGCCGATGATCGTCAGGCCGGCGGCCGCAAGGACGGAGTCAAGCTGGGCGGCCTCGGCGGCCAGCTGGGTGCGCATGGCGGCGATCCAGCGGGCGTCTGCCAGGGCCAGGGCGCCGATGGCCAGCGCCGGGCCACTGACGGGCCAAGGGCCCAGGGCCTCGCGCAGGCGTTGTGCCGGCGCTGGGGGGGCAAGCGCGAAGCCCAGGCGCAGGCCGGCCAGGCCGAAGACCTTGCCGAACGACCGCAGGATGACCAGACCCGGCAGGCCGGCGGCGTCGGCGATGCTCGCGTCGGGGACCACGTCGGCGAAGGCCTCGTCGACTATGGTCAAACGGCCGTGGGCGGCGCGGCGGTCGGCGATGGCCAGCAGGTCGCGGCGGGGGACAATGCGGCCGTCGGGGTTGTTGGGGTTGACCACGATCAGCACGGCGGCTTGCGCGTGATCGCCGGCCTCCGCCACCTCGCGCACCGTGTGGCCCGCCAGGCGCCATTGGGCGGCGTGCTCGCCATAGGTGGGGCCGACCACGGCGACGGTGCCCGGGGCGGTCAGGCGGGCAAGCCACTGGATCAGCGCCTGGGTACCGGGGGCGGGGACGATGCAGGCCGGGTCGGGCACGCCGTAGCAGCCGGCGGCGGCCCCGCGCAGCGCGGCTTCGGCATCGCCCTGCGGCAGATGCGTCCAGGCCTCGGGCGGCAGCGCCGGGATGGGGTAGGCGTGCGGATTGATGCCGGTGGACAGGTCCAGCCAGTCCCCGCGACGGCCACCATATGTGGCGATGGCGGCGGCCAGGTCGCCGCCGTGCCGGGGCGGCGCGGCTACCACTCGCCCTCGCGCACGATCGGACGGCCGCCGGGACCCAGCGCGATCACGACCTTGGGGTCGGTCGTCTCGTTCTCCGGCAGCGGCATCTCGCCCTTCTCCTCGCCCATCTCGGCGACGCTTTTCAGCTTGGCCAGCTTGTCCGCGCCCTCCAGCGCCGGCCGGTCGTCGGCGTAGAAATCGAACCAGGGCAGGCCGTGGGCAGTGTACTCCTTGGCCGAGGGCGGCCGCCATGGCGGCGGGCTGCCGGTCAGCTCCAGCCAGCCCAGCGAATTGACGATGGCGACGAAGCAGCGGGCGGCCTGCGTCTGGTCCCAGGCGTCCAGGCCATAGGGGTCGTCATAGATGTGCTGCTTCATCCGCCCGCCCGGGGCCAGGCCCATGGGGGTGGCTGCGGCCATCGGCATCATCGCGTCGACGGTGCCGAGGCTGCGCTGGCGTTGGCGGTGCTTGATGGTCTCGTAGCGCTCGGGCTTCATCGGATAGGCGATCAGCTGCAGGCCGCCGGTGTCGGCGCGGCCGGTCAGCTGCTCTTCCGCCGTGTAGCCCTTGCCCAGCGGCATGGCGACGAACTGGCGGATCGATCCCTTCTCGACGCAATAGCCGTCCAGCCAGGGCTGGGTCGGCACCACCAGATAGTCCTGCGGGTCGTCGTGCAGCCCGTCGGTCCATTCGTCGCCGGTGACGGCGTTGATCCTGCCGGTGGCCACCTTGATGGCGAACGGATAGCCCGTGCCCCAGTGATAGGGGAAGCTGACCCACATGGCTTCGGCCTGGTGCATGGGCATGACGACGCCGCCGCGCCGGGCCCAATCCTCCGGCACGCGGCCTTCCAGGCTGTCCACCATCGTCAGCGGGAACGACCCCAGCCCCGGGGGCAGGGGATAGGTGCGGCCGTCATCGGGGATGCGCAGCGTGCGCTGGAACTCGATGGCGGCGACCGCGTCGGTGTGGACCTCGGCAAAGCGGACCGTGAGCCGCGAACCATCCAGGGTGATCATGGGCGACCTCGGGTAGTGAGCGTGGGGCGCATGGCGGGCGTGGGCGCGGTCCGGGACGATCCCCGCCTTCGCAGGGATGGCCCGGATAGTCGGCAATCTTGCCTTTTCCATGTCGCTGTCATCCCCGCAACAGCCGGGGCGCCGGGATAGCGGCGGTCGCGCCGGTCGAAGCTCTGCACACCGACCCGGGAGATCCCCGCCTGCGCGGGGATGACGATTCTATTGAGAGCTAGGCCAACCGCACCTCCCGTCGTCCCCGCGAAGGCGGGGATCCCCCGGAACAGGGCGAGATGCCGGCAACCTGCGAATTCGCTATCGGAGCGCAGAGGCGCGACAGCGGGGCCTGCCCGCCGTTGCGGGGGGTCAGTGCAGTTCGCCCCGCAGCTGCTGGCGCAGCTGCTCGATCGGCACCAGCATGCCCGCGCGCGGCTCGTAGTGCCAGAAGGTCCAGCCGTTGCAGCTGGGCGCACCCTGCACCGCCGCGCCGACCTGGTGGATCGAGCCGCGGTGGGGGCCGTGGACGTTGTCGCTGATCAGCGTGCCGTCGGCGCGCACCCGGGCGCTGAAGCGGCGGGCGAAGTCCTGCAACACCGAACCGGGGGGCAGCAGCCCGCGCTCCACCACCCAGCCGAAGGGGATGCGCGGTGCCTGGCGCTTGCCGGTGGTGTCCAGCAGGGCCGGGTCGGCCGGGCCGGTAACGGCGGCGATGCGGTGCTGGGCGATCTCGGCATAGGTGGGATCGCGTTCGATCCCGATGAAGCGGCGGTCAAGCCGGCGCGCGGCGGCGCCGGTGGTGCCCGTGCCGAAGAACGGGTCCAGCACCAGGTCGCCGGGGCGGGTCGACGACAGCAGCACGCGGTAGAGCAGGGCCTCGGGCTTCTGCGTCGGGTGCGCCTTCTGGCCGTCGGTGGTCTTCAGCCGCTCCGGCCCGTTGCAGATGGGCAGCAGCCAGTCGCTGCGCATCTGCAGGTCGTCGTTCAGGCGCTTCATCGCTTCGTAGTTGAAGGTGGGCTTGGCCTCGCGTGAGCGGGCGGCCCAGATCAGCGTTTCATGCGCGTTGGTGAAGCGGGTGCCGCGGAAGTTCGGCATCGGGTTGGTCTTGCGCCAGACGATGTCGTTCAGCACCCAGAAGCCCAGGTCCTGAAGCACGGTGCCCAGGCGGAAGATGTTGTGATAGGTGCCGATGACCCACAGGCTGCCGTTGGGTTTCAGCAGGCGTTTGCAGGCGGTCAGCCAGTCGCGGGTGAAGGTGTCGTAGGCGCGGAAGTCGACGAAGTGATCCCACGCCTCTTCCACCCCGTTGACGCGCGTGTTGTTGGGCCGGAACAGCTCCCCGCCGAGCTGGAGATTGTAGGGAGGATCGGCAAACACCAGATCGATGCTGGCAGGCGCCAAGTCCTGCATCAACCGGATACAGTCGCCGACCAAGATCTGGTCGCGGATCGTCTTCGTCTGTGTGCCCATCGCGGTTGCGAACCATGAGTCAAGCCCGAGTCGCCGTCAACGCAATTTTGCGGGCAGGCACGATTATTGGCGCCCGGGGCGGAACGGGCCGGGAACCGCGCGGTCGCCGGCGGGTCAAGACCCCGTGACGGCCTCGTCCCGTTGCCGGGTGGGGCGGCAGGCCGGTGGGACCAAGGCGGCTTGGACGGCCCCTCCAGCCCGGAATGCGACGATCAAAGACCTGACCCCGATCCCACAAGTCTGGCATCGGGCGCGGCTGGCCCGGCGCGGGACCCTGACGTTACAGCCTGCGGCCGTTGCCGACCGGATCGGAGCAGTTGCCGCCGTCGGAATCGGTCACACCGGACGCGACCTGGCGGCTGCGACCGCGGCCACGGCCGACCGGGTCGACGATGGGCCCGTTGTCGTTGTCGGTGAACCCGGCGCGCTGCTGGGTGTAACCGCCGCGGCCGTTGCCGACCGGGTCGACGATGGGTCCGTCGTCGTTGTCCGTGATGCCGGTCGCGGTGGAGCGGCAGAACCCGCGGCCGTTGCCCGGCGCATCGGTGATGTTGCCGCTGTCGTTGTCGGTCACGAGGTTGGCGGTGGTTGGGGTCGGGGCCGGTGCGGGCGCAGGTGCCGGCCCGGGTGCGGCGGTGGTGCAGCCCGCCATCAGCGCTGCGGCGCCGACAAGCTGAACCCCCGACAGCCGCAGGAACGACCGTCGCGGCAGATCGACCGCGGTCCTGATGTCGCTGTCGGCGAGGGGCTTGCCCGTCTTGGCCGGCCCGTCCTGTTCGTCCTGCATCGTCCGAAACCCCCACTCGATCCCGCGTCATGCGCTGGCATGGGATCTGCCAGGCCATGACGCGTCCGGTACATTATCTTACCTCCTGCGTAGTGGAAGAGAAACAATTTGACGCATTTGGCCTGATGGTTGGAATTTGACGACCCCGCGCCAACACGACGGCCGTCGGGTCCACGACACGAAGCGGTCGGTCCGGGCAGGACCGGCGGGGTGCCCGCACTATGCCGCGGGAAGCCGCAGGGCTTCGGCCGATGCGCAGGGCGCGAAGCTGCGTCGGTGGTGCGGGGTCAGGCCAAGCCGGGTGATGGCCGCACGGTGGGCGACCGTGCCGTAGCCGACATTCGTCTCCCACCCATAGCCGGGATGCACCCGCGCCAGTGCACGCATCTCCGCATCCCGGGTCTCTTTCGCGATGATCGAGGCGGCGGCGATGGACAGGCTGAGACCGTCGCCGCCGACGACCGCATGGGCCGGGCAGGCGAGGGCCTTCGGCAGCCGGTTGCCGTCGACCAGCGCCAGGGCGGGCGCCAGGGGCAGGGCCGCCAGGGCCCGGGCCATCGCCAGGAAGGTGGCCTGCAGGATGTTGACGCTATCGATCTCCTCCACATCGGCCCGGCCGATGCCGACGGCGCAGCAGGCCAGCAGGCGCGGCAGAAGGGCGGCCCGGACGGCCGCCGGCACGCACTTGCTGTCGTCGATCAGGCCGGCCAGATCGTCGGGCAGCCCCGCGGCGGGCAGCACGACCGCCGCGGCCACGACCGGACCGGCCAGCGGCCCGCGGCCGACTTCGTCGATGCCTGCTATCGGCAGCCCGGGGGCGCCGTGGAGGATCTCCAGCGACAGGTCCGGCACGTTCGATCGCCTGTCCCTCGTTGCGAAGCGTCCTCGATCTTGTAGGGCCTACGGCCCATGTCGTCCAGGGGTGGTAGTCCGGTTGCCGGGCCGGCCTCCCTCGTGTGGGGGCACGCGGCTGGCGGCTACAGCAGCGATAGCTGGTCGCCCTTGGCGGGCGGCGGCGCGAACCGGGTCGTGTCGAGGGCGAAGCTGCGGGGGCCGAGGCCCAGACGGCGGCAGGCCTTGTCGAAGCGGTCCGACAGCAGGTCGGCCTCGGTGCCCGTCCCGCGCATGCGGGTACCGAATGCCGCCTGGTAGATGCGGCCGCCACGCATGCGCCGGATGCGGTTCAGCACCTTTTCGGCCCGGTCGGGCACATGGGTGCGCAACCATTCCTCGAACAGGTCGGCGATCTCCAGCGGCAGGCGGATGAGGATATAGCCGGCGCTTTCCGCCCCGGCGGCGGCGGCGGCCTCCAGAATGCGCTCCAGCTCCATATCGTTGAGGCCGGGGATCATCGGCGAGGCCAGGACGGCGACCGGGACACCGGCATCGGTCGCCCGGCGGATCGTTTCCAGCCGGCGCCGGGGGCTGGCGGCCCGCGGTTCCATCTGCCGGGCGAGCCCCGGGTCGAGCGTCGTCACGGAAAGGCAGAGATGCGCCAGCTTCCGCCGGCCCATGGGGGCGAGGATGTCCAGGTCGCGGGCAACCAGCACCGATTTGGTGACGAGGCCGACCGGATGGCCGAAGTCCGAAAGCACCTGCAGGAGGCTGCGCGTCAGGCCCAGCTTGCGTTCCACCGGCTGGTAGGGGTCGGTGTTGGTGCCGATGGCCAGGGTGGCCGGTTTGTAGCCCGGCCGCCGCAGCGCTGCCTCCAGCAGCTTGGCGGCGTCGGGCTTGTAGAAGAGGCGCGTCTCGAAATCGAGGCCGGGCGACAGGCCGAGATACGCATGGCTGGGCCGGGCGAAGCAGTAGACGCAGCCATGTTCGCACCCCCTGTAGGGGTTGATCGACCGGTCGAACGGGATGTCCGGCGAGTCGTTGCGGGTGATGATGGTGCGCGCGCTGTCCACGGACAGCACGGTGGCAAGCGGCGGCAGCGCCCCGTCACCGTCGTCAAGGTCCGCCGCCCACCCGTCATCGACGGCTGCGCGCTGGTGCGCCTCGAACCGGCCGGTGGGGTTGCTCACGGCCCCCCGGCCCTTGCGCGGACGATCCGGCAGCGTGTCGATCATCGGACGACACTAGGGTCTGGATCCGGAACATTTCAAGAACAAAATGCCGACCCGGCCCGACCCGCCGGCGCCCCGTCAGAGCGACGGATCGTAGCGGTCCAGGAAGCGGCGCAGGTCGCGGGCGAAGGCGCGGCTGTCGACGGCGATGTTGATCGACTGCCGCCCCTGATAGATGGACGAGATCACGGCGACGATGCTGAAGCCCGTTTCGTCCTGGTAGAAGATCGGCGAGCCGCTGTCGCCCTGCATGATATCGCAGCGGTGCGACATGGTGTTGTTGGAGAAGAATTCGACGGCATCGCAGCGGCGGTGCGCCGTCAGCTGGTCGGAGGTGTCGCCGCTGTAGCCGGCCTGGGTCAGCCGTTGCCAGGCCTGCGCCGCGCCGCGATGCAGGTCGGCCCCCGTCAGCTCGTGCACCGAGAAGAAGTCGCCGTCCGCCCCGATGGGGTCTTCCAAGAGCACGAAGGCATAGTCCAGCCCGTCTTCGGGGGACCCGATCGGCGCCGTCTCGTCGACCCGGTAGTCGCGCGGGTACCAGAAGCTGGCGATGTGGGACACCGCCACCGACCGGCCCTTGTGAAAGCCCAGCCGGAATTCCTCCGGCGGGTCGAAATAGGGACGGATGCCCATGCCGAACAGGCAGTGGGCGGAGGTCAGCACGACGCGCGGACTGACCATGGCGCCGGAACAGTGGCCGCCGCCGGCAAAGACGAACTTGCCGATGGCACGCCACGGCATCCTGTCGGGCACGACGAATTCGCGGTCGTCATGTCCGAAGAAGGACTGGACCTGCGCGGCCGCCGGCCCGCCCGGGGCCAGCACCGCCAGCAGGACGAAAAGGAACACCATGGTACGTGACATCGGCGGCAAGGCAGGGACCTCTCACGAACGCGACCTCGGCATTGGACAAATGCCCCCGGCCCCGCTAGAGCAAGAATTCGACATCAAGCCGAATCAGCCGGATGTGTGGTTCTTGCTCTATTTCCTATAGTCAGAGACTGATTGACCGACCACGTCGATCCGGCGCGATCGGACCAGGCTCCAGGGCATCTGATCATAGATATGGTGCGGGATGAAGGACTGATGAACGGGCCGGGCCAGCAGTGGGATGCGGACACCTATGGCCGGCACGCCGGCTTCGTGCCCGCGCTCGGCCGCCCGGTGCTGGCGCTTTTGGCCCCGCAGGCGGGGGAGCGCATTCTGGACCTCGGCTGCGGCGACGGTACCCTGAGCCTGGAGATCGCGGCGGCCGGTGCCCGGGTGGTCGGTGTCGACAGCGCCCCGGCGATGGTGGAGCGGGCGCGCCGGCGCGGCATCGACGCGCATCTGGCCGATGGCGAGCACCTGGCGTTCGACGCGGAGTTCGATGCCGTCTTTTCCAACGCCGCACTGCATTGGATGCGCGATGCCGATGGCGTGCTGGCCGGCGTCGCCCGGGCATTGAAGCCGGGCGGACGCTTCGTCGGGGAGTTCGGCGGCCACGGTAACGTCGCCGCCACCAAGGTGGCGCTGAGCGCGGTGCTGCAACGCCGCGGCATTGATCCGCGCGCTCACCTGGTCTGGTACTTCCCGACGGCGGAGGCCTATCGCCGCAAGCTGGAGGCGCACGGCTTCGCCGTCGACACCATCGCCTTGATCCCGCGCCCCACCCCGCTGCCGACCGACATGGCCGGCTGGTTCGACACCTTCGCCGGGCCGATGCTGTCGGCCCTGCCGACGGGGGAGCGCGCCGCGGCGCGCGACGAGGCGGTGGCGCTGCTGGAGCCGGTGTTGCGCGACGACGAAGGCCGCTGGACGGCCGATTACGTGCGGCTGCGTTTCGCCGCCCGGCGGTCGTGAGGCGGTACGGCGGGCGGCCATGACCCGCGTGAACGGCCTTGCCGCCCAGGGCACGGCCGGGGACCGGTGCAGCCGGACAGCCCGGACCATGCCCTCGTCTTGCCATGGAGATGTCTATGGCTGGCCCCGCTCGGCCATCGTTGGGGACGATGGTGTCCGCTCGCGCGGGGTGGGGGCACGCAGCATCCGCAAGACAGCGAGGCTTGCGTCATGAAGAAGAATGGTCTTGGGCTGATCCGACGGCAATGGGCCGGTCTGGCGGTGGTGGCCGTCCTGGCTGGCCCGCTTCTGGCCTGCACGGCATCGGCTGTGGTGCCGCCCGCATCCTTGCCGGCGCGGTCCACGGTGCTGTCTGCCACCGGCGTTGCCGCGGTCGACCATTTCCGGCGGAACATGCTGGAGTCGCTGAACCGGGTCCGCACCGCCAACGGCGCCGGCACCCTGCGCCTCAATCGCGCCCTGGATGACGCGGCGCAGGCGCATGCCGAAGACATGGCCCGCCATGGTTTCATGGCCCATGTGGGCTCCGATGGGTCCGGGCCGGCCGAACGTCTGACGCAGGCCGGCTATCGCTTCTGGGCCTATGGCGAGAACGTCGCCCAGGGACAGACCTCGATCGACCAGGTGATTTCGGACTGGATGAACAGCCCCAGCCATCGCGACAACATGCTGGATCCTGGCCTGGACGAACTGGGGGTGGGCTATGCCGAAGGACCGGCCAGGGGCAATGTCCCGGGATTCTACTGGGCGATCGAACTGGGACGGCGATAGGGGGCGTCCGCATCGGCGCATACGGCACGGCCGCGGATGAACGGCGGTTCTGCCGGGCGGCCGTATGCCGTAGGCTCGCGCAGGACGATCTGCCATTGCATGCAAACGGGGGGGCATCCGGACATGGGGATGAAGCTGCGGACGGGCTTTCGGGCGGCATTGGCATGCCTGGGGATGGCCCTGGCCATCGCCGCCTGCGGTTCGGCGGGATCGGCCGGGGGGCCGGGCGGCGGTCCCGCGGCCGGCGGCGCCGTCCCGGCGTCGTACAGTATCGGCCAGATCCGCCAGCAGATGCTGGTAGCGGTGAACCAGTACCGCACGTCCCAGGGTCTCGGCGCGCTGAACCTGGACCCGGACCTCGACAGCGCCGCCCAGGCCCATGCCGCCGACATGGCGGCGCGCGGGGTGCTGTCGCACACCGGGTCCGACGGCTCGAGCGCCGGCGACCGCGTTCTGCGGGTCGGCTACCGCTATCGCGAATATGCCGAGAACATCGCCCAGGGCCAGGCGAGCGTTGCCGAGACGGTGCAGTCCTGGATCGACAGCCCCGGCCACCGCGCCAACATGCTGCTGCCGGCGGTCGCCGACCTGGGTGTCGGCTTCGCCGAGGGGCCGCCCACCGGCCGCGTGCCGGGGCGGTTCTGGGTGATCGTGCTCGGGGTCCGGTGAGCGGTGGGGCCTACTGGCTGACCACCCGCCACACGGCTTCCGCCACTTCCTCGGCATAGTCGGTCATGGCGCCGTCCAGGCTGCCGTACAGCTTCTGGATTGCCGTCTGCATGACCACACCCAGGGCCATGCCGAGCACCAGCTCGATCTCGCGGCGCGGGATGGCGCCGGCGGCCATGCCGCGCTCCAGCGCGTCGCGCACCACCGTCACCGGGTTGCGCGACGGCGGCTCGGGCAGGCGCCGCAGCCACACATGCTGGTAGAGCAGCTGGTAGGAAAACCCGTGCCAGTCGGCATCCGCCATCTCGCAATAGCAGCGCACGAAAGCGCGGATCTTGGTCGGCAGGTCGTCCTCTGCCCGGTCGACGGCGTATAGCGCTTCGCCCAGACGGCTCAACTGGTCGCGCAGCAGGTCTGCCGCCAGTTCGTCCTTGCTGGCGAAATGGCGGTAGATGGTGCCTTCGGCGATACCGGCGCGCGCGGCAATGTCGCGCGTCGTCGTTTCGGTTACGCCCTGTTCGACGAACAGCGCCAGGGCCGCCCGGCGCAGCTTCTCTCTGGTTGCATCACCCTTGCGCATGGCTCTCGCGGTCGCGTGGACAGGAAGTGGGTACTCACCTTAACTAAGGTCCCGGCACCCGTCCACTGCCGGCCGCAATCGCGTCAGACCGGGCAGGCCGGCGCACGCAGCGCAATGGCCAGGATCGCCTTCAGGAACAGGACGTCATTGAGCACCGGCGGCCCGAACGGCCGGTCGCCGTCGATGGTGTCGGTGTGGTTCAGCCCGCGGACCACGACATAGGGGGCGTAGGGCAGGATCGAGGAATTCGTCGGCACGACGCCGTCGCTGAGAATGCCGTGAGCCGCCATCCACAGCCGGCCCGGCTCGAACCGCGATTGCGGGATCCAGCTTTCCGGCGGGCGCATGGTCGTGGCCACCGCCAGGATCGGCACCTGGCAGGCGATGTCGCGGATCGCCCCATCCGCCCGGCGCAGATGGGTGCGCCGCTCTTCGACCGTCAGGTCGTCGAGCGAACGGCCGGAGCCGCCGAGCGATGTCAGCACCTCGTCGATGGTCGGACGGGCGTCGTCCCAATCGGCCACCAGGTCGGCGATGGGGCTGCCGGCGAACGGTGCTTGCAGCGCGATCCAGCACGCGATGCCTTCCAGTGCCGCGGGGTTCATGCGGATCAGCGCATCCAGCGTGTCCACCCCGCCCTTGGAATGGCTGATGATGCAGGTCGGCCGATCGTCGGACGGCAGGAACGCGGCCAGTGCCCGGCCGTTGTCCGCGACCGCGGCTTCCGTATCGATGGGGGCCAGCAGCGTCTCCGCCCCCAGGGACTCAAGCCACAGCTGCTGGTCGGAGAAATAGTCGATCAGCCCCATTTCGCGGCCGGGCAGCAGGATGTCGACCAGATAGGACGGCACGATCACGACGCGCATGCCGGCAAGCCGCGTGCGCACCGGCGCGAACGCCGCCTCCACCCGGCCCGGGTCCAGCGCACCGTCCACCAGCAGGCTGTCGTAGCGACCGCCCAGATCCTGGGCCCCCGTCGGCACGGGGAAATCGGTGCCCCACCAGTCTGCCCGTGCCGGGGCCGAGATCGCCAGGCCGAGGGCGAGAATCAGCCGGAATGCCCGCCACGCCATCGCCAAGCCTCCGCTTGCTGGGGTCGGTCGTGCCACCGCAGATCGTATTGCAGGGGCGGCAGTCTCTTCCACGATCGGGGCGTCATCATGACGGTCCGGTTCATGTCAGCCGCAGGCCCAGCGCCCGGCGGACATCCCGGGCGACGGCACCCGTCACCTGGCGCGCGTCCTGCGTGCCGCGGGCGAGCACGCCGGCGGGGATCGCCGGGTCGGCGGCCAGGGCCTTGCGCCGCTCGCGGATCGGCCGAAGGGCTTCCTGAAGCACCTCGTCCAACCGGCGCTTCACGGTGCTGTCGCCGAGCCCGCCGCGGCGATAGCGGTCCTTCAGGTCCGCCACGAGGTCCGCGTCGGGGTCGAAGGCGTCGAGGTAGCTGAAGACCACATTGCCGTCGACCCGCCCCGGATCCTCCGCGCGAATATGGGCAGGGTCGGTGAACATCGCGCGCACGGCTTGCGAGATCGCGTCGGGCGAGGCGGACAGGGCGATGGCGTTGCCGCGGCTCTTGCTCATCTTGCCCGTGCCGTCGATGCCCGGAAGGCGCGCCGCGCCGGACAGCACCGCCCGGGCCTCGGGCAGCACTGCCGTGCCGCACAGGCGGTTCAGGCTGCGCACGATCTCGTTGGTCTGCTCGATCATCGGCAGCTGGTCGCTGCCGACGGGCACGGCCGTCGCGCGGAAGGCGGTGATATCGGCCGCCTGCGAGACCGGATAGCAGAGGAACCCGGCCGGGACGGCCCGGCCGAAGCCGCGCAGGCCGATCTCTTCCTTCACCGTCGGGTTGCGTTCCAGGCGGGCCACGGACACCAGGTTCAGGTAGAGCATCGTCAGTTCCGCCAGGGCCGGCAGTGCCGATTGCAGGCAGATGGTCGTACGGTCGGGGTCGATGCCGACGGCAAGGTAGTCCAGCACGATCTCGTCCGCCATCCGCCCGACCTTGGCCGGATCGTGCATGGTATCGGTCAGCGCCTGCATATCGGCGATCAGCAGGTATTGGCGGTGGGTGTCCTGCAACGCCACGCGGGTGCGCAGCGATCCGGCATAGTGGCCGAGATGCAGCGGACCCGTCGCCCGGTCGCCGGTAAGGGCGACCGGGCGCACGGCGTCCGTGGTCGGGATTGCGGGCATCGAATCGGCATTGGTCATGGGGGGTGTCTCCGGTTGACACCACCGGACCCCGCGTGCCCATCGCCCAAGAACAACAAAGCCGCCGGGACCGGCGGCTGGGTGCGATGACTGGGAATCGTCGAACGGGGGCCGCCGTCAGGTCTTGACGGGCCACCACCAGCGGCGGGCAAGGATGCATCCGGTCGACATGGGCGGGTTCATCCCGCAGTCCGCCGGCGATGTCAACCGGTTCGCCCATGCGCGGGCGCCCGCGCGGGCGTTCTCTCGAATGACGGCCGTCACAGCGGGCGGGCCGGGCGGCCGGTATGGTCGCCACCATCATCGGACGCTTGAGGGCGCGGCATCCGTCGAACTTGACACCGGCAACCGCAGCACTTAAGTGAGTGAGTATTCGCTCATAACTCAAAGAGATGAGCGCCAGGAGGCTTCACCCGTCATGCCGAACCCCACCACGCTGTTGTCCATGCGCCGGTTCATGCCGCTGCTGATCACCCAGATCCTGGGTGCGTTCAACGACAACCTGTTCAAGATCGCCGCCCAGATCCTGATCCTGTTCGGCATTGCCGCGGCCGGCGGCACCGACGGGCCGATCATGGTCACGATCGGCGGGGCGGTGTTCATCCTGCCGTTCTTCCTGTTTTCCGCCCTGGGCGGGCAGCTGGCCGACAAGTTCGAGAAGGTGTGCGTGCTGCGCTGCCTGAAGTTGGCGGAAATCGCCATCATGGGCCTGGCCGCCGTCGGCCTGGTGACGGAGCATGTGCCCACCCTGTTCGCCGCACTGTTCCTGATGGGCCTGCAATCGGCCATCTTCGGTCCGGCGAAATCCGCGCTGATGCCCGAGGCGCTGAGGCAAGACGAACTGATCGCCGGCAACGCGCTGATGGAAGCCGGGGTCTACCTGGCGATCCTGCTGGGCACCCTTGCCGGCGGCGTGCTGATCGCGATGGGCCAGGGGCCGTATTGGGTGGCGGGCGTGGCGATCGCCGTCGGCGTCATCGGCTATGGCGCCAGCCTCGCCATTCCGCGTTCGCAGCCGCGCCGGCCCACGCTGAAGATCGACTTCAACCTCCTGCGCGCCACGGGCACGGTGCTGCGCTATGCCGCCGCCGACCGGACGGTGCTGGTCGCCACCCTGGTGATCGCCTGGTTCCAGGTCGTCGGGGCGACGTTCGTCACCCAGTTCCCCAGCTTCGCCCAGACGGTGCTGGGGGCCAGCGAGCAGGTGGTGACGCTGTTCCTCACCGTCTTCGCCATCGGCGTCGGCGTCGGCTCGATCCTGACGCAGAGGCTGCTCAACGACGAGATCTCCGGCCGGATGGCGCCGATCGCCGGGGTCGTCATCACCCTGTTCGTCGTCGATCTCTACCGCACCGCCAGCGGGGTCGTGGTGGGCGACGGCCCGCTGATGACGGTCGGTGCCTTCGTGAACACGACCGCCGGCTGGCACGTGCTGGCCGACCTGTTCTTCATCGCGGCGGCCGGCGGCGTCTTCGTCGTGCCCTTCTATGCGATGGTGCAGGACCGCACGCGGGAAACCCGCCGGTCGCGCGTCATGGCGGCCGGCAGCGTCGCCAACGCCGCCGGCATGCTGGCTGCATTCGGCGTGGCGGCCGGGCTGCTCCAGGTCGGGTTTTCCGCCGCCGACATCTATCTGGTGGCGGGCCTTGCCAACCTGGCCGTGGCCGTGGCCCTGGCGGTGCGCTTCCGGCGCGAGGTGGCGCGCATGGTGCTGGTGCCGCTGGTCCGGCTGGTCTTCCGGCTGCGCGTGCGCGGGGGCGAGCATCTGCTGAACGCGCCCGCGGCCGCGATCATCGTGCCCAACCACGTCTCTTACCTGGACGGGCTGATCCTGGGTGCGGTGCTGCCGGGCAATCCGTTGTTCGCCGTCAACGCCTTCGTCGCCCGGCGCTGGTGGGCGCGTCCCATCCTGGCGCTGGTGGATACGGTGGAGATCGACCCCACCCGCCCCATGGCCACCAAGTCCCTGATCAAGGCCGTGCGCGAGGGCCGGCGCTGCGTCATCTTCCCCGAAGGCCGCCTGACGCGCACCGGCAAGATCATGAAGATCTACGACGGCCCCGGCGTGGTGGCGGCGAAGACCGGCGCACCGGTGATCCCCGTGCATCTCGACGGTGTCGAACGGCTGCCCTGGACGCAGATCCGCTTCCGCCGCCGCACCCGGTGGTTCCCGCGGATCGCGGTGACGGTCCTGCCGCCGCGGCTGCTGGCGGTACCGGTGGGCGGGCCGCGGGCGGAGGTCCGCCGCCGGCTGGCGCTCCAGCTCTATGATGCGCTCAGCGAGGCGCAGTTCCGGGGCAAGGACGTGCCGGCGACCCTGTTCGCCGCCCTGTTGCAGGCCCGGCGCGACCATGGCGGTGATACCGTCATCCTGAACGATGCCGCCCAGCGCCAGTCCTTCACCTATGACCGCCTGGTCACGGCCGCACTGGCCCTGGGCAGCCGGTTGGCGGCCGGGACCGGGCGGGGGGAACGGGTCGGCATGATGCTGCCGACCGGGGCCGGTGCCACCGTTGCCCTGTTCGCTTTGCAGGCCGGGGGCCGCGTGCCGGCGATGCTGAACTTCACCGCTGGCGCAACAGCCCTTCAGGGCGCCTGCCGCACTGCCGGGCTGCGCAGGGTCATCACCGCGCGCCGGTTCGTCGAGGCCGCGAACCTGCACGAGACCGTGGCCGGCCTGCGCGCCGTGGCGGACGTGGTCTATCTGGAGGATCTGGCGGGCGCCATCGGACGGTGGGGGCGGATCGCCGCGCTGCTGCGCGCCCGGCTGCTGCCCGGCCGTTGGCTGGCGCGGCGTCAGCCGCAGGCCGACGCGGCGGCGGTGATCCTGTTCACCTCCGGCTCCGAAGGGGCGCCCAAGGGGGTGGTGCTGACCCACCGCAACATCCTGGCCAATATCCACCAGGTGGCCGCCCGCGTGCCCTTCCAGGAAGACGACGTGGTCTTCAACCCGTTGCCGGTGTTCCACGCCTTCGGCCTGACCGGCGGGCTGTTGCTGCCGCTGGTCTATGGCGTGCGCACGATCCTCTACCCGTCGCCGCTGCATTCCCGCACGATCGTGGAACTGGCCTATGACCTGTCGGCGACGGTGCTGTTCGGCACCGACACCTTCCTGGCGGCCTATGGCCGCGCGGCCGGCCCTTATGACTTCCACCGGCTGCGCCTGGTCTTCGCGGGGGCGGAGCGCGTGAAGGACGAAACGCGCGCCCTGTGGCTGGACAAGTTCGGGCTCCGCCTGCTGGAAGGCTATGGCCTGACCGAAACCGCGCCCGTCGCCGCCGTCAACACGCCGCTGCATCTGCTGCCCGGCAGCGTCGGCCGGCTGGTTCCGGGCATCCAGGCGCGGCTGGAACCGGTGGCGGGCATCGATGCCGGCGGACGCCTGTACCTGAAGGGCCCCAACGTCATGGCCGGCTATCTGCTGCCCGACGGCGACGGATGCCCGGCGGCGCCGCAGGACGGCTGGCACGACACCGGCGATGTCGTCATCATCGATGCCGACGGCTTCGTCACCATCGCCGGCCGGGTGAAGCGCTTCGCCAAGATCGCCGGCGAAATGGTGTCGCTGACCGCGGTCGAGGCGCTGGCCGGCGCTGCGTGGCCCGATCACCGGCACGCCGCCGTCGCCCGGCCCGACGGCCGCAAGGGCGAACAGATCGTGCTGGCCACCGACTGCCCCGACGCCGACCGCGACCGCCTGATCGCCCTGGCCCGCGCCGGCGGCCTGGCGGACCTGACGGTGCCGCGGTCGATCGTCCGGCTGCCGACGATCCCCGTCCTCGGCACCGGCAAGACCGACTACGCCGGCGTGGCCCGGGCGGTGGCAACGCCGCCGGACAGCGCACCGACGGTGCAGACCGCCGGCCCCGTCCGCAGCCCGCGCAGGGTATCCCCGGCGGCAGCGGTCGCATAGCCGCCCGCCGCCGCCCCGGCCGCCAACACCCTCAAGGCCATCCGCGACGAAATCCTGGACAGCGAGACCGACTGATGGGGCGGGGACCACGTTCCGCTATCCAGCAGCCCAATCCTTGCGGGAATCGGGCATAACTGCGTTATGCAAGATGTGTGCTGTAGAACAGCACCATCTTGGCAGGGCGGGCGTGCCGCCCCACGTTGCATCCCCCCTGCCTTTGGTGCTGCACCGGCATCGAGCCGGTTCCGCGCCATTGGAACGTATCGCCGTTCCATCACTCGCAGCGTCCGGCCGCTGTACCGACACCGTCGGGCGAGCCTCCATGCTCCCCCGCGCCTCCATGGTTAGCGTATCGCCATTGGATGACGACCAGAGCTGTGCGCCTTGGGTTTCAAATCACGCCCACGGGCGCAATGCCCCGCAGAGAGAATGCAGCTACCCACTGAACACTACGTCGATCCCTGATTGTGTAGCGTTTCAGCATCGGCACGCCAAAGGACATGTATGTACGCGCCCGGCCCCTCGGTGCGATCCGGCACAATTCCGAAATGAGCCAGCAGCCGCTCAAAATGCCTATGCACGAAAAATATCTCAGAGAGATTCGCCCAATTCTCCAGTCCCGCATCAAAGTCTTCCAGATCGGCTGCGAAAAGTTCAGCCCATTGATTGAGGCCTCTGTCAACCAAAAGCCTTGCCAAAGGCGAGTCCTCTGCCGACGACAGATTACGAGCTTTGCGAGCTCCGAACAGCCTAGCCATCGACGAAAGAATGTCAGAGATCAAGTGAGATGACTGGCTGAACAGTTTATCTAATTCACCTTCTTGAAAATATGCTTGCCTCTCCACTAGAATCCTCGCAAACGCTTGCTCAAATACCGTCAAGGCTATCCCTTCGTATTCGGCAACTATTTCGTCACTCCACGACGATAGCGAGGCGCAAAAGTATGCATCGAAAACGCCAGCGCAGTATCCATAGAGAAAAGCCTCATAGGTATCGTCGATTGGTATCAACATCTTCTGCGGAAACTTGTTGACCATTAGTTCAGATAATGCGCTGTCCGCAAGCATATGAACTACGACGCTCTGAGCGAACACCATTTCGTCGTCTATCTCTGAGACCAACGCCACTGCTACGCTCGCATGGAGAACAATATGCGTCCTGATTTGATCCTCAACCTTGATTCTCAGTGGTACTCCAAGGCTCGTGCGATATTTATCAATGGAAATTGCTATTTTTTTCTTCTCCTCAAACCCTCGTTCAATGCCGTTTAGCGTCTCATTCAGGTCAAATGCGAACGTGAACCCGTCAAGTGAAGCAACTGGAAAATACTTTGAGAACGCTGTCACGATCGCTTTCAACTTCTCCGAGACATCCTTCACCAGAACATCATCGCCAAAATCCCTGAGGCTAAGCGAAAAACTTAGTAGTTCTGGCGAACCGTCCTTGATCCAGCTTTGTGCTGACGCATGCTCAATTTCTTTTTCCTCATCCTCAGTCAGCTCGTAGTCAAAGAATGACTCCATCGTTTTCGTGACGGCGCCACCAACAAAGTCCCCTGTCGCCGACCGAAGCCTTTCCCCCACGGACACGCATTGCGCCGCCAGTTCTTCTGAATTGAAACTCGACAAAAAGAAAGAGTATGAAGATTCAATCGCCCATTTGTTGAAATCGCCCATATCAGGTGCAGCTTGACCTTCCACTACTCCAAGCGCGATACGATTGGGAGCAAGTGGCAATGCAACTGCGCGTAGATCGGAATGGCCAACAAAAAATAGCGATCCCCATGATTTCCCATCATATGCAATACTTGTGCAATCCGGCAAAATCGCCCCACCAAGTGGAGCTGGTACTACATGCCACAAGAAACTACTGAGCTGATTAATTCTCGCTTCAGGAGCCATAGACTGTTGTAGAATTGATATTTGGGCGCGCTTGCCAAACTTTGGTGCGTCCTGGAAAACCATTTCCAATACACCAGATAGCTGAGAAGTTGCACTCTCGAATCTTTCACTTCCTCGTTCTCTTATAATGAAATAAACTAGATTGATTGCCTGCTGCACACTCACTACAGTCTGGTCTAGCAAACCGCGTTCGCGGAGTGCGTCGGCCAATTTCTTATAAACTCGCGTTGGCACTCGATGCTTTGGCAGTTGGGATAGGGCGCCACCCTTCCATCCGAGAACTACTGAGCTAACTCTATCCGCCATATCCTCAACCAATTGGCGAATAATTTCACGAATGTGCGATGATCGGATTGAAAGATGTGTCACTACCTCAGCGATTTGTTTTGCTTCCAGCTTTTCCCCTACCTTTAGCTGCCGCGCATCATTCACCATCGGAACAAGACGATCCTCGTACGTCGTTACGAGCTTGTCCAAAGTCGGTGATCCATCAACCGACGGATTGGAGTAAAAGTACTCTTGGGCTGCCGCCCTCTTTCGTGCGGTCGGGACTCCCTTTGGATTGCCTCGCCTAAACATCCAAAGCCGATCTTTGCCGTCGGGGATGACAAACGACTTCAAAAAATGCTGAGGGATGAAATGTTGCTTCTTGCAATCCGTACTCACATCATCTCCATCTCAATACTAATGCGGTCTACATATGCTCCTTGGCACAAAGCGGTCTAGTGTCAGAGGCAATCCGTCAGATCACCATAGCTTTCGATTGCCGATGGCATGGAGCGATTAACTTTGCCCCGATGACGGCAATGTTGGCAAGGTTTGGCCTGCGTCTCGCCCAGGCCCATGCCACCTTGTGATATGGCGCTTGCGTGCCAAGGACAAAAGAGATCGACTCCGCTTCCCGTCCCTGGATCGTGCCTACAGGTTCCCAAACCTTGGTGGGGTCATTGACTTAGCCAACCCTTGGAAACGCAGGGCTTCCGGCCGGCTGGAGCACAAGCGAATGGCCCTGATGCGGGTCTTCGGGGGTAGGATCGCCTATGGCCGTTTGGAAGGTTATCGAACCGCGATTCCGGCCAAGCTTTTCAAGGCCTTAACCCCTCAGACTGGTCCGGAGTGGCTTTTGGTGGAGCCGAAGGGAGTCGAACCCTCGACCTCTAGAGTGCGATTCTAGCGCTCTCCCAACTGAGCTACGGCCCCACACGGCGATGTCCGCCGGAAACCGGCGGCTCGCTTCCCCGTTAATGGTCGCAGGGCCTGCGCTTGTCAAGCGGCGGCCCCGGCTTTGTCGCTTTCAGCGGCAAAGCGGGCGGGCCGTCACGCCAGCGACATGTCCCAGAAGATCGCCTCGATCTTGTGGCCGTCCGGGTCGCGCACGAAGCAGCCGTAATAGGGGGCCCCGTATTGCGGGCGCGGGCCAGGCGCGCCGTCCGGGGTGGCCCCCGCGGCGATGGCGGCGTCCCAGAAGGCGTGCACCATCTCTCTGGACGTGGCGATGAAGCCGAAATGCGTGCCGTTGCCCAAGGTCGCGGGGCGGCCGTCGATCGGCGTCTGGACCCAGACATCCGGAAACGCCCGCCCATAGGCGATGGCGTCCGGATGCTCGCTGATCCGCCTGGCCCCGAGCGTGGGCATCACCGCGTCATAGAAGGCAACGGCGCGCGCGAGATCGTTGGTGCCCAGCGAAATGTGCGACAGGATGCTCGCCGTTTCGTCCACCGGTCGGTCCTCGCGTCAGGGCTTCAGCTTGTAGCCGGTCGACAGCATCCGCAGCGCCACGGCCCACAGCACGGCATTGCAGGCCGTCATCACCACCAGCCCCGTGCCCAGCGTGCCGTCGCTGAGGCCGATGAACCCATAGCGGAAGCCGTCGATCATGTAGAAGAAGGGGTTGGCGTGGGCGATGATGCGCCAGTCTTCCGGCAGCCGCTCGATCGTGTAGAACGTGCCCGACAGGAAGGCCAGCGGCGTGACCACGAAGTTGGTGACGGCGGCGATGTGGTCGAACTTCTCCGACCAGATGCCGCCGATGACACCCAGCAGCGCCAGCAGCATCGATGCGGCGATGCCGTGAAACACGATGAAGAAGGGGTTGTGAACGCCCAGGCCGACGAAGGGCAGGATGGCGAGACACGTCACCGTTCCCACCAGAAGGCCGCGCGTAACCCCCCCGGCGACATAGGCGACCGCCAGTTCCGCTGGCGACAGCGGCGGCATCAGCACGTCGACGATGTTGCCCTGGACCTTGGAGATGACGACGGAGGACGAGGTGTTGGCGAAGGCGTTCTGGACCATCGCCATCATGATCAGCCCCGGGGCCAGGAACTTCAGGTATGGCACGTCGCCTACCGTGCGCACGATGCCGCCCAGCGCCAGCGCGAAGATGGCATAGAACAGCAGCGTCGTGACCACGGGGGCCGCGACCGTCTGGGTCGCAACCTTCAGGAAGCGGAACACTTCTTTCTTGTACAGCGTCCACGCGCCGATCCAGTTGACCAGGCCGATGGCGCGGGCCCGGGGCATCATGTCTGTCATGGGGGCAGCCGGTGTGGTGGCGACGGCGGGCGGACGATAGCCCCGCTGCCGGCCGGGGGCCAAGCTATTCCCTGTCGGTGCCGACCAGCGGTGAGATGACCACGACGCCGGGGAAGGCCAGGGCGAAATAGCTTTCGGTGACACGGATCACCCTGGCAACGACGGTGCCGGAATTCGGCAGCTCCAGCGCCACATGGGTGTCGACCTGCGGCAGCATCGGCGCTTCCACCCGGGCGCCGTGGCGCGACAGCTCAATGACGCGGCAATCCAGCACATGCCCGTTGATGCGCATGCGGCTGGGCAAGTCCACCGAATGGCGCGGCGCGGCGCGGCGATCGTCCGTGTCGTCGGTCGGAAGGCTCATGGGGATGGGGCGGTCAATCGGTCACAGGAAGCATGCGGACACCACCATAGCCCCGCCACAGCCCGTCCGCATAGCCCGGCGATGACCGAGCGGCGCGCCGCCGCATCAGCGGCGGCGCTCCAGCGCGCCCTGCGCGCTGTCCTCGCCGGCGAGATACCACCAGCGATACGACAGGCCGCCTTCGGGGGTCACGCGCAGCTCCACCTGCCCGCCGTCGATGCACCCTTCCAGGCCGTAGGTCAGGCGCTCGTGGAAGCGCGCGACCATCTTCTCGGCCGTCAGCAGCTCCAGCACCCCGCCGCAGTTCAGCGAGGGGTAGTCGATCCGGGCGCCCGACGGCGTGACCGTGACGGCAATGCTCCAGCGGCTGCCCGTACCCTGGCGCCCCCATCCGTCCCAGTCCCCGATCAACACGGACGGCACCGTCTGTGCGCCTGCGCCCGTCGCCGTGACGGCCGCTGCAAGGGTGCAGGCGACAACGGCGGCTGCGACGACCGCCAGCCCTCTCAGCGCACGCATGGGCTTCGCTCCCGGATGTGGTGGCGGGCACTTCATCATCCTGCGGGGCGGGGCACAAGCCCGGCCGGGATGGCCGGCGGGCGCCCGTCAGTCCAGCTGCAGCGCAAGGGCCTTCAGATAGGCCGTCTCGGGCAGGCAGGGATGCACCGGGTGGTCCGGCGCCGCCCCCGATGCCATCAGGATCCGCCCGGTCCGGCGTGCGTCGACCAGCCCGCGGCGGACCTGCTCGGCGAACAGCGCCGGGTCGACATGATGGCTGCACGAACAGGCGACCAGGAAGCCGCCGGGCGCCACCACCGCGGCGGCCAGGCGCGCCAGCTTGCGATAGCCGCGGGAGCCCACGGCCAGGTCCCGCTTCGTCTTCACGAAGGCGGGCGGGTCGACGATGACAAGGCCGAATCGGTCGCCGTCCCTGGCCAGCCGCTCCAGCTCGCCGAACGCCTCGGCACGCCGCCAGTCCATGCGGTCGCCGCAGCCGTTGGCGCCGGCGGCCTCTTGCGCCAGCGCCAGGGCCGGCTGCGACCGGTCCACCGCCAATACGTGCCGCGCGCCGGCCCGCGCGGCCGCAATGGCAAAGCCGCCGGTGTGGCAATAGACGTCCAGCACGTCCAAGCCCTTCGCCAGGCGCGCGGCGAAGGCGCGGTTGTCGCGCTGGTCATAGAACCAGCCCGTCTTCTGCCCGCCCACCAGGTCGGCAAGGAAGCGTGCGCCGTTCTCCTCCAGCGCGACGGGGCCGTCGAGCGTGCCCCGGGCGACGCTGACCTCGCTGGACAGGCCTTCCAGCGCGCGGCCGCCGCTGTCGTTGCGCAGCACAATGGCCCTGGGCTCCAGCAGCCGCTCCAGCGCGTCCACCAGCTCGGGCGTCAGGCGGTCCATCAGGGCGGTGTTGCATTGCACGGCGATGGCGTCGCCATAGCGGTCGATGATCGTGCCGGGCAGCCCGTCGGCTTCGGCATGGACCAGACGATAGTACGGACGGTCGTAAAGCCGGTCGCGCAGGCCCAGGGCGCGGTGCAGGCGCGCGGCGACGAAGTCCCCGTCGATGCGGTCGTCGGGATCGCGGCTCAGCATCCGCGCCGCGATCAACGTGTGCCGGTTGAAGCCGGCAAGGCCAAGCTGGCGGCCATGGTCGCTGATGACGCGCACGACCGTTCCCGGCTCGATCGTCCGGGCAACGGCGTCCATGGCCACTTCGTTGGAATAGATCCAGGGAAAACCGCCCTTCACGCGGGCGTCCCGTCCGGGCAGCAGGCGCAGAACCGGATGGGCGGCGTCGCGGGCGGCCATCACTCCGGCAATGCGGGCATCACCCGCCGGTCAGATGCAGTGGGATTCCCGCGCCTTCCTGGACTGGCGTCTTTCATGACCGTCGGGGTGCGCATCCTGCCCCCCGCTGCTCGAAGCCTTGCACAGCGCCACACTCTCCACATGGTGCCCGCCGTCGCGGAACTGCCGCAGGATCCATCCGCGGTAGTCCGGCGCCAGCCGTTCCCCATTGGGCAGATAGGTGTGAATGGCGCGGCAGTCCAGGGCTTCTGCCAGATCGTCCATCGCCCGCAGAAGCGCGGTGGCCGCCGCCGCGGGCGTGAACAGGTCCAGCACCGTGAAATTGTCGACCAGAAGGCTGCGGCCGTGCTGAAGGCTTTCCTCCACCCGATAGCTGAACAGGCCGTGGATATAGCCCAGCGCCTGGACCGTCATGATCCCGCGGTCGCCGATCGACCGGTCCAGCAGGGACGCCGCATAGCGCCGCCAGACATCGATGGTGATGTCCGGGAGGATCGACTGCACCAGCGGGAAGGCCTGGTCGACCTGGCGCATCGCAAGCGGTAGAGGCGTAAACCTGTCGGGCATCGACAACCCCGAGGGGGATTAACTCTACTCGGAATCTGGACGACCCTGGCGCCAGATGCCTTGATGTGCATCAAGGGGGACGCCGCGCTCGGGCTTCCTGTGAGATCGAAGCAATATTAACCGTCCCGTTACCGTTTGCGAATCGCCAGACGTTACTTCAAAATGGTTTCGGGAGCGGCTGGCCAGGAGATGCCGGCTGAGAAGACAGGGATCGCCCAATGCCTCCGTTCGACTTGGGGCGCCCGGCAAGGATCGGCGCTCAAGACGTTCACCCGTGTGGAGCATGCCCAGTGCGCAGCCTTACCGTCTGCGCCGCATTTGAGGAGGAAGAGCTCAACCGACTAGCGGAGATCGTTCAGCTGCAACGGGTCGACGCGCATCAAACCATCTTCAGCGAAGGCGATTCGGCAATGAACTTGTTCAACGTGACCGCCGGGACGGTCAAGTTGTACAAGCTCCTGCCCGACGGCCGGCGCCAGATCACCGGATTCCTGTTCAGTGGCGATTTCCTTGGCCTGTCGGTCAACGATCGCTACGCCTACAGCGCGGAAACGGTGGCGGTGACGTCGATCTGCCGGTTTCCGCGCCGGCAGATGGAACTGCTGCTGGACGAGTTTCCGAAGTTGCAGCGGCGCCTGTTCAGCATGGCCTCCAACGAATTGGCGGCTGCGCAGGACCAGATGCTGTTGCTGGGGCGCAAGACGGCACGCGAGAAGATCGCGTCGTTCCTGCTCGGGCTGTCGCAGCGCGCGGTCCGCCGCGGGCAGCGGGAGAATCCGGTGCAGGTGCCGATGAGCCGGTCGGATATTGCGGATTTCCTCGGTCTGACGACCGAGACAGTCAGCCGCACCTTCACCCAGCTCAAGGCCAACGGCATCATCCGGCTGCTGGAGGGCGGGAAGGTGCAAATCGCCGACCGGCGAACGATTCTGGAGATTGCCGAGGGCGGCTAGCCTTGCCGCACAGGCAATCGGCCCGGCGCGCGTCTTGTCTGCGACACTACTGGAAACGCTTGAAGTTTTGGTTATACTGACCCTCGGGTCCCGGCATGAGCCGGGAGGGGGTGGAGATATGTCTACCCTTTGCTGTGGGGAGTGAACTATCTTTCTGGTCCCACCTCGGGCATCGGGGTACGGCGGGCAGTCCCCCGGGGTCAAAATGGGGATGGCCGGCCAACGCCAAGCACATCTAGGGGATGAACCATGAGCACGATCCGTAAGTTGATGATTGCTGGGGCGGTTGCCGCCGCGACCGCCCTTGCCGGGGTCTCGGCATCCGCCCAGCCCAACCCGCCGCCCAGCCACCTCAATGTGGCCGAGCGTCTGGCCGCGGCCGGCGGCTTCGACACGCTGCTTGCCGCCGCGGCGGCCGGTGGCTGGTCCGATCGCCTGGCCGGTGTGCCGCCCTATGACCGCACGGAATACACGGTCCTGGCGCCGACCGACGAGGCCTTCGCCGCGATCTCCGACGAGGTCGACCGGCTGTTGCTGCCGGAGAACTACTTCGAGCTGCAGACCTTCCTGAAGGCGCACATCTTCGCGCGCGAATGGCGCTACAGCGAGCTGGAGAACGATTTCAACTCGCCGATGACCTTCGACATGAACTTCCAGGATCAGGACCAGGAAGACGTCATCGCCCAGAACCCGATCGAGCTGGCGACGCCGGACCTGCGGGCGTCCAACGGCGTGATCCACGTGATCGACGAAGTGATCCTGCCGTAACGACAGCCGGCAGGGAAGGGGGCCGGCCCCGTCCGGCCCCGTCATGAGTGTTTGCGTGCGGGCGCTGTCCCCGGGACGGCGCCCGTATTGCTTTTTTGCCGCCATCCCGTCGTCTTGCCCATGATCCGGCCCGGGCCGCGCAATCTCATCACCGATGTCGACGGCATCGCCGTCGGCAATGCCGAGGACCGGCCCGGCCGATCCGGCGTCACCGTCGTGCTGCCGGCGGGGCGCACCCTGGCCGCCGCCGATATCCGCGGCGGTGCGCCGGGCACGCGGGAAACCGATGCGCTGCGGCCCGGCACGCTGGTGAAGGCCGTCGATGCGATCGTGCTCAGCGGCGGCTCCGCCTTCGGGCTGGAGGCGGCGGGCAGCGTCATGGCGTGGCTGGCGGACCGCGGACGCGGCTACCGCCTGGGGGCGGCAACGGTGCCGATCGTGCCGGCAGCGATTCTGTTCGACCTCAACAACGGCGGCGACAAGCCCTGGATGCGGGCAGGCAGCGGCCTCGCCCCGCCCTACCACGCCCTGGGTGCGGCGGCAGTGGCGGCAGCCGCACCGGATTTTGCCCTGGGCAATGCCGGCGCCGGACTGGGTGCGACCGCCGGCCCGTACGAAGGCGGGCTGGGCAGCGCCTCCGTGGTCGATGCCGCCACCGGCCTGACCGTGGGCGCGCTGATGGCCGCCAATCCCTTGGGCACGCCGGTCATCCCGGGCCAGGACGGCCTGTGGGCCTGGATGCTGGAGCTGGACGGCGAGCTGGGCGGCCAGCCGCTGCCGACGGCGGCCCCGCCGCCGGGGATAGAGGTCGCGCTGCCTGAGCTGCCCGGCACCAACACCATCATCGGTGTCGTTGCCACCGACGCCGACCTGGACACGGGCGAGGCGCTGCGGCTGGCGGCGATGGCCCATGACGGGCTGGCCAGGGCGGTGAAGCCCAGCCATACCCCGCTGGACGGCGACTGCATCTTCGTCCTGGCGACGGCGGCCCGCCGGCTGCCGGCACCCCGGCCGCAGGCGCTTGCCCGGCTGGGCGGCATGGCAGCCGACGCCACGACCCGCGCCGTCGCGCGCGGCGTCTTCCTGGCCGAACCGCTGGGCGACCGGCCCACCTACCGCACCCGCCACGGCCATGCGCTGAGGGGGGCTGGCTGAAGCAAGGGGGCCGCCAGTCGCCGAGCCGCACACTGTCCGAGGAGATCCCCGCCTTCGCGCATAAGCGCTGACTTTGCCGGTTCTCTTGTGTCGCAGGTCCGCACACTGTCCGAGGAGATCCCCGCCTTCGCGGGGATGACGAGAAAATTGTTATGGTTCGTTCTCAATAAACCCGTCGTCCCCGCGAAGGCGGGGATCTCCTCGGACAGTGTGCGGACCTGCGATACAAGAGAACCGGCAAAGTCAGCGGCCATGCGCCTCCGCGGGGGTGACGATTGTTTCGAGAGTTGAACCAGCAAACCTCCCGTCGTCCCGCGAAGGCGGGGACCTCCTCGGACGGTGCGCGACCCTGCAACACGTCCGACCGCCCCAATGCCGGCGCCCGGAAAGCCCCGCGCTTGAAATCCGGCTCGGCCCGACCCCATCATGTGCCCCGCAACCGTGCGGGTCGGCCCATGGCCGGCCCCATTCCGCTGCCGCAAGGGACCCCATCCATGGCCATGGCCCGCAGGCTCGCCGCTTTCGCTTTCGGGGCACTCGCCGTCTTCGCCGCGGCCCCCGCCTTGGCCGAGGAGACGCTGGTCATCGGCATGTCGCTGGAGCCGCCGCATCTCGACCCGACCGCCGGGGCCGCCGGCGCGATCGACGAGGTCGTCTATGCCAACCTGTTCGAAAGCCTGACCCGCATCGACGAGACCGGCCAGGTCATCCCCGGCCTGGCGGAAAGCTGGACCGTCTCCGACGACGGGCTGACCTACACCTTCCGGCTGCGCCAGGGTGTGCTGTTCCACGACGGCACGACCTTCGATGCCGACGACGTGCGCTTCAGCCTGGAGCGCGCGGCGGCCGAGGACAGCGTCAACGCCCAGAAGGCCTTCTTCACCCCGATCGCGTCGATCGACACGCCGGCGCCGGACCAGGTCGTCGTCCACCTGGACCACCCCGTCGGCCTGTTCCTGTTCACCATGGGCTCCGGCGATGCCGCCATCGTCGCGCCGGAAAGCGCCGCCTCCAACACCACCAATCCGGTCGGTACCGGCCCCTATCGCTTCGCCGGCCGGGCCGAGGGCGACCACGTGACGCTGGAGCGCAACCCCGACTATCACGGCCCCGACAGCGTGTTTTTCGACCGCGTGGTGTTCCGCTTCATCTCCGACCCCGCAGCCCAGGTGGCGGCCCTGTTGGCCGGCGACGTTGCCGCCATCCCCAACATTGCGGCACCCGAGGCGATGGCGCGGTTCGAGGCCGACGACCGCTTCGCCGTCGATGTCGGCACGACGGAGGGCGAGACCATCCTGGCCGTCAACCATCGGCGCCCGCCCTTCGACGACGTGCGCGTGCGCCGGGCGCTGGCCCATGCCGTCGACCGCCAGGCCATCGTCGATGCCGCCATGTTCGGCTACGGCACCCCCATCGGCAGCCACTTCGCCCCGCACAACCCGGCCTATGTCGACCTGACCGGCGTCTATCCCCACGACCCGGAGCGCGCCCGCGCCCTGCTGGCCGAGGCCGGGTATCCGGACGGCTTCGAGGCCACGATCAAGCTGCCGCCGCCATCCTACGCGCGGCGCGGCGGCGAGGTGATCCAGGCCCAGCTGGCCGAAATCGGCGTGCGTGTGACGCTGGAGCCCGTGGAATGGGCACAATGGCTGGAACAGGCGTTCCGTGGCTTCGACTATGACATGACCATCGTCAGCCACACCGAGCCGCTGGACATCGGCATCTACGCCCGCGGCGATGACTACTATTTCGGTTATCACAGCGACGCCTTCGATGCCGTCATCGCCGAACTGGACGCCACGGCCGACCCCGACGCCCGCAACCGCCTCTATGACGAAGCGCAGCGCCTGCTGGCCGATGACGAGGCCGCGGTCTTCCTCTTTCAGCTCGCCAAGACGGGCGTTCGCGAAGCGCGGTTGCAGGGCCTGTGGGTCAACAGCCCGATCCAGGCCAACGACGTGACCGCGGCACGGTGGGGGGAGTGACGGAGTTGGCCGATCTCAACCAACAGGCCGCCAGCCGCATCGAAGCGCTTGTCGACCTGGACCGCTATCCGCTGGCCGATCCGGATGCACGCGCCCGCATCGTGGCGGATGCGCGGGCCGCATTTGCCGACACGGGGGCGGCGCTGCTGCCCGGCTTCCTGCGCAGCGAGGCCGTCGCGGCGATGGCGGCGGAAGCGTTGCGGCTGCTGCCGGTGGCCTATCGGCGCGACCATATGCTGACCGCCTACGGCCAGTCGGCGGAAGACTGGATGGAACCGGACCATCCGGTGCGCCGCACCGCGCCCTACCGCATGTGGGTGACGGCGACCGACCAGATGGACCCGGCGGGGCCGACCCTGGCGGTGTACGACTGGCAGCCGCTGACCGACCTGGTGCGCGACATCCTGGGCCTGCCGGCGCTGTACCGCGTCGCCGACCCGCTGATGCGCTGCAACTTCACCATCCTGCGGGACGGCGACGCCCATGGTTGGCATTTCGACGGCAACGACTTCGTCGTCTCGCTGCTGCTGCAAAAGCCGGAAGAGGGCGGCCTGTTCGAATACGCGCCCGGCATCCGCTCAGGCCGGGACGAGAACTATGACGGTGTGCGCGCCGTCATGGACGACACGCCGGGCCTGACCCGGTTTCAGGATGTGGCCCCGGGTACGCTTGTGCTGTTCCGTGGCCGCCAGGCCCTGCACCGGGTGACGCCGGTGCGCGGGGCCCGCCCGCGGGTGATCGCGCTGCTCAGCTATGACGAACGGCCGGAGCAGGTGTGGGGGCCGGACAGCCACCGCCGCGTCTTCGGCCGCACCGTGGGGGAGCCGGCGGTCGTCTGCGTGTGACGGCGCCGGCGGCCGCGACGCGGCCGGTCCTTCCCCGTGCGGTGGGGACCTACCGGGTCATCGCGGCCTTCAGTTCGCTGGCATATTGCTCGGCGTTGAGGCCGACGATGAGGTGAAGCACGCCGTCCTTCAGGCGCTGCAACCCGGCCACGCCTGCCGCCTTCAACGCGGTTTCGTCCAGCCCGGCGACATCCTTCAGCGTCACCCGCAACCGGGTCTCCGCACAGGCCTCGGCCACCGATATGTTGGCGGTACCGCCCAGGGCCTTCAGGATCGCCGCGGCCTTTTCCGCCGCCAGGGGATCCACCGGTCGCGGTTTCGCCGGATCGGGCTTGTAGCGCACCTTCGGTGCCGCCGCCCCCTCGGGCAGTTCCGCCTCGGCACCGGCGCTTTGCAGATAGAGCCGCAGGTCCGTCATCAGGTTTTCGGACTGCGGACCGAAGATGGCCTGGAGGTTGTTGCCCACCTGGACCACCCCGGTTGCACCGAGCGCTTTCAGCTTCTGCCGGTCGGCCTTGCCCACATCGGCGACTTCCACGCGGAGCCGGGTGATGCAGGCATCGATGCCCTTGATGTTGCTGCCGCCGCCGAAGGCAAGGGCTAGTTCCTTCGAAAAGGCGTCGGCAGCTCCCTCGCGGGCCTCGAAGGTGTCGACGGTCTGGGCTTCGCGGCCCGGTGTCTTGAGATCGAGCCGCACGATCAAGGCGCGGAAGACCGTGTAGTAGATCACCGCGAAAATGGGCCCCAGGACCAGGATGATCCACGGCTTCACGTTGGTCGCAAAGAACAGTGCGTAGTCGATGAAGCCGTGGGAGAACGAATAGCCGAGCCGCGCGTCCAGCAGGTAGGTCACGAGGAAGGCCAGCCCGACCAGGACGGCATGCGCCACATAGAGCAAGGGCGCCACGAACAGGAAGGCGAATTCCAGAGGCTCGGTGATGCCGGTGAGGAACGAGGTCAGCGCGGCCGACACCATGATGCCCGTCACACGTGCCCTGTTCTCGGGCTTGGCGGTGTGGATGATGGCGAAGGCCGCGGCCGGAAGGCCGAACATCTTGAAGACGAAGCCGCCGCCGAGGATCGCCGCCTCGCGGTCGCCCGCGAAATAGCGCGAGAGCACCCCGTGCACCGCCTCGCCGGTATCGGGGTTCACATAGGTGCCCACTTCGAAGAAGAACGGCACGTTCCAGATATGGTGCAGGCCGAACGGCAGCAGCATCCGCTCCACCAGGCCGTACACCGTCACCGCCAGCGCCGGTCTGCCGTAGGCGGCCCAGTCGCCGAAATCGCGGATGGCGCTGCCCACCGGCGGCCAGACCACGGCCAGCACTGCGGCAAGGCCGATGGCGGCAAATGCCGTGACGATCGGCACCAGGCGCTTGCCGGCGAAGAAGCCGAGATAGGGCGGCAGCTTCACCCGGTAGTACCGGTTGAACAGCGCTGCCGCGATCAGTCCGATCAGGATGCCGCCGAAAACGCCCGTGTCGATGCTGTCGATCCCGAAGATCTTCTTGATCTCGGCCCGGCTCTGCGCCGCCGGAAACAGTTCGTCAGTGCCGTCCGCCGCGCTGTAGCTGGCGACGCCGTCGGCCACCGCGAACGGAACCGTGACGCCATCGCAGACCAGCTGTCCGCCCGCGATCTCGTCCAGGCGCAGGAATTCGAGCGTTCTGCCGTCCGCATCAAGGCAGACGAACCGTTCGCGATCGCCGTCGAATTCGACATGGACGGGCGGCCCGTCCAGCTTCAACGGCTGCGCCGGTGCCATCCAATCGATGAACAGCAGGCCGAGCACCCCCAAGGCGGCAATCAGCACGAAATAGCCGACCGAAGCGGCGAGGGCGGCGACGCCGTCGTTGTCGGTGAAGCCCAGCGCCACGCCGATCGCGAAGATCAGCGGCAGGATGGTGAAGACGGCCCCGCCGGACGCCGCCATGATATGCCCGATCTCGACCAGCCAGGGGGCGAGACCCTCGGCACCGGCGATGGCACTGCCGACGCCCAGCAGGATGCCGGCCACGGGCAGCACTGCGACCGGCACCATCAGCGCCTTGCCGATCCGCTGAAGGACACCGAAAGCGCTGTTGAAGAACGAGGCGGAGGCCATCGGCGAACTCCGGATCAGAAATCGAGGGGAACGAGGGCGCGGACCGCTGCGGCGTGATCCTGCGCCAGGGCGGTCGCGGCGAGGTCTTTGCACTGGTCGAGGCTGTAGGTGCGGATCGCCGCCTTGACGCGCGGCAGCGCCGGCACGCTGACGCTGAATTCGTCGACGCCCAGCCCCACCAGGATCGGCACCGCCTGGATGTCGCTGGCGATGCCGCCGCAGACGCCGACCCATTTGCCGTGGGCGTGGGCGCCTTCGACGGTCTGGGCGATCAGCCGCAGCACCGCCGGGTTCATGGCGTCGGCCTTGGACGCAAGCTTGGGGTGCCCCCGGTCCATGGCCAGCGTGTATTGCGTCAGGTCGTTGGTGCCGACGGAGAAGAAGTCGACCTCGGCGGCGAATTGCCGGGCCATGATGGCGGCCGACGGCACCTCCACCATGATCCCGACCTCCACGGGTTCGGTGCGCTGGAGCTTGTCACGCTCCTCCTCGACCACCGAACGCAGGGATCGGATCTCGTCCAACGCGGATACCATCGGGAACATCAGGCCCAGCCGCGTGCAGCCCCGCACCCTGAGGATCGCACGGATCTGGGTGCGCAGGATCTCCGGCCGGTCGATCGCCAGCCGCACGCCGCGCACGCCCAGGAACGGGTTTTCTTCCTTCGGCAGCGGCAGGTAGGGCAGGGGCTTGTCGCCGCCGACATCAAGGGTGCGCACGATCAGCGGGCGGCCCTCCAGCGCGTCCGCGATCTCCTGATAGATGCGGGCCTGCTCGTCCTCCGATGGTGCCGTCGCCCGCTCCAGGAACAGGAATTCCGATCGCAGCAGGCCCACGCCCTCGCCACCCAGCCGGACCGCCTCGCGCGCATCGGCGACCCCGCCGACATTCGCCACCGTCATGATCCGATGGCCGTCGGTCGTTGCCGCCTGTTCATGCGCGGCGGCAAGGTCGACCTCCCGTCGGGCGGCGGCCCGCTCTCTGGTCGAACGGATCCGCTCGATCTCCGCCTCATCCGGGTCGATGCGCAAGGTGCCGCGCGCGCCGTCGACGACCACCATCGTCCCGTCGGCGATGTCGAGGGCGCGCGGCTCGATCCCGGCCACCGCCGGCAGGTCGACGGCGCGGGCGAGGATCGCCACATGCGACGTGGCACCACCGCCGACGGTGCAGAAGCCGAGCACCCGGCCGCGATCCAGGCTGGCGGTGTCCGAGGGGGTCAGGTCCTCCGCGATCAGCACCGTATCGGGGGGAAGCTGCGGCGCCTCGATCGGCTGCCCCGTCAGGATGCCCAGCACCCGCAGGCCCACGTCCCGCAGGTCGTTGGCCCGCGCCGCCAACAGCTCGTTGGGCAGGGCGGCGAGGCGGGCCGCCTGCTGCGTATAGGCTTCGCGCCACGCGAACTCCGCGCTCTTGCCCTTGGCGATCGCACTGTGGGCGACGTCGATCAGGCCGGGATCGTCCAGCAATTCCTGATGGGCGGCGAAGATGGCGGCCTTCGCCGGGTCGGCCTGGGCGTGCAGCTCTGCCTGCAGAGCCTCGAGCTGAATGCGCGCATGCTCCACCGCGTCGGCCAGGCGGTTGCGTTCGGCGAAGGGCTCGCCGCCCAGTTCGGGTATCTCGATTTCCTTGCGGCGCAACTGGAACACCCGGCCGACCACCAGCCCCGGGGAGGCCGACACGCCGACCAGCAGCCTGGGATCGTCGGACCGCGGCTTCGGGATCGGCGCGGCCGCTGCGGCGATCTCGGTGGTGGCGGGCGCCGGCGCCGGTGCGGTGCCCTCGTCGCCCAGTCCGCCGGCGAGTTCGGGTTCCAGGGCAGCAACCGCGGCGGCGGCATCGGGTCCCTCCGCGACCAGGACGACCTTGGCCCCCTGCTCGAGGTTCAGGCCCATGATCGAGACCACGCTCTTGGCATTGGCCTGGTCGTCGCCGCGCTGCAGCAGCACCTTCGCCTTGAACCGCTTGGCCATGTTGGCGAGCACGGCGGCCGGCCGCGCATGCAGGCCCGTCGGGTTGGGGATCAGAATCGCCTGGGAAACGACCCGCTCGCCACCGGCTTCGGCTTCGGCCCGCGCCGCCCCGAAGTCCAGGGTCAAAGCCACGTCGGTCCCGGCCCGAACGGCCCCTTTGGCCGGTATCAGCGCTGAGGTGCGGTCGGCGTTCGTCACCACCATCTGGGTGAGGAGGCTTTTCGCATGAGTCGCCAGATGGTCGGCATCGAAGGCGATCAGCGGGTCGCCGGCGCCAACGGTCTGGCCTTCGCTGACCTGGGGCCTGAAGCCTTCGCCCTTGAGCGCGACCGTGTCGAGCCCGATGTGCAGCAGGACTTCGACCCCTTCGGGGCCGGTCAGCGTCACCGCGTGGCCGGCCTTGTGAAGCTGGGTCACGGTGCCCGCACAGGGCGCGGTCAGGACTTCGTTGAGGGGGTCGATCGAGACACCGTCACCGACCATGCGTTCCGCAAAAACCGGGTCGGGAACCTGCTCCAACGGCACAAGCACACCGTCCACAGGAGCCAAGAGCTCGATCCGCGCCATGGTGCCCCCGCACATCACCATTTATCTGATTGTCTTCCTCTTAGCGCCCGCCTGCGCATGGGTCCAGATGCAAAGTTGCCGGCTCTGCATACCCCCAGCGGGCAGGGGGTATGCGCAGGATCGGGCGGACGCAAACCGCAACCCCCCACGTTGACAACCGGGCGCCCATCACTACTGTGCGATCTCTTTTGCTGCTCCCGGCCAAGCGTGGCGGGCGTGGCGTCGAACCGATGGAGGCGATCCGATGATTCCGGCCGTTATGCCGACATACGCTCGGGCCGATGTGGCGTTCGAGCGCGGCGCGGGTGTCTACATTTGGGACACCGACGGCCGACGATATCTGGATTTCGGCGCCGGCGTCGCGGTTTCCGCATTGGGCCACGCGCATCCGCACATGGTCCAGGCGCTGGGGGAGCAGGGCGGCAAGCTCTGGCACTGTTCCAACCTCTACCGCGTTCCGGGGCAGGAGAAGCTGGCCGGGCGGCTGGTGGGCGCCACCTTCGCCGACACCGCCTTCTTCACCAATTCCGGCGTCGAAGCGTGGGAATGCGGGGCGAAGCTGGTGCGCAAGTACCACTCCGCCAAGGGCCAGCCGCAGCGCTGGCGCATCATCACCGCCGAAGGGGCGTTCCATGGGCGCACGCTGGCCGGCATCTCGGCTTCGGGCGGGGAGAAGCTGACCAAGGGCTTCGGGCCGCTGGTCGACGGGTTCGACCACGTCTCGTGGGGCAACCTGAACGAGCTGCGCGCCGCCATCACCGAGGAGACGGCGGCTATCTGCGTGGAGCCGATCCAGGGCGAAGGCGGCATCCGCCCGGCGACCCTGGACTATCTGCGCGCCCTGCGTGCCACGGCGGACGAGTTCGGTATCCTGCTCTATCTCGACGAGATCCAGACGGGCTATGGCCGCACCGGCAAGCTGTTCGCCCATGAATGGGCCGGCATCACGCCGGACGTCATGTGCGTCGGCAAGGGCATCGGCGGCGGCTTCCCGCTGGGCGCCTGCCTGGCGACGGAGGCGGCGGCCGTCGGCATGACCGCCGGCACCCACGGCAGCACCTATGCCGGCAATCCGCTGGCCATGGCCGTGGGCAACGCCGTCTTGGACGTGATCCTGTCGCCGGGCTTCCTGGAGCGGGTCGAGCGTATCGGCCGCCTGTTGTGGCAGCGCGTGCAGCCGCTGGCCCAGCGCCATCCGTCGGTGATCGCCGAGGTTCGCGGGTCGGGCCTGATGCTGGGCCTGAAGGCGGTGCCGCCCTGCGGCGACGTCATCACCGCCCTGCGCGCGGCCGGCCTGCTGACGGTGCCGGCGTCGGACAACGTCATCCGCCTGCTGCCGCCGCTGATCATCGGCGAAGAGCATGTGGAGGAGGCCGTCGCCATCCTGGACCGGGTGCTGTCGGACCAGGCCGCCCATGCCTGAGCCGAAGCACTTCCTGAGCCTGCACAAGGTGGAGCGGGGCGAGCTGCGCCGCATGCTCGACCTGTCGCGGCAGCTGAAGCGGACGGACCCGAGAGGGTCCGCCGCCAAGCCCCTGGCCGGCAAGACGCTGGCGATGATCTTCGAGAAGCCGTCGACGCGCACCCGCGTGTCGTTCGAGGTGGGGATGCGCCAGCTCGGCGGCGACGTCGTCACGCTGAGCGGGCGCGAGCTGCAGCTGGGCCGCGGCGAGACCATCGAGGACACCGCGCGCGTGCTGTCGCGCTATGTCGACGCCATCATGATCCGCACCCACGGGCCGGAACGGCTGAGCCAGCTGGCCAGCGCGGCGACGGTGCCGGTGATCAACGGCCTGACGGACGAGAGCCATCCCTGCCAGCTGATGGCCGACGTGATGACCTTCGAGGAGCATCGCGGCCCCATCGCCGGCAAGTCGGTGGCATGGTGCGGCGACGGCAACAATGTCGCCCGCTCATGGGTGCGGGCGGCCGCCTGCTTCGATTTCGAGCTGCGCATGGCCTGCCCGGAAGAGCTGCAGCCCTCCGCCGACCTGATCGCCTGGGCCGCCAGCCGCGGGGCGCGCGTCGTCGTCGGCAACGACCCCGACAGCATGGTCCGCGACGCCGACTGCGTCGTCACCGATACCTGGGTGTCCATGGGCGACAAGGAGGCGGCGAACCGCCACAACCTGTTGCGACCCTATCAGGTGAACGACCGGCTGATGCGGCTGGCCAAGCCCGATGCGCTGTTCATGCACTGCCTGCCGGCCCACCGCGGCGAAGAAGTCACCGATTCGGTGATCGACGGACCGCAGTCGGTGGTGTGGGACGAAGCCGAGAACCGGCTGCATGCGCAGAAGGGGATCCTGCTGTGGTGTCTCGACTGACCGCCGAGACGGACGCTGCGGAGACGGGCGACGACATCGTCCAGCCCTTCCTGATCGAGACGTCGCAGCTGCGCGGGCGGCTGGTGCGCCTGGGGTCCGTCGTCGACACCATCGTGTCGCGCCACGACTACCCCGACGTGGTGTCGGAGATCCTGGCAGAAACCATCGTCGTCGCCGGCATCCTGGCCAGCGGCCTGAAATACGACGGCGTCTTCACGTTGCAGACCAAGGGCGACGGCGCGGTGCCGACCATGGTCGTCGACGTCACCTCTGACGGCGAAGTCCGCGGCTATGCCAAGGTGGTGGTGGAACGCCTGCCCGAGGCCGCGACGGCGGCCGTGCCGGTGCTGCTGGGCCAGGGGCACCTGGCCTTCACCGTCGACCAGGGCGAACACACCCAGCGCTATCAGGGTCTGGTGGCGCTGGCGGGCGAGTCGGTGGCGGAGTGCATCCAGCACTACATGCGCCAGTCGGACCAGCTGGATTCCGGGATCAAGGTGGCCGTCGGGCGGCGCGACGGTGCCTGGCGGGCCAGCGGCCTGATGGTGCAACGCCTGCCGGACGAGGCGCCCGGCCGCGTGGCGATGTCGAATGTCGAGCAGGACGATTGGCGCCGCGCCATGGTGCTGATGGGCAGTGCCACGTCGGACGAGCTTCTGGACCCCGACCTGCCGCCGCGGCAGCTGCTCTATCGCCTGTTCCACGAGGACGGGGTGCGCGTCTATCGCCCGCGCGATGTGCGCGCCGGCTGCCGCTGCTCGCGCGAGCGGGTCACACGCGTGCTGACCAACCTGCCCGCCGGCGAGGTGGCGGAGCTGAAGGAACCGGACGGCACGCTCGCGGTCGTCTGCGAGTTCTGCCATGCGGAGTACCGGTTCACCGCGGACGAGCTGATGGTGCTGGCACGCCCCGACGCGTGAGGGTCGGGAAGGGTTCCGGGTAGATCCGTCGTCCTCGCGCAGGCGAGGACCTTCCGGGGTTGTGCGCGGAGACCCCACGCGCTGGAAATGGGCCGGGTTGGCGGGCCTTGGGGTCCGGCCGCTTCCCGTGGCTCATCCTCCCAGCACGATGTCGAAATCGGCCGTCAGCGCATCTGCGCCCTGTGCCAGCGGTACGATGACGGCGGCGCGCGCCGCCGGATCGCGGATGGCGTTCAGAATGCCGTCGGTCGCGTTGCGCGGCTCGCCCGCCACGTACATCTGCGTCACCAGCGGGTCGCCGCCGGGCGGGCGCACCAGCACATGGATATGCGGGGTGCGGCTGCCATAGGCCACCGGGCGGATGGTGCGGAAGCCGTAGCCGCCGTCATCGCCGGCCAGGGTGCGGCCGAAGCCCTGGAAGCCCGCATCGGCACCGCCGGGACGGTCGGTGGAATGGTGGTAGCGGCCCTGGGCGTCGCATTGCCAGATTTCGACGACCGATCCGCGCACGGCCCGTCCGCCGGTATCGAGCACGCGCCCCGTCAGGCGCAGGGGCGTGCCGGCCGCCGGCCCGGGGGCGCCGGCGATGACGGTCAGGTCGTTGTCGACATCGTCGGGAAAGCGGTCGGGATAGAACGGCCCCGCGGTCTGGCGCGGTGTTGCCACCAGCGGGCTTGCCACCGCACCGGGGCTGAGGGGCAGTGCGGCAGCCAGGGCCGATCCGGCAACCAGGCGGCCGACGGCGCGGCGGGTGAGCGGATGGGGTCCGGTCATCGGTCTTGCATCTCACCGGTCTTGAGGGTGAACGAGGGTTCCAGGCGAACATGGCGGTGATGGGGCGCTCACCTCAGGCCGCCTTGCCGAACGGGATCATCTGCTGCTTGCCGATGGCGCGATAGCCGACCCGGCCGTAGATGCGGCCGGTGACGGGATTGCGGTCGTCGGTCAGAATCAGGCAGTAGCGCCAGCCCTCCGACAGCTGCCGGCGGCTGAGCGCCGCCACGCAGGCGGTGGCATGGCCGTGCCCCCGCAGGGCCGGCGCAGTGCGGACCGGGCCCAGCCGCCCCCCGTCGCCGGCCGCGGCGGTGGTGGTGATGCCGGCCATGGCAACGGGACTGCGGCCGTCTTCCCACACGAAGAAGCGGCCGCGTTCGATCCCGCTCTCGGCCTGGCTGCGGGCGCCTTGCGCTTCGGACGCCGGCAGGCCGGTCTCGGCGATGAACTGCACGATCCAGTCGGCGATCCAGCCTGCGTCTGCCGGCTCCGCCGGGCGCAGGCGTCCGGGTGGGGCCGGCACCGGGGCGACCGCCGTCAGATGGTGCATCGTCATGGTCATGGCGGGCATCGCCGAAACGCCCGTCGCCGCCGACCATGCGCGCGCGAAGTCCTGGGCGAGCGGCGGCTGGCCGACGACTCCCGAAAGCGTGACACCACCGTCCCGCAAGCCCGCTGCCAAGGCCGGCACGGCACGGTTGTCGCCATGGGCCAGGGCCAGTGGGCGGGGCGGCAGATGGGTGGCGGCCAGCAGGATGGCGTCGCCGCCGGGGCCGGCGTCGACGACGATCCAGAAGCCGGCACCGTCGGGTGTCCGGTCCCGACACCCCAGGGCCGCGCCCAGCGCAATGGTGTTCTCCGCCTCATGGGATGAAAGGAAGGCGCCCGCGACCTCCAGAAAGGCGGCGGCATCGTCCAAGCGTCGGCAATGCAGGGTCATGGTTGGCCTCATGGGGCAGGTGCCCCGGCGAAGCATAGAGCGTTGGTCCCGCGACCGGCACCGCCCTATTGTGGCCACCGGCCCATGAGACGGCCTGACCGGGAACAGGTGATGACAGCGGCCAGCCCTGCGATGACGAAGACAAGACGGATCCCGCGTTGGTCGGTGGTGGCGCTGCTGTTGGCGGCGGCTTGTGCCACCCCGCCGACGCGCGCCTATCCTGAGATCGGGTTCGCCCATTTGCCGCCGATCCGCCTGGCCGTGGGCCGGATCGAGGTGGTGGAGCGGTACCGGCCGCCCGGCACGGCGCCCAATATCGACCATCGCCTGGCCCAGCCGCCGGTGGCGGTGATGCGGCGCTGGGCGGCCCAGCGCCTGGCGGCGGCCGGCGGCGACGGGGTCGCCCGCGCCATCATCGACGATGCCAGCATCCTGGAGGAGCCGGTGCAGCAGTCGCCGGGCCTCACGGGCCTGCTGTCCGTCGAGCAGAGCGAGCGCTACACCGCCCGCCTGGCCATGACGATCGAGGTGGACGCCCCCGGTGGCCGGGGCAACGCCAACGCCGTCGCCGAACGGTCGGTCACGGTGCTGGAGGATGCGACGCTCGCCGAGATCGAGGATGCCTGGTTCCGCCTGGTGGAGAGCAGCGCCGGCGACCTGGACCGCGAACTGGAGGCGAATATCCGCCGCCACCTGGGCCTGTTCGTGGTGCAGTGACCCGGCGGGGGGCAGGATTGGAAAGGCAAGCCATGCGGACAGGCGGATGCCAATGCGGCGATGTGCGCTACGCCGTTCGTGCCGCGCCCCGGCAGCTCTATGCCTGCCATTGCACGGAATGCCGCCGGCAATCGGGCTCCGCCTTCGGGTTGTCGCTGGAGGTTGACCGGGCCGCCTTCGCCTTGACCCGCGGACGGGTCGCAACCTGGACGCGCCCGGCCGATGGCGGCGGCCGGGTCATCTGCCATTTCTGTCCGCGTTGCGGCACCCGCATCTGGCACGAACATGACCCCGCTTCGGCCACGCTGACGGTCAAGGCGGGAACGCTGGACGACCCCGTGGACCTGTCGGACGCCATTCACATCTGGACGGACAGCCGGCTGCCCGGCGTCGTGATCCCGGACCGGGCGCGCCGGTATCCCGGCGAGCCGGACGGACAGCAGGCGTGACCGGGCGGCGGTCCGCATTGGCGGCGGTGCTGGCGATGCTTGCATCGGTCGCGGGCGCTGTCCCGGCCGCGGCCCAGCCGTTCAAGGCCGTCCCGGTGGATGAGGCCGGCGAGGACCCGGCCCTGGAGGCGCTGCGCGACCGCCTGCTGGCGGCTGTCCGCCGGCGCGACGTCGACGGCGTCGTGGCCCTGGCGGCGCCGGACATCCACCTGAGCTTCGGCGGCCACCACGGGCGGGAGATCCTGCGCCAGTGGCTGGATGGGGTCGACGACCTGCCGTGGACCGGCGGGTACTATTGGCAGCAGTTGCAGGACGCGCTGGCGCTGGGCGGGGCGTGGCAGGACACAGGGGCCGGTCGCCATTTCTGCGCACCCTATACCTTCGTGGCCGCCTATCCGCAGGATATCGATCCGTTCCACGTCGTCTTCATCATCGGCACCGACGTGCCGCTGCACAGCGGTCCGGATGCCGATGATCCCGTGGTCGGCCGGCTGAGCTACGACATTGCCGCGATCATCGACAGCGTCCCGGGTGTACCGGCCGGCGATCCCGCCGCCCCCTACTGGCTGCGCATCCGGACGGCGGACGGGACTGCCGACGGGTATGTCCGGTCGACGGATGTCCGCTCGCCGGTCGACTACCGCGCCTGCTTCCATCGCGACGGCGAAACGGGCGACTGGGTCTGGGACACCTTCATCGGCGGCGACTGACCGGTCCGGCCCCGCATTCGGGCGGCAGGGCGCGCCCCACCGCTTCCACCGTCCAGTGACCGGTCCGGTGGTGGTGGCGGCGGTGCCATCGCAGGCCCGATGCGCGCAGGAACCGATGATGCACCCCCGGCGGCGGCTGTGCGGCATCATCGAAGCGGATGTGGTGGTGGGCGAGCACCAGCCGCCCGCCGGGGCGGAGAGCCCGGGCAACGTCCCGCGCCAGGCGCCGCATCCGCCGTTCGTCGAGGTAGTAGAGCAGCTCTGCGATCACCACGGCGTCATACCGGCTGAGGGGGAAGCGGCCCGGCAGTTCCAGCCGGTGCGCCCGCGCGCGGCCGGTGCCGTGCAGCGCCCTGCGCGTCAGCGCAGCTCCGCTGGCGGTGCCCTCACAGGCGTCCAGGCGCAGCGCCCGGCGGGCGAGCGCATGGCTGTTCGATCCGTTGCCGCTGCCCAGTTCCAGCACCCGGCCCCAGGTCCGGTGTCCCAGCGCATGCAGGATGGCCGACCGCTTGACCGCCTCGCGCCGGTCGGTATGTGTGCGCCAGGGATCGGGATCGGCCAGGAACTTGGCCTCGAACCCCGCCAGGTCGATCGGCCGGGTCAGGGGCTGTCTCCGGCCGCCCCGATGGACCGCGGCGGCGTCACAGCACCACCCCCAGCGTTCCGGCGGCGGCGGCCTGCCCGGCCCGCACCCGGTGGCCATCCGGTGCCGGCTGGCGCAGATAGACCATCAGGTCGGCAAGCGTCCGGCAAAGGGGGTGGTCCTGGAACAGGGCCTGGACGCCGACCGACTGCTGGGCCAGCGTCATGGCCTGTTCCGCCAGGTCGGCCACCGCCATGCGTGTGCTGGCCACGCGGGTCGGGCGCATGTGGTCCGGTTCCTCGAACCAGCGCTCCGCCGTCCTTCGGCAGACCGCCGCGGCAAGGTCGGCGAGGCCGAACAGGGTGCCGAGACGGCTGGCCTGATGCGGGTCGTCCGCGCGGCCCTTGTCGACCAGGTGGTTGCGGACATGGTCGAAGATCGCGGCAATGCCGCCCGCATGGACGGCGACGAAGCGCAGGGCACCGCCGCTGAACCAGGGCTCGCGTTCATAGTCGCCCGGCTTGCCGACCAGGGCGCTTTGCCCGATCGGCGCCCCGGACCAGCGAACCACATGCGTTTCCGACCGCTGCATGCCCAGTGTCCGCCACCAGCCCTTGTCGACATCCGGCGGATGGCGGACCAGGTCGACCAGGATGAGCTGGACCCTGTCGCGGTCGCCCGCGTCCACAGTGACCAGCGCGTGTGTCAGGCATCCGGCGCCCGATGCGAAGGCCTTGCCGCCGTAAAGGCGGCCATCGCTCAGGCGCAGCGGGTCGCCCGGCAGGTCGGCGTTCCAGACGCCGAACCGGGCGGCACCGCGCGCGGCGCCATGGGCCCCTTGGATCAGCGGGCGATCACCGTACCGTGCCACGATCTGCAAGGCGTCGATGTGGCCTTCGAACAGGCGGCCGAGCGCCAGGTCGTGCCGGCCTGCCGTGTGAAGGCGGGTCAGCAGCGCCAGCAGGGCGGGCAGGTCGCCGGGATCGGCAAAATCCAGCCCGGCTTGCAGCAGGCCGATGCCGTCGCGAACCAGCTGGTCGGGGGGCCACGACCGGACCATCTCGGTCAGGCTTTGGGCCGGCTCGGGGCAGGCGGGCCTCATGCCCGTGCGTATCCGAATTCGGCTTCCAGGCCGGCCAGGTGCGCTTCGGCATCCGGCAGGGGAAGGTAGTGGCGCTCGGCCACCGGCCTGACGATCCGCACGGCAAACGCGTCGGCGTTGGGGGCAAGGCGTGCCGTCTGCGCGACCACCGCCAGCGACTGGTCCAGCAGGCCGGACAACCGGTCGAGCGTGTCCGGGCAGACAAGCTGGGCGAACAGCCGGCGGGCGGCGGCACGGCGGACGAACCGCTCGGCAGCCTGGGCCGGATGCTCGACCGATGGCATGCTTCGGTGCACCGCCACCTCCAGCAGGTCATCGGCCAGGCCGCCGCGTGCCCGTCCCACCCGCCGTGACGAGGTCACGACCCGCACGCGCGGATCATGGCGGACACGGAAGCCGGCGTGGCGGGCGCTGGCAACCATGGCGACGTCCTCGTTGCAGGCCAGCTCGGGAAACCCGCCCAGCGCAGCATAGGCCGATGCCCGGAACCCAAGGCTGGCGCCGCCGATCGACGGATGGGAGGGCAGAGGGTCATAGCTGACGGGGTCGATCGTGCGCCGCAGCCTGTGAAGGCGGCCGTAATAGGCTTCCAGCCTGCTGCGGATCGGGACCCGGCAGGCATGGCTGCGGGCGATGTGTCCCGCGACCACGTCGACATCGTTCAGGGAGGCAGCGTTGCGCGCCACCCAGTTGCGGGCGGGACGCGTATCGGCGTCGGTCGTCAGCAGCAGGGCCTGCGGCATTCCGTCGGTGGCGTCCTGACCCAGTGCCATGGCGGCACGGCGCGCACGGCCGGCATTGGGCGTTTCCTGCCGGGCGATCGTGCGCGTCACGACGCTGAAGGGCAGGTCGCCCGATGCCTGCCGCACCGCTGCGTCGCCGCCGTCGCCGGACCCGTCGAACAGGATGCAGACCACCAGGTCCACCCGCGGCAGTGGGCACTGCCGCGCCAGGGCACGCAGCAGGCCCGCAAGGCGCCGCCGCTCGTCGCGGGCTGGCACGCAGACCGCGACGAGCGGCGGCGAACAGTCCTCCGTCGCCATGGCCTAGGCAGCGGCTTGGAGGGTTTTCGACCGCTGCGCCAGGTCCGACATGTAGTCGTCGGACTTGTGGATGTCCTGCACGGCCTTGTCGAGCTTGCCGGCATGGCCGCCCTTGCCGAGCGCTTCGGCATAGGCCTTGGCGGTGCCGAAGCCTGCCAGGCCGTAATGGGACATACGCTGGAACTGGGCAATGATCGCGACGTCGCGCACCGCGCCTTCGAGCTTCGCCTTCACGGCGTGCTTGCGGGCCTCCTTCACCAGCCCTTCCATGCCCTTGCAGTGCTCCTTGCTGGTTTCGCCGCCCGCATCCTCCAGCAGGGTCTTCAGCAGGTCGGTATGCTTCTGGATGCCCTTGACCGACTTGCGCAGCCGGTCGGCCAGGGTGCTGTCGGCGGCAACCTCGGCCATCTCCTCGACGACCGCCTTCATCTGGTCGTTGGCCGACCACAGGTCCTGCAGCTCCTCGATGTACAGCTCGGTCAGATTGGTGGGGTCGGACATCTGGGGCTCCTGTCCTATCGGGTGAGATCGCCCGAGGAACGCCGCCAATGCGCCGAGAGTTCCCACGATCCGGCGAATTTCGCGGCGCTACGCCAGGCGTTGCGGAAGCCGAAACGCGTGACGTATAGGGATATGGGCCTAGGTTCGTGTTCCTGCCCGAATGACGACGGTCATGGGTCCCGGCTGACCGGACGCTTCCACCCCGGCGCGAGAGCATCGCGGGGCAGGGGCGAAAACCGTGTGCCCGCGCCGGCCGGTCCGCGTCCGGGTGCCGCAGGGGCGCCGGGTGCGGCGGTCCCGCCCTGCGGTCAGCGGGCGATCCGCACGAACAGCATGGGGCGCGTGAAGTGCCGTCCGGCGATCTCGCTCTCGTGCTGCACCAATTCCACCTTGACGCCACGCTCGGCCAGCTGGCGGACGCGGGCCTGGACATCGCCATGGGACCAGATCTTGTCGGCGAAGCCGCATTCCAGATGCATGCCCTCGGTCGGATCGGTAGTCCTGGCGGCCGCCAGGATCAGTGCGTCGTCGGACAGCATCCCCAGGATGCGGCCGATCCAATGCCGTTCGATCCGCTCGCGGCCCTCGGCGCTGACCTGCACCATCTGCGTGCTGAGCGCGGAGCGGGCACGCCGTCGCGACCGGGGCGGGTTAGCCATCGCGGTCCGGCCTCTGCGGGTAGAGGGGGTTGGCCTCTCCGCCGCTGGTGTCGGCGGGCGAGGGTTCTGCCAGCGGCTGGGCTGAGGGGGCCGCCACGGCCTCGGTCTCCGCTTTCGACTTGCCGAAATAAACCGTCTGGTGCGGGAACGGGATCTCGATGTCCAACTCGTCGAAGCGCTGTTTCAGCCGCCGCTGGTATTCCCGCCTGACCGCCCATTGCCGCATCGGCTTGGTGCGGATGCGTGCCCGGATGGTGACGGCACTGTCGGCAAGCTGGTCAAGGCCCATGATCTCGATCGGGTCCATGACGAACTGGCCGTATTGCGGGTCGGCCTCCAGCTCGGCGCCGACCTGGCGGATGACCTCCATCACCTCGTCGACGTTCTCGCGGTAGGCCACGCCGATGTCCAGCAGGGCAAAGGCGAATTCCTTGGTGTAGTTGCTGACCGACGTCACCTCGCTGAACGGAATGGTGTGCAGCGTGCCTTCCAGGTCGCGCAGCGCGAGGGTGCGCACATTGATGCTCTCCACGATGCCGGAATGCCCCGCCACGTCGACGAAGTCGCCGACGGCGATCGTATCCTGGATCAGGATGAACATGCCCGTGATGATGTCCTGCACCAGCTTCTGGGCGCCGAAACCGATGGCGATGCCGAAGATGCCGGCGGTCGCCAGAAGGGGGCCGATATCGACGCCCAGCCCCGACAGGATCATCATGATCAGGACGATGCCGGTGACGGTGAACACCGCCGTCTGCAACAGCGGCAGCAGCGTCTTGGCGCGCCCGCTGCGCTCGATCCTCGCCCCGGCCTCGTCGGTCTTGTGCAGGTAGTTGTCGATGATCGTGCCGACGGCCTCCCACAGCACGAACGTCACCGCCAGGATGATCAGGATTTCGTCCAGGCTTGCCGCGCCGCGATCGCCCAGCACCGCGCGGACCCAGTCGCGCAGGTCGACGCCCCAGGCCAGGAAGATGGCGTAGATGCCCAGCGCGTAGACCAGGCCCTGGGCCACGGGCCCGGCCCAGCGCTGGTAGCGCTTGGTGCGCCGGGCCAGTCCGGGGGAATCGATATAGTCGTCGATCGCATCGATCTGCCGGCGCAGCAGCGTGCCGAGCCGCCGCGCCACCGGCTGCATGGCCAAGAGCAGCAGCGCCGTCACCACCGCCCCGCGCACCAGCAGCCAGAAGCCGCCGGCAACGTTCAGCGACCAGATCAGGTAGGCGGCGATGACATAGAGAATGGCGATGATGTGCCAGGTGTTGGCCAGCAGCTGGCGCACCGCCGCCAGCGGCGCCGCCTCGCCCGTCTCACCCGGCTTGCCCGGCCGTCCGCGCAGCCAAGCGGCCGTGGGGGCGCGCCATTTCACGATCAGTCGGATGACCAGGATGGCCAGCACCAGGGCGATCACCCGCTCTATGGCGCCCAGCAGCGTCTCGGGGATGCGCACCAGGTCCTGATGGCGGAATACCGGCGCGGACGCAGCCACGATCAGGACGAAGCGGCGGCAGAAGCGGTAGAGGTAGCGCGCCTCGTCATCCGCGACGCTCAAGGGCCGCAACGGGGCGGCCGTCGGCATCAGCAAGACCCAGAAGGCCAGTACGACGGCAAAGCCGACCACCAGCGACTGGATCAGGGCCAAAGCCAGCACCGCGAAGGCATCCCGCATGGTGGCCACGGTGGCGGCTTCCGCCCCCGGCTCTTCCACCCCCAGCGCCACCAGCGCGGCCAGTGCGCCGACGGCGAAGACGGCGATCGGCACTGCGCGCAGAACGGACGCGACGATGACCGCACGCAACCGGCCCAGCCAGGTTTGCCGCGGGCGCGCCAGAACGGCGGCCACCGGCCGGCGCAGCAGGATCTGGGTCAGCCAGAATCCGGCCATGCCCGCACCGATGACCATGGAAAAGAACATGGCCAGCTGGCGCCAATAGCGCCGGGCGAAGGGGTTGGTGAACTGGTCGGCGGTCCATTCCGCAAGTTCGGGAATATCGACCGTCACGTCTTCGAACCGGTTCAGCCATTCGCGCAGGAAGCCGACGACGACCGCCGGTTCCGCCGGGCCGGTGTCCTCGGCTTGCGCGTCCACGGCCTCATCGGCCGCGATCAGCGCTTCCAGCTGTTCAAGAAAGGTCTCGCGCTGCTGATCGTCCCGCAGCATCTCCAGCAGCTCGCGCCGCCGGTCCGGCGTCGACGGTGCGCCGGCGTCTTCGCCGGACGCCGTCAGTTCGACGGGCACGTGATCCTGGGCATGGGCCGGCGCGTGCCCGCCCAGCACGGCGGCAAGCACCAGTCCGGCCGCCGCACGGACGAGAAACCAGAGGAAGACGTGAAACCGGTACGGCATCCGACCGACGATCGTAGCCGGGTCGCATCGGACAGGGAAGGGTCGGACGGACCGGTGCCGGTCCGCGGGGTACCGCCGGCTGCGCATGGCCTTCGATGCGATTGGGTGTCAGAGCCAGCGAAGCCGCCGGAACAGCATCACCTGCACACCGACCGCGCCGACCAGGATGGCGCACACCACGGCAAACCCCCAGGAGCTGCCGCTGCCGGGTATGCCGCCGACATTGATGCCGAGCAGCCCGGTCAGGAAGCCCAGCGGCAGCATGATCGTGGCGACGACGGTCAGGTGGTACATGGTCCGGTTCATCTGCTCCGACAGGCGGTTGACCATTTCGTCCTGGATCACGCCGGCGCGCTCGCGAATGGCGTCGAGGTCTTCGATATAGCGGATGACGCGGTCGGTCGCCTCTCGCACGCGGCCCTTGTGCTGGGCCGTCATCCAGTGCAGGTCCTCCGTCTGCAGCCGCGCGGCGGCATCGCGCTGCGGCGCCAGATAGCGGCGCAGGACGATGGCCTGGTGGCGGATCTCCGCCAGGGTGTGGCGCATCTCCCGGCCCTGGCCGGTCAGCATCTCGTCCTCCAGCCCGTCGGTGCGGTCATCAAGGTCGTGGATGACCGGCCCCATGCGTTCGACGATGCGCGTCGCGATCTCGGCGACGAAATCCCCGGGGCCGGTTGGGCCATGACCGGTCGCCAGACCGTCGCGCAGGTCCTGGACCGCCATCAGGCGCCGCATGCGCACGCTGATGATCCGCTTTTCCTCCAGCCACACCCGCAGCGAGACCATGTCCTCGGGATCGGCGCCCGGATTCAGGTTGACGCCGCGCAGGATGACCAGCAGGCCCTTGCCGATGACGACACTGCGCGGCCGCGTTTCTTCCGCCAGCAGGGCTTCGGCAACCAGCGGCTCCAGCCCGCTTTTCTCGGTCAGCCATTGTCGCGACAGCTGGCCGCGGTGCAGATGCACCCACAGGACGCCGCGGTCGGGCGCCCAGGCATCGATCTCGGGAAATCCCACGGCGCGACCGCCGCCATCGCCGTCGAGAACATAGGCGGCAACCAATCCCTGCTCATCCCACATGGGCGCACCTCCAACGCCGGATCGGGGGTCCGGCACTGTCTCCGATGCCATAGGGCGCCGGCCGCCGTCATGTGTTATCCGCGATGCGCGCGACCGGCTTCGCGGGCGATCGGCGCGGACCGCACTGCCCGCCATGCGCGCGGGGAAGGGGACGGGTGGGCGATTTCGCCCTAGAATTCACGGTCCGGTTCACCACGTGTCTGCCCGTGCGGGCATCCGGGGGCGCATCCTTGCGGCGAGAGGGGACGGCAATGAGGAGCATGGAATTCTACATCGACGGCGCATGGCGACAGCCCATGGCGCCGAAACCGCAGCCTGTCTTCAACCCGTCGACGGAGGAGCCGTTCGCCAACATCGCCTGGGCGACGGAGGTCGATGTGAATGCCGCCGTCGCCGCGGCGCGCCGCGCCTTCGCCACCTGGGGGGCGACCGGAAAGGCAGAACGTCTGGCGGCGCTGCAACGCCTGATCACCGTCTATGAGCGGCGGATCGACGAGATGGCGGCCGTCATCTCCCAGGACATGGGCGCACCCATCGACTTCGCGACGGCCCAGCAGGCCACGGCCGGGAACTGGCATCTCCGCGCCTTTGCGGAGGCCCTGGACGGCATGACGTTCGAACGGGCCTTCCGCCCCGACATGCCCCAGCATCGAATCGCGCTGGAGCCTGCCGGCGTGGCGGCGCTGATCACGCCGTGGAACTGGCCGATGAACCAGATCTGCCTGAAGGTGGGGGCAGCGCTGGCCGCCGGCTGCACCATGGTGCTGAAGCCGTCGGAAGTGGCACCGATGTCGGCCGTCCTGTTCGCCGAATTCATGCACGAGGCCGGCATTCCCGCCGGCGTCTTCAACCTGATCCAGGGCGACGGTGCCGGAACGGGTACGGCGCTGACCACGCACCCCGACGTGGACGTCGTTTCGTTCACCGGGTCGACCCGCGCGGGCATCGCCATCTCCAAGGCCGCCGCCGATACCATCAAGCGCGTGTCGCTGGAACTGGGCGGCAAGTCGCCGAACCTGGTCTTCGCCGACTGCGACCTGGCCAAGGCCGTCCGCTATGGCGCGGCCTTGTGCTTCAGCAATAGCGGCCAGTCCTGCAATGCGCCGACGCGGATGCTGGTTGAACGGTCGGTCTATGACCAGGCGGTGGAAATCGCGGCCGAGACCGCGCGTGCCACCAAGGTCGACCGGGCACTGAATGCCGGTGGCCATATCGGCCCGCTGGTGTCGGAAACCCAGTTCCTGAAGGTCCAGTCCCTGATCGAGACCGGCATGGCCGAGGATGGCCGGCTGGTGTGCGGCGGCCCGGGCCGGCCGGAAGGCCTGAACCGCGGCTGGTTCGCCCGCCCCACCGTCTTCGCCGACGTGACGCCGGAAATGACCCTCTGGCGCGAGGAGGTCTTCGGTCCCGTGCTGGCGATGACCCCCTTCGACGGCGAGGATGAGGCGATCGCCCTGGCCAACGACACGGCCTATGGCCTGACCGCCTATCTTCAGTCGGGCAGTCCGGAGCGCATCCGCCGCGTCACCCCGCGCCTGCGCGCCGGCATGGTGCAGATCAACGGCGCCTCGCGCGCCGCCGGCACGCCCTTCGGCGGCTACAAGCAGTCCGGCAACGGCCGCGAGGGCGGCACCTGGGGCATCGAGGAGTTCCTGGAGGTCAAGTCGGTCAGCGGTTGGCCGGCATGAGGGCAGGGGCGCCCGCGCCCTGCCCGAAACGCACCCACGGTCGGGATCACCGGCACCATCGAAACAGGCTCGACAACGGGTCGGCATTCCGCTGTGAATGCGTCGGCATTTGATCGATCCGGCCCGCCGGGAGGGGCACAATGAAGGACGAGTGCGCATATCTTGCCGGCCAGGTGGCGGAGTGGCCGGCCAAGGTCCGTCTGGCGGAAATCCTGGTGGAGGCCGGCCTGCGTGTCCAAGTGGGCCGCTATTCCGTGCGCGTCCTGAATTGCGAGCATTTCGTTTTCCAGGAACTGGGCGGCGACCGCGGCGACCCGCAGATCGAGGCCGATGCCCTGTCGGTCGACGAGCTGCTGCGCGACGGCCGGCTGGTTTCCGCCGCCCTCGCCGCCGCCGGCCTGCGCCACCGCTTCGAGATCTATCGCGGCGACGAGATGGCGGGATACCTGCATCACGACTGGCCGGCGGGATAGTGCCTGGCCGTCGGGGCCGCGATGCGATCGCAAGAAACGGAATGCGCATCGACCAGGCCCGGCGGACACTCCGGCAACACAGCCCCGGGGTGCCTCATGTCCGCGAAGATCGCCGCGAACCGTCCGATGACGCCCGTCGAATGGGGACTGCTCTTGACCCTGTCGGTGCTGTGGGGCGGTTCGTTCTTCTTCGTCGGCGTGGCCGTGCGCGAGCTGCCGCCGCTGACCATCGTGGTGCTGCGCGTGGCGTTGGCGGCGCTGGCGCTGTTGCTGGTGCTTCGGGTGATCGGCGTCAGGCTGCCGCGCGGCGGCAAGGTCTGGGCCGCGTTCTTCGGCATGGGGATGCTGAACAACGCCATCCCGTTCAGCCTGATCGTCTGGGGCCAGACGCATATTGCCAGCGGCGTCGCATCCATTCTGAACGCCACGACGCCGCTGTTCGCGGTGATCGTCGCCCATGTCCTGACCGCGGACGAGAAGATGTCCGGCGGCCGCCTGTTCGGCGTGCTGGTGGGCCTGGCCGGGGTGGCCGTGATGATCGGCGGCACGGCGCTGCAAGCGCTCGGGCTGAACGTCGCCGCCCAGCTGGCATGCCTGGCTGCCGCCCTCTCCTACGCCTTTGCCGGCGTCTACGGCCGGCGGTTCCGCGCAATGGGCATCGCGCCGATGGCGACGGCCACCGGCCAGGTCATGGCGTCGAGCCTGCTGCTGCTGCCGGTGATGCTGGCCGTCGACCGCCCCTGGACGCTGGCCCTGCCGTCGGCCGGCACGATGGCCGCCCTGGCCGGCCTGGCGATCCTGTCGACGGCTGTTGCCTATGTCCTGTATTTCCGCATCCTGGCCACGGCCGGCGCCACCAACCTGCTGCTCGTCACCTTCCTGATCCCCGCGAGCGCCATCCTGCTCGGCATCCTGGTGCTGGGCGAGACCTTGCAGCCCAAGCACATGGCCGGCCTGACCCTGATCGCCCTCGGCCTGGCCGCCATCGACGGCCGTCCGTGGCGGGCGGTGAAGCGGGTGGCTGTGCGGCGCGCCGCGGTTGCGGGCGGAGGGGGAGCGGGCAACAGCCATTGATGCCCCACCGATCCCAGCCCTAGGATGCCCGGGCTGCCTTCCTCACGTCTCTTGCGCTCGCCCCCATGTCCCGATCCTGGCAACGCTTTTTCCGCTCCGGCACGGTCCTGTTCGGGCTGGTCGTCATCGCCGTCACGGTGGTCGTGGCGGTGTTCGCGGGCGTGCTGGCGCCGTACGACTATCAACAGCAGTTCTTCGACGGGCTGTCGCTGGAAGGGGCGCCGTTGCCGCCGGGGGAGCGGTTCTGGCTGGGGACCGATACGCTGGGGCGCGACCTGTTGAGCCGGATGATGGTGGGCGCGCAGACCTCGCTGATCGTCGGGGTCGTCGCCAACGGTGTGGCGGTGACGATCGGCACGGTGCTGGGCACGCTGGCCGGGTTCCTGCGCGGGTGGGTGGGCACGGCGCTGATGCGCTTCACCGACCTGATGATGGCGTTTCCGGTGCTGATCCTGGCGATCGCGCTGGCGGCGATCATCGGGCCCAGCCTGTGGATCGTCGCCATGGTGATCGCGGCGGTGAACTGGGTGCAGGTGGCGCGTGTCGTCTATACCGAGACAACCTCGATAGCGGAGCGGGAGTTCATCACCGCCATCCGCAATCTCGGCGCCAGCGACGCCCGCATCCTGGCGCGCCACATCGTGCCGCACCTGGTGCCGACCATGCTGGTGTGGGCGACGCTGGGCATCGCCACCACGGTGCTGCTAGAGGCGACGCTGAGCTTCCTCGGCATCGGCGTGCAGCCGCCGCAGCCGTCCTGGGGCAACATCATCCAGGAAAGCGTGTCCTATTTCACGACGGCACCGTGGCTGGTGTTCATCCCCGGGGCGGCGATCCTGCTGCTGGCGCTGTCGTTCAACCTGGTGGGCGACGCGCTGCGCGATGCCATGGACCCGACCCAGCGGGGGCGCGGCTGATGGCCCGGTATCTCGCCCGGCGGCTGGTGCAGGCGGCGCTGATCCTGGTCGGCGTCACCATCATCACCTTCCTCTTGACCCATCTGGTGCCGGCCGACCCGGCGCGGATGGTGGCGGGGCGCAATGCATCGCTGGATACCGTGGAGTCGATCCGCCACCAGCTGGGGCTCGACCGGCCGCTGGTCGAGCAGTACCTGCGCTACATGGGCGGGCTGCTGCAGGGCGACCTCGGCCGTTCCTACATCCAGCGCATTGACGTGGCGGAGCTGATCGCCGCCCGCCTGCCGGCCACGCTGGCGCTGCTGGCCGGCGCGATCCTCTGCGAATTGTTGATCGGCATCCCCGCCGGCCTGTTTGCCGCCACGCAGCGCGGGCGGTTCGCCGACCGGGCGATCATGGTGGCGGCGTTCAGCGGCGTGTCGGCGCCGCAATTCGTCGTCGGCCTCTTGCTGCTCTATGTCTTCGCTTTCGGCCTGGGGTGGTTTCCGACGCGCGGCTTCAACGGCGTCGACAGCCTGGTGCTGCCGGCGATGACGCTGGGCATCCTCGGCGGCGGCTGGTACGCGCGGATGATGCGCTCCACCATGGTCGACGTCTTGCGGCAGGACTATATCCGCACCGCCTGGGCCAAGGGCGCCGGCGGCACCCGCGTCGTGCTGGTGCATGGCTTGCGCAACGGCATCCTGCCGATCGTCGCCATGATCGGGCTGGATATCGGCATCTTCATGAACGGGGTCGTGGTGGTCGAAACGGTGTTCGGCTGGCCGGGCATCGGCCAGCTGGCCTGGCAGGCCATTCAGCGTCTCGACGTTCCCATCATAATGGGCGTAACTATGGTGGCCGCCGTGGGGGTGGTGCTGGGCAACCTGGTGGCCGACCTGATCGCCCCGTTCGTCGACCCCCGCATCAAGCTGAGATAAGACCGGACGCGCACCTAGCCGCGAAGCCGGCATGCCAAGGCGGATGCCACCCGTGCGGCCGACGTGCCCACAACCGGACAGGAGAGGCAGGACCGATGAAGCGTATATTGTTGACGAGTGTTTCGGCGCTGGCTTTCGCGATGGCGGCCCCCGCCTGGGCCGACGATGCGGTGCCCATGGGCGGCGAGATGGTCGTCACCTACAACGACGACGTCTCCACCCTCGATCCGGCGATCGGCTATGACTGGCAGAACTGGTCGATGATCAAGAGCCTGTTCGACGGGCTGATGGACTATGCGCCGGGGACGACCGACCTGGTCCCCGACCTGGCCGAAAGCTATGACGTGTCCGAGGACGGGCTGACCTACACCTTCCACCTGCGCGACGGCGTCGTCTTCCACAACGGCCGCGCCCTGACCGCCGCCGACATCAAGTATTCCATCGAGCGCGCGGTCGACCCGGAGACGCAGAGCCCCGGCCAGGGCTTCTTCGGCATGATCGACGGCTTCGACGCCATGGCGGCGGGCGAGGCGGACGCGCTGTCGGGCATCGCAGCGCCCGACGACCGCACCGTCGTCTTCACCCTGTCGCGCCCCGATGCCACCTTCCTGCATGTGCTGGCGCTGAACTTCGCCTCGGCCGTGCCGCAGGAGGCGGTGGAGGAATTCGGGCCCGAGTTCGGCCGCCATCCCGTCGGTACCGGCGCCTTCAGCCTGGAGGAATGGTCGCTGGGCCAGCGCGTCGTCTTCGCGCGCAACCCGGACTATTACCGCGAGGGCATCCCCCGCCTCGACCGCATCGTCTTCGAGGTCGGGCAGGACCCGACGGTGGCGCTGTTGCGGCTGGAGAACGGCGAGGTCGACATCCTAGGCGACGGCATCCCGCCGGCGCGCTTCGTCGACGTGACGCAGAACCCGCCGGAGGGCACCCGCGTCATCGAAGGCGGGCAGCTGCACACAGGCTATGTGACGATGAACGTCAACATCGCGCCGTTCGACAACGTGCTGGTGCGCCGCGCCGTCAACATGGCCATCAACAAGGACCGCATCGTCCGCATCATCAACGGCCGCGCGGTGCCGGCCAACCAGCCGCTGCCGCCGGCGATGCCGGGCTATGCCGAGGACTATGACGGCTACGCCTACGACCCCGAGGGCGCCCAGGTGCTGCTGGCGGAGGCCGGCTTCCCCGACGGCTTCACGACCGAGCTCTATTCCATGAACACCGACCCCAACCCGCGCATCGCCCAGGCGATCCAGCAGGACCTGGCGGCCGTCGGCATCACGGTGGAGCTGCAGACGCTGGCACAGTCGACGGTGATCGCCGCGGGCGGGGAGCCCGACCAGGCGCCGATGATCTGGTCCGGCGGCATGGCCTGGATCGCCGACTTCCCGGATCCGTCCAACTTCTACGGCCCGATCCTGGGCTGCGGCGGTGCGGTGCCGGGCGGCTGGAACTGGGCCTGGTACTGCAACGAGGAGCTGGACGCCCGCGCCGCGGCGGCCGACGCCATGATCGCCGCCGACCAGCAGGACGCCCGCCTGGCCGAATGGCGCGACATCTACCTGGCGATCATGGACGATGCGCCGTGGGCCCCGATCTTCAACGAGCAGCGCTTCACCATGCTGCGCGACCGCCTGGGCGGACCCGACGCCATCTTCGTCGACCCGGTGCATATCCCCGTCCACTACGACACCGTGTACATCCAAGATGCCAACTGATCCGAAGCACACGATCCACCGGGACCACCATCACTTCGGCTGGGACAACAGCCTGCCGCCTGTGATGACGGTGGCCCCGGGCACGATGCTGACGTTCGAGACCGTGGATGCGTCGGGGGGGCAGCTCTCCCCCGACAGCACCGTGGCCGACGTCGCCGGCATCGACTTCGACAAGGTCAATCCGGTCACGGGTCCCGTCTATGTCGACGGGGCCAAGCCCGGCGACGCCCTGAAGATCACGCTGTTGGGCTATCAGCCCTCGGGCTGGGGGTGGACGGCCAACATCCCGGGCTTCGGCCTGCTGGCCGACCAGTTCCCCGACCCCGCCCTGCACCTGTGGAAGTATGACCCGCAGCGGCTGGAACCGGCGCTGTTCGGCCCGGGCGGCAAGGTACCGCTGAAGCCCTTCGCCGGCACCATCGGCCTGGCCCCGGCGGCGCCGGGCCTGCACAGCATCGTTCCGCCGCGCCGGGTCGGCGGCAACATGGACATTCGCGACCTGTCGGCGGGCACCGAGCTGTTCCTGCCGGTGGAGGTGGACGGCGCGCTGTTTTCCATCGGCGATACCCATGCCGCCCAGGGCGACGGCGAGGTCTGCGGCACCGCCATCGAAAGCCCGATGCAGGTGACGGTGAAGCTGGAGCTGATCCGCGACATGGCCCTGCCCAGCCCGCAGTTCATCACCCCCGGCCCGGTTTCGCGCCACAAGGACGAGATGGGGTTCTGGGTGACGACGGGCGTCGGGACCGACCTGTACGAAGGCGCGCGCCGCGCCGTGGCGGCCATGATCGACGAGCTGACGCAGGCCCACGGCATGTCGGCGGTCGACGCCTATATGCTGTGCAGCGTCTGCGCGGACCTGAAGATCAGCGAGATCGTCGACCAGCCCAACTGGGTCGTGTCCCTCTATTTCCCGCGCATGGTCTTCGACTGAGCGGGCGGCGCCGGACGCCGGGCCACCCCCTTCTTCAAGCCCTCCCGCTCGATGGGGGAGGGTTGGGTGGGGGTGATCCTGCCGATGACCGCGCATTTCGAATGACGGCATCCTGGCAATCCGGCAGGGGCGCGCGAGTGACGATGGTTGACGACGTGCGGCGCAATCACCCAGACCCTCCCCCATCAAGGGGAAGGGATCGCTGAATGGCTGCGGACGCGCGCCCGCTGCTGGCGATCGAGGGCTTCTCGCTCGGCTTCAACACCGATGCCGGCCCTGTCACGGTGGTCGACGATATGTCCCTGGCCATCGGCCGCGGCGAAACCGTGGGCCTGGTCGGCGAGAGCGGCTGCGGCAAGAGCGTCACCGCCATGTCGGTCATGCGGCTGCTGCCGTCGCCGCCGGCGCGCGTGCTGGGGGGGCACATCCGCTTCGACGGCACCGACCTGCTGACGCTGTCCGCCAACGCGATGCGCACGGTGCGGGGCAACCGCATCGGCATGGTGTTCCAGGAGCCGATGACCAGCCTCAATCCCGTCTACACCATCGGCTTCCAGCTTGCCGAGGTGCTGCGGCTGCACCGGCCCGTCACCAGGCGGCAGGCCATGGCGCGGGCGGCGGAGCTGCTGGGCCATGTCGGCATCGGCGCGGCGGAACGGCGGCTGGCGCAGTACCCGCACGAGCTGTCGGGCGGCCTGCGCCAGCGGGTGATGTTCGCCATGGCCATTGCGTGCGAGCCGGCATTGCTGATCGCCGACGAGCCGACGACGGCGCTGGATGTCACCATCCAGGCGCAGATCCTGGACCTGATGCGCGGCCTGCGGGCCGAGCTGGGCATGGCGGTGCTGCTGATCACCCATGACCTGGGCGTCGTGGCGGAGTTCTGCGACCGTGTCGTCGTCATGTACGCGGGGCGGCTGGTGGAAGCGGCGGATGTGCGCGCGCTGTACCGCGCGCCCCGGCATCCCTATACCCGCGGCCTGCTGGACAGCATGCCGGCGCGGGCCGCCGGCCGCGGCCGATTGCCGACCATCCCGGGCACCGTGCCCGCCCCGGGCGGCCGGGGGGCCGGGTGCAGCTTCGCCGAACGGTGCCCGCGGGCGCTGGGCCGCTGCCGCACCGAGACGCCGCGGCTGGAGCCGCCGACGGGCGTGCATCAGGCGGCCTGCTGGAACCCGCTGCCGTGACGGCGCTGTTGCAGGTCCGCGGTCTGGCCAAGCACTTCCCGACGCCCGGCGGGGTGCTGAAGGCGGTCGACGGCGTCAGCTTCGACCTCGCCGCCGGCGAGACGCTGGGTATCGTCGGCGAAAGCGGCTGCGGCAAGTCCACGCTGGCGCGCCTGATCACCCGGCTGATGGAGCCGACGTCCGGCGAGGTTGTGTTCGACGGCCAGCCGATGGGCGGCCTGTCGCGCCGCGCCCTCAGGCGCCGTCGCCGCGACATGCAGCTGATCTTCCAGGACCCCTACGCCTCGCTGGACCCGCGCCAGACCGTCGGGTCCATCGTTGCCGAGCCTCTGGAGATCCACGGACTGGGCGACCGCGCCGGGCGGGCCGCCCGGGTGGCCAGGCTGCTGGCCCGGGTGGGGCTGGATGCCGATGCCGCGCGACGGTATCCGCACGAGTTTTCCGGCGGCCAGCGCCAGCGCATCGGGATTGCGCGCGGTATCGCGCTGGAACCCAAGCTGGTCATCGCCGACGAGCCTGTGTCGGCACTGGACGTGTCCATCCAGTCGCAGATCCTCAACCTGCTGATGGACCTGAAGGCGGAGATGGGGCTGTCATACATCTTCATCAGCCACGACCTGTCGGTGGTTGAGCATGTCAGCGACCGGGTGGCGGTGATGTATCTCGGCAAGATCGTCGAGATCGCGCCGGCCGGCCGGCTCTACGAGGCGCCGCAGCACCCCTATACCCAGGCCCTGGTCAGCGCCATCCCGGTGCCGGACCCGGAGCGGCCGCGCGATCGCATCGTCCTGGCCGGCGACATGCCGAGCCCCGAACACCCGCCGCCGGGCTGTCCGTTCCATCCCCGCTGCCGGCACGCGTTCGACCGCTGTACGGATGCGGTGCCGCCGGTGACGAATCTTGGAACGGATGGCCAGCCGCACCTGGTATCCTGCCACCTGTACGGATGACCCGCCCCGTGGCTGGCAGACCGGGCCAAACCGGGCGCAGTGCGGCGAAGCACCCGCACCGGCGGGCGAGGGGCGGCCGGCGAAACCGCTATCCCAGCCCGGGGGACGTGGTCGAGGCGCCCGGGCGCTGGTAGCGGGGCACCAGCTCCTCCTCCGAGGCTGCCAGGCAGATGATCTGGTCGACGGTGTCGCCGTTGCGGCCAAGGGGCAGGAACAGCCGTTCGCCGGCGCGCGCCCAGGCCCGTGCGGTGATCTCACCGTCCTTGCGATAGCGCGGCATCTTCGATCGGCACATTTCGGCGAGGCTGGCCCGGGTGTGGGCGGTGCCCCCCATGTAGCAGGCCTCGCTGACAAGCCGGCCGGTCAGGTCGAGGCCGTGGATGCGCACGATGTCGGTGCCGACCAGCCGGTAGCGGAAATCCTCCGCATCGCCCAGCACGTCATAGATGATCAGCCGGCCAAGCCAGGGCTTGAGCTCCGCCACGTCGAAATCGGTGCGGGACGGCAGCGTACGGGTCCCGCGCTTGTCCTGCCACATGCGGAAAAGCGCAATGACCTTCTCCGACTGCACGTCGGGGGGCAGATCGCCATCCCAGAATCCGGGTCCTGCCGTCATCCTCGCCACCCGCCGGCCGTCTCCCGGGACGTTTGCGTTGGGAACCGCGACGGGGTCCCTACGGTTCCACACGTCGCGAGCGGGGAATGCTTTGGCTGCGGGGGCGGCCGATGTCAAGCCCGCCCCCGCATGCAGGCTAATATCCGAGTGTCAGGGCGTCCGGTTGACGGGGGTCGGAGGCGCCGGCAAATCCCCCGTCCGTGACCATGATCGACTGGGTGCTGCCCATCGCATCGCGCACGACGACGGTGTGCCCCATCCCTTCCAGCAGGCGGATCGTGTCGGGGCTCAACCCTTCCTCGATGCGCAGTTCGTCGGGCAGCCACTGGTGGTGGATTCGCACGGCGTTGGTCGCCTCGGCGATGTTCATGCCGTGGTCGATGACGTTCATGATCACCTGCAGCGTCGTGGTGATGATGCGGCTGCCGCCGGGACTGCCGGTGACGAGGAACAGCCGGCCGTCCGGATCGAACACGAAGGTCGGGCTCATGGAACTGAGGGGCCGCTTGTTCGGCGCCACCGCGTTGGCATCGCCGCCGATCAGGCCATAGGCGTTGGGCACGCCCGGCTTGGCCGAGAAGTCGTCGAGCTCGTTGTTCAGCAGGATGCCGGTGCCGCCGGCGACAAGGCCGGTGCCGTAGCTGAAGTTCAGTGTGTAGGTGTTGGCGACGGCGTTCCCGTCCGCATCGACGACGGAGAAATGCGTCGTCTGCGGGCTTTCGTAGGGCGCGGGATCACCGGGGCCGATCTCCGCCGCCGGGCGCGCATGGTCGGGATCGATCCCCGCCCGCAACGCGTCGGCATAGTCCTGCGACGTCAGCCCGGCCATCGGAACCTCCCAATAGTCCGGGTCGCCCAGGTATTCGCTGCGGTCGACATAGGCCAGCTTCATCGCCTCGGCCATCCAGTGGATCGTCTGGGCGCTGTTGTGGCCGAGGTCCGCGACGGGCACGTCTTCCAGGATATTGAGGATCTGGACGATGTGGATGCCGCCGGAACTGGGCGGCGGCATCGAGGCGATCCGATAGCCGCGATAGTCGCCCGTCACCGGCTCGCGCACCACCGCCTCGTAGGCCCGCAGGTCGTCCAGGGTCATGATGCCGTTGCCCTGGGCCAGTTCGGCGACGATCGCTTCGCCGATCGGTCCGTCATAGAAGGCAGCGGGTCCCTGCTCGGCGATCTGCCTGAGGGACTGGGCGAGATCGGCCTGCACCAGCGTGTCGCCGACGTCGAAGTCCGACCCGTCCGGCCGGTAGAAGATCGCGGCACTCGTGGGCCAGCGCGTCAGGCGGTCGCGCAGGTCGGCAAGGGAATTGGCAAGGCCGCCGGTGACGGGGATGCCGTTCTCGGCCAGGTCGATGGCCGGCTGCATCAGCTCGGCCAGGGTGAAGGTGCCGCTGCCGTAGCGTTCGTGCGCCAGCGCCAGGCCGGCGACGGTGCCGGGGACACCGACGGCAAGCTGGGTGAACCGGGACAGCTCGGGATCGGCATTGCCCTCGGCATCCAGGTACATGTCACGATCGGAGGCCGCCGGCGCGCGCTCGCGATAGTCGATGGCTACGGTCTCGCCCGACCCGGCAAGGTGCACCAGCATGAACCCGCCGCCGCCGATATTGCCGGCGCGCGGCAGGGTGACGGCGAGCGTGAAGCCCACGGCCACCGCCGCGTCGACGGCGTTGCCGCCCCGGCGCAGGATGTCGACGCCGACCTCCGTCGCGGTTGCTTCCTGGCTGGCCACCATCCCGTTCTGGGCGATCACCGGATGGAAGCGGTCTAGCGAGCTGTAGATCGCCGCCTGTTGGCTGTGGGCGACCGTCGGCAGTGCGAACGTCGTCACTGCGGCCAACACAAGGCTGACACGCCTGCTGGCATGCATTGCTGCGTCCTCCCGGATCATTCTTGTCGATTGGTTCCCTGGGATCGTAGATCCCCGGCCCGCGCGCGGCAAGCCACGGTGCCCGCCGCGGTCGTCAGGCCGCAGGGCCGATGGCGGGGCCGGCGGCTGCCGCGACGGGGCGCCCGTCCGGCCCTTCAGGCGGACAGGATCTCCCGCGCCAGGTCGTTGTCGAGGAACAGTGCCCCCGCCAGGTTCGCCGTGCGCAGGTCGGCCCCGTGCATGTCCGCCAGGGACAGGTCGCACTGGCTCAGATTGGCCCCGAACAGCGAACAGTCGGTCAGATGGGCATGCCTCAACTTGGCGCCGTGCAGGTTGGTCGACCAGAACCGTCCGGTCGGCTTGCCGTCGGCCGCCCGCAGGGGCACGGGGCTCATCTTCGCTCCCGACAGGTCGGCGCCAACCAGGCTGGCATAGGAAAGATTGGCCCCGGCCAGATCGGTCCCGCGCAGGCTTGCCCCGTCCAGGTTCGCGCCGGACAGGTCCGCCAGCATCAGGCTGGCACAGTCCAGGATGGAGCCGCGGAATTGCGCCCCGCGCAGGACGGCGCCGGCCAGATTGGCGTGGCGCAGGTCGACGTCGCTCAGGTCGGCGCTCTCCAGGTCGGCACGCGTTCCCTTCTGGCCGAAGCTGCCGATCCAGCGCTCATGGTCGAACACGGCCCGCAGAAGCTCGCTGGCCATGGTGTCCAGATGCTTGGTCATCCGCGCGCCGGCGGTGTCGGCGCGAGACAGGTCGCACCGGCCGCGGTCGGCGCCGACAAGGTCGGCATCGCGGAACGAACAGCCGTCGACGCGCGCATCATCCAGGATGGCGCCGACAAGCCGGGCCCCGGAAAGGTCCGCGCCGCGCAGGTCGGCACCGCTCAGGTCGGCATTCTGCAGGACGCAGCCCGAAAGGTCGGCGTCGCGCAGGTCGATCCTTTGCAGCCGCGCGGCCGTCATGTCGCTGCCGATCAGGCTGGCGTGGGACAGGTGGCCGCCGGTCAGGTTGGCATGGGCGAGGTCCGCTTCGACCAGGTTGACGCCGCAACCGTCGGTGGGACCGTGAAAGGCATCCGACCCGCTGCGGCCGCAGTCGACGAGCGAGCCGGAGCGCAGGTCGGCTCGACGCATCCGGGCCTGGTGGAAGTTGGCGCCGGCAAGAAGCGCGCCACGCAGATCGGCCTCTGACAAGTCGGCGCGTTCCAGGTTGGAGTCCCTGAGATCGGCGCCGAACATGTCCGCGCCTTTCAGTCGGGTCCCCACCAGAATGGCCGCGACAAGCTCGGCCCGGGTCAGCTTCGCGCCACTGAGCTCCCGGCCCGAAAAATCCCGGCCGCACAGGTCGGCGAAGGAGAAGTCAGCCCGTACGCCACCGATCGTCCTCTCGACCCATAGGCGGTGCCGCTCAAGCGCATCGTCGCTGGCGCACTGGGGGGCCACCGCGTCACAAGGTGTGCCAGACACCTTGCTGGTCGCGACAGGCTGTATCGCGGTAGGTCTCAGTATTGCCATTGGTGGTAATCGTCTCCTCGTATTCCCTGCAGTAACGACCGCTCACCGTTCGATATGTCCTGACTGGCGTAATGCTCCCCGCTGCACCGGTACTCGGATTGTGCCACCTGCTGCTTTCTTCGCTGACCGTAACCTCCAGTGCCGACTGCAACGTCCGTTCGGCCATCTGCTCATCCAGCGGCGTCATCGCGACCGGGCGTGAGGCAACGGACACATCCCGAACCCCGGACCCGGCTTCGTAGGTACAACCGCCGATCGCCGTCGCCGCCATGCAAATGACGATCAGGCGGCGACACACGGGATGGAACCAGAGCACACCGCACCCCGCGGCGCCCGTACCGGCACCGTCGCCACTGTCACCTATCTCCCAGCCGCCATCCGGCGACCGTTCAGACCTATCCGTCAGCGCCATCCGCCTGAAATCGCGTCCCTTTCCTGCTCGGCGGTCAGATCCGGACCCACCTGTTCCAGTCCGCTGCCCGGACGGCCGCCGTCGCCACCTTGCGGACGGTCACCGTCTTCGCCGCCGATGATGCCGCGGCTGCCGGTGCCGCCGCTGCTGCTGGCGGGGGCACTGCCGCCAACGCCTGCATCCTCCGACGTGCCCGCGGCGGACCTGCCGCCGACCGCCGAACCTCGACCGCCGCCGACACCGTCGCGGCCATCGTCGTCACCGTCATAGCCGCGCCCGCCGCTGCCGCCGGCACCGCCACTTCCAGCGCCACCGCCCGAACCGCCGCCACCGGCACCGCCGCCACCGGCCTCGCCACCCGCTCCGCCGCCGCCGCCTTCTCCATCAGAGCCGCCGCCACCGCTTCCGCCGCCACCGCCTTCACCGTCGCCGTCATTGGCCATGGCGGCGGACAGGTGGAGGCGGCCGTGATCGAGATCGATCGTGACCGGTGCGGCTACGGCCAACAACGCGATGACGCTTACGCCTGCGGAGACAGCCAACCGGCTTCCACTGTGCCGTCGTTTCACGGCATTCTCCATGTCTTCAACCCGACAGCTTCTGTCGGGGGCATGCGGCGCGACGGTCGTCGTCTCAGCCTCGACCCAACAACAGTTGACGATCGAAATCCTTCCATCGATGCATGGAGAAATCGCAGGGCGAGCGGTTTGAAATCTTCTGCGATTGCGGGAAGGATGCGGCGACTGGGCTGTTATCGTTTGAACACGGCAGGCCCGCTGTCTCGGATGCGGGGCTGCCGGTCGAAACGCGGCGCGCATGGGTGAGAGTTTAGATCCGACCAGGCATCTGTGGGACCGGATGGTGACGCTCCGGCCCCGGGTGTACAGGTTTGCCTATGTTCTGGTCAGATCGCCGGATGAGGCCGACGATCTGACGCAGGCAGCGCTGGAACGCGCCATGACCCGCCATGAGCAATGGCAGGAAGGGACGCGTCTGGACAGCTGGCTGTTCAAGATCGTGCACAACCTGTGGCTCAACCGGCTGTCGGCGGAGAATGTGCGGCGGCAGCATCGTCCGGCGTTGTCGCTGGTCCCCACGGAAGAGGATGGGGTGCGCAACGCGGAATCGCGGCTGACGCTCGCCCTCGTGCGCCGGTTGATCGACAAATTGCCGCAGGACCAGCGCATGGCGCTGCTTTTGATCGTTGTTGAAGGTCTGTCGTACCGGGAGGCGGCGGACGTCCTGGAAGTATCCGTGGGCACAGTGACCAGCCGGCTGGCACGCGCGCGCATCGCGTTGCGGGCTGCGCTGGACGACGAAGCCCCACGGACTGCTGCCGGCACACTTGCTGGGGGAGGCTTATGATGGTTGCGTTCGCAGAGGCCACACTCATCGCCTATGTCGACGACGAGCTGGACGCCGCGACGGTTGCGGCGGTCGAGCAGGCGATGCGGAACGATCCGGACCTCGCCCGGAAGATCCAGGCATACAAGGACGATACGGCGCTGGTTCGCGCGGCGTTCGAGCCCATGCTGCACCACAGCCTGCCGCCGTTGCGCATGGGTGCGTCGGCCGATCCGGCCACGGCCGGCCACGACCTGCCGTCCGTCCGTCCGGCCGGCCGGCCTGGGCGCCGTCGCAAGCCGGCAAGGATCACCGGGCACATGTCCTGGTGGATGACGCTGGCGGCCGCCGTCGGCGGATTCGTGATCGGCGGCACGTCGGTCTATGTCTCGGCGCTGGGCACGGACTCCGGCACGTGGCTGGCCTTGCAGGCCCACAGCGACCGCCTGGTCGAGACGGCGACGCTGGACAATCTTCTGGAGAACCAGTTGAGCGGCACGTCGGTCGAGTGGTTCAACGAGAGGACCGGACACGGCGGCGTCATCACCCTGATCCGCACCTTCCAGACGACCGAGGGGCAATACTGCCGCGAGTTCACGGCGACTTCGACCCTGGACGATACCCCGGCCCAGGTGCGGGGCGTGGCCTGCCGCAGCGACCAGGACGAATGGCGGACCCGCAGGCGCGTGATCGAGAGCTGACGAGACCCCGTACCGGCGCGGCCGATATCCTCGGCCTGCGTCCTTCCTACTGACAGATAAGACGTCCGAACCGGTCGCTTCCAGCCGGGAGCAGGCGGGGCTGGCAGACGCAGGTCCCGCTCGTGGCGTCCGGCTGGGTTCCCTGCCCGCAGGACCACACGCAGCGGCCGTCCGGCGCCACGACATGATAGGGGGCCGGGCAGTCGGGTTCGGGTTGCCGGCCGATGACGCGCCCCGGGGTCGGGGTCAGCAGCAGCGGCAGTGCCGTGCATCCGCCGGTGCCCGCGTCATTGGGCAGGCAATTGTAGCTCAGGTAGTTGTTCGACCCGGTATTGACGGTCCCATAGAGCCCGGCCCCCCCGCCGCCGGGCTGGCCGCCGTCGTTCAGCTCGTCGGTCTCGGGCACGATGTTGGTGTCATCGACATAGACGCGGACCTGATAGGTCCCGGCCTGGGGAAAGACGACGGCGCCGAACGTCGCGGTGAAGACACCGCTGGGGGGCGTCTGGTCCAGTTGGGGACCGGTCATCGTGACCGTCTCGTGGTAGCTCTGGTCATAGCCGTCGCGCGTGACGCGCAACGTCACCCGGAAGGCGGGGAACGCCAGGAACTGATCGTTGCTGTCATAGGCCACCGTCACCACGATCTGATTGCCGCCGCCGGGCCCCAGGCCGCCGGACGCGGCCAGCTGGGTGGCCCTGAGATCGGGCGCGTCCGCCCGGGCCGGCGATCCGGTCCAGAGGGATATCATCGCAAGGATGGCGCAGGCCGCCCGGCATCCGATCGCGTATCGCATGACATCCCTCCCGGCTGTCGGCCCCATTGCGGGCCAGCAGGCCAAAGGAAAGTGTCAAGTTTGTGAGGCGCGGGCCAACGCCGCCCGGCGGTGTCGGGCCGGTCTCAGCCCTCGGCGGGCACCAGCGGGGCCAGGAAAGCGGCCAAGCGTTCGTCCGTGGCGCGGATATGCCCCAGCAACCAGGCGTGGACGCGGCCCACCTGCCGCAATGTCGCGTCGTCGTCGCCGGCGTCATAGATCCGCTTCAGGTCCTCCACCTGCTCCAGCAGCTCGTCATGCTCCAGCTCGTGGGCGCGGTATTCGGGATACGCGTATTGGCGCATCAGCAGGTGCTCGGCCGTGAAATGCACCTTCGTGTAGGTGAGCAGATGATCGACCAGGCCGTCGCGTTCCGTCTTCGGCCGGCCATGGCGGATGGCGTCCGCCAACGCCACGGCCAGTCCGATCTGGACGCGGTGTTCCCCGTCGATTGCCTTGCAGCCGCTGTCGAATTCCATTGCGTGGACCCCTCCGTCGGCCGGCTTCCAGGCAGCCCCGGCCCCATGGGCGCGCATGGGGCGTGTCAGCCAATCCAGCGTAACAGCCGGGAAGGGGGCATGCCAGCGCGACTTTTATTCATGTTACAGTTCAAAGAACAGATATCAGGAACGCGTCCTTCGCCGAAGGAGTGCCCCTGCACAGGTGGCGCAACGATGAATAATTATTTGGAGTCTTGAAGATATTGCCAAGTCGGATGCATGACCGCCCGAAAATTCGACGAGGGATTCATTTTTGATGAAGGTTGCCGTGATAGGTCTCAGGCATCGGCATCGGGGCGGTCGACACCGGCAGACCCAATGGCTTCGCGGCGCGACGATGCCGGCTGTGTGCTGTCGCAATGGGATCAGTCCCCGCAGGTGGGGGGTCGGCCGCCACCCGCAGCGGCGCGGGGGAGCGTCTGTCGAAACAGGGGCGTACCATGGATGGCAATGGCGTGCGATACCCCATATCGCGGTCGGATGCGGACCGCCTGCCGGCGCTGCGGGGCGCGGCGGAGGTGCACCATCGCGCCGCCGTGGCGCCGGCCGGCCCCGCCAAGGGCGATGCCGTCCCGGCTGGCGAGGCCGGGCGCCTGATCGATGCCGTGCGCCGGCATGTGGAGTACGCCTTCCAGCCGATCGTCAGCCTGCAAAGCGGCGCCTGCTTCGGGTACGAGGCGCTGCTGCGCGGCCATGCCCGCCTGGGGCTGCCAAACATCGCTGCGCTGTTCGACCAGGCGTGGCGGCAGGGCATCCTGCATACCGTCGATCTCGTCCTGCGGCGCAAGGCCCTGGACGCGTTCGCCAGCCTGCCCTGGCACAGGGATGTGCGGCTGTTCTTCAACCTCGACAACCGCGTCTTCGCCTCGCCGGACTATCGGCCCAACCGGACACGGGCGCTGCTCGAAGACCTGGGGCTGCCGGCGTCGGCCTTCTGCTTCGAGCTGTCGGAGCTGCACGGCCTGGGCAACGAGAGCGTCGTCCGGGGGATCCTTGCCCGCTACCGGGCGCAATCGCTGCTGCTGGCCATCGACGATTTCGGGGTCGGCTATTCGGGCCTCAGCCTGCTCTATTCCCAGCAGCCGGACATCGTGAAGATCGACCGGATGTTCGTGTCGGAGATCCACCGCGACCGCAGGAAGCGCGTGTTGGTCACGTCGATCGTCAACCTTGCGCGGGTGCTGGGCATCACCGTGGTGGCCGAAGGGATCGAGAGCGAGGCGGAGTTCCTGGAATGCCGCCGCATCGGCTGCGACCTGGGGCAGGGCTACTTCATCGCCCGTCCCGGTACCGACCTGGCGACGCTGCTTCCCCACTACTGCGCGGCGGGCGATACCAGCGCCGGCGAACGGCGCGGCAAGGACGTTCAGGGCGACCATTGCCTGATCCTGGAGGAGCTGTCGCCCGTTCCGGCGGTCCGGATGGACGACCAGATGGCCGATGTCTTCGACATGTTCCGGCGCCACCCGCAATGTTCGTATTTCCCGGTGGTGGATGGCGCCCGCCGGCCGGTCGGCATCGTCCATGAAGAGGCGCTGAAAGGGTTCATCTACGCCGAATACGGCCGCGACCTGCTGCGCAACCGGTCGCTTGGCCGCAGCCTGCGCGATTTCGTCAGCCCCTGTCCGGTGGCCGACGTCCACAGCGATATCGAAGAGATCCTGTCGATCTATGCCGTGGACGAGAACCCCGCCGGGGTGCTGATGGTCGACGCCTTTGCCTATGTGGGCGTGCTCTCGGCCCGATCGCTCTTGCGCGTCATCCATGACAAGACCGTCGCCCGCGCCAGCGACGAGAACCCGCTGACCAAGCTTCCCGGCAATCTGAGCATCGTCGAATACCTGGCCAAGGCCATCGACAACACCCGGGACAGCTATGTGTTCGCCTATTTCGATCTCGACAACTTCAAGCCGTACAACGACGCCTACGGCTTTCGCCAGGGCGACCGGGTGATCCAGCTGTTCGGCAAGTTGCTGTCGCAGCGCTTTTCGCCGATCGAGGCCTTCATCGCCCATATCGGCGGGGACGATTTCTTCGTCGGCGTGGCCGCGCAGGACCCGGACAGCATGCTTGGCCGGACTGCGGCGGTTCTGGCGGCCTTCCAGCGTGATGTCGAAAGCTTCTATGACGCCGCGGCGCGCGCCGCCGGGGGTATCGTCGGCAAGGACCGGTCGGACCAGACGCGGACCTTCCCGCTGATGACCGCCAGTGCGGGCCTGATGGCCTGTCCCGCAGGGCCGCGATCCGTCACCGTCGACGCCGTGACCGGCCGGTTGAGCATGCTGAAGAAGGCGGCGAAGGCGGCCCCCGGTCATATCGCCCTGCATCGGTGCAGCTGCGCCCCCGAAGCCGGCGGCGATGCCGGGCTGCGTTAACCCCGTGGATAGCAGTTTGGGTTAGGCTCTAACTATCTGAAATGGAGCAGGATTCAGACATCAGGCTGAATCAGCCTGATTTCGTCCTGCGCTAGTGCCTGCAGAGGACCGACGCATGCCGGTGGAATGGCGTGACAACTTCTCCGTCGGCAACCTGATGATCGATGGCGACCATCAGGCCCTGATCGACATCGTCAACGAGTATGAGCGGGTGCTGGCCGACAAGGATCTCGATCGGCTGAAGGATGTGTATCGGCGGCTGTTCGACTATGCCGAGATGCATTTCGAACGCGAGATCGCCCTGCAGAAGGCCATTCACTTCCCCCACCATGCCGCCCACGCGCAACGCCATGACGACCTGCTGCGCCAGTTGACCGCGATCCACGAGGCCTTCGTCGCCGGCACCGAGCGCAAGAGTATCATCCCGAAGACGACGCAATTGCTGCGGGGATGGCTGCTGACCCACATCCTGAAAGAGGACATGAAGCTGAAGCCCTATTTCACGGGCCATCGCGGGGCCGCATAGCGCCCGCTCCGGTCCCGCCGGCCCGCGGCTCTAACCCTCTCGAATAGAACAGGATCCAGACATCAGGCTGCGTCTGCCTGATGTCATCCTGGTCTACAGCGCGAACAGGTCGTCGATGGCCGCCGTGTCCGGCTCCCCGTCCGGCCGGTGCACCAGCGACGGGACGCCGAGCACGATGTTCTGGACGTGCTGGAACGGCCGGGCGATGTGCAGCCCCTTGTTGTCGATGGTGAATTCGTAGACCTGTTTGGCGTGCTGGGACCCGCGCATCTTCATCACCGCGATGCCGCGCCGGATGTGCCCTTCAATCTCGACATAGCGCAGGAGGATGATGGAATCCGTGATGGTCGAGATATGGGCCTCGGTGATGGAATCGCCGCCCGACAGGCGCGGCGTCGTGCTGGTGAACAGGCTGCACACCTCCTGCTGCTTGGCGTAGGAACACAGCCCGACCACGAATTCCCGGAAATAGCGGACCGACCCCACCCGTTCCATCGCCGACACGCTGTCGACGATCAGCCTGCTGGGCTTGAAGGTCTCGATCTCCCGCTGGATCACCAGCAGGTGGTCTTCCAGGCCCATGGCCTCGGGATAGCTGCAGATCACGCGAAGCGTGCCGTCCTGCTGCCAGCGGCTGAATTCCAGGCTCCACGACTCCGCATTGCGCAGCAGTTGCTGGGGGGATTCCTCATAGGCCAGGTACAAGACGCGCTCGCCGTCGCGGCACCCCTGGGCGGCAAAGGTGCTGGCCATCAGCGTCTTGCCGCAGCCGGTGGGGCCGGAGACGAGGATGATGGAATCGCGGAACAGGCCGCCGCCGGCCATCCGGTCCAGATCGGCATTGCCGAAGCCGACGCGGATGTTGGTGGAGCTCTGCTTCAGCTCCCGCGCTGCCAGCGGCAGGATGCTGACGCCGCCGTGCGAGATGGTGAAGGGGTATTCGCCCTTGTAGTGCATGTCGCCGCGCATCTTCAGGATCTGGATGGTGCGGCGGACCTTCTCCTCGTGCAGGACGTTGCGCAGGATGACGACGTTGTCCGACACGAACTCCTCGATGCCGTGGCGCGAGATCATCCCATATTCCGCCACGCGCTCGATCGTCAGCACCGAGGTCGCCCCGGCCAGCTTGAGCTGGTCGACGATGCGGTAGATCTCGCGCCGCAGCAGGGCGTTGGCGTCGAAGCGGTTGAACAGGGCGTCGATGCTGTCGATGAACACCGTGTCGGCGTTGATCGTCTTCATGGCATGGCGGATCTGCACCAGCAGGCCGTCCAGCTCGAACTGCCCGACCTGTTCGATCGCCTCGGTATCGGGCGAGGCGTTGATGATCCACAGCCTGCCGTCTTCGACCAGCCGGTCCAGGTGCCAGCCGAAGCGCTTGACGTTGCGGGCCAGGTCTTCGGGCCGCTCCTCCAGCGATACGTAGACGGCGTTCCGTCCGAATTGCAGTGCGCCGCGGACCAGAAGCTCGACCATGAAGATGGTCTTGCCGGCGCCGGAGCTGCCGGCCACCACCGTGGCCCGGCCCTTGGGCAGCCCGCCCATGGAGATATGGTCGAAACCGTCGATGCCCGTCGCCAGCTTCTCAGGCGGCGACAGGTCGGCTGCGGAAAGCTTGGTCATGATGCGTCGCCCAGATCGGTCCCCCGCCGGCCCAGGGACACGTCGATGGCCAGCCATTCCAGCAGGAACTGCTGGTCATTCATCTCACCGATGATCCTGAGTGGTGGAGGGGGGAAGTTCTTGATAAAGGTCGGCGTGGCAATGATCTGCTTTTCGATGGCGACTTCCGGCGCTTTGTTGATATCGACAACCTGAAGTTCATAGACCTGGTCAAAATACTGCTGAAAGATCGTATTCAATCTTGCTACGATCATTCGGGACCTTGGCGAATCGCCGGAGATATAGAGACAGATTGCTTTCTTCTTGGGTGCTAACACGACACTTCGCCTTGCTTTCCAAACGCCAAGTGACTGTCAAGCTTGGCCATGGACCGCAGAACCGACATCGAACGTCCTCACCTGACATCGCGGCCAGGCCCGGGAACCCTTCCTGCGGCGCGGTCGCAAGACCGTTCCGGCACGTCTGTCCCATGGGTCGGGCGCGGATCGGTGCGGTCATGGCCGTCGACGACGCCGTCGTGCAGGCCCCAGCCGCCAAATCCTTCGATGTCTACCAGCTATCATGAAGTCATTATCGTTCGATGTGAGCCATGTCAAATTCCCCCGCCGGAGGCTGTGGATAGCGCGACGCCGAAGATCGGGCCCTTCGCACCCTGATCAATCTCTGGCCCGGGCGGCCGAAACCCCTATACTCGCGCCCCATGCGCCGCTATCGCCACACCAAGATCCTGGCCACCCTGGGGCCGCCGACGGCCGGCAAGGACCGAATCGCCGCCTTGTTCGAGGCCGGTGCGGACGTCTTCCGGATGAATTTCAGCCACGGCACCCATGACGGGCATCGGGCGGTCTATGACGCGATCCGGGCGGTGGAGGCCGAGACGGGCCGGCCGATCGGCGTCCTGGCCGACCTGCAGGGGCCGAAACTGCGCCTGGGGACATTCGCCGACGGCGAGGTCTGGCTGGAGCAGGGCAATGCCTTCCGCCTGGACCTGACCGACCAGCCGGGCAACGACCGGCGGGCGCCGCTGCCGCATCTGGAGATCTTCAACGCGCTGACCCACGGGGCGGAGCTGCTGCTGGATGACGGCAAGGTGCGGCTGCGGGTGGAATCCTGCGGCCACGGCTATGCCGACACGCGCGTCATCGTCGGCGGGCGGCTGTCGGACAGGAAGGGCGTCAACCTGCCCAATGTGCGGCTGGGCATTTCGGCACTGACGGAAAAGGACCGCAGCGACCTGGCCTTCGCCCTGGACCTCGGCGTCGACTGGGTGGCGCTGTCCTTCGTGCAGCGGCCGGAAGACCTGGTGGAGGCGCGCAACCTGACCCAGCGCCGCGTCGGGCTGATGGCCAAGCTGGAAAAGCCGTCGGCGATCGACCAGCTTGAGGCCGTGGTGGCCCAGTCCGACGCCGTCATGGTGGCCCGCGGCGACCTGGGCGTGGAGATGCAGCCCGAAGACGTGCCGGTGCTGCAAAGCCAGATCGTCGATATCTGCCGCGCCGCCGGCAAGCCGGTGGTGGTGGCGACCCAGATGCTGGATTCCATGGTCCGCTTGCCGACGCCGACGCGGGCCGAAGCCTCCGACGTCGCCACCGCGGTGTACCAGGGGGCCGATGCGGTGATGCTGTCGGCCGAAACCGCCGTGGGCGACTACCCCGTCGAATCCGTGGCGATGATGGACCGCATCATCAAGCGCGTGCAGCGCGACCCCAAATACCGCAGCATCATCGACGCCTACACGCCGCCGCCGCGGGCGATGGAAGCGGATGCCGTGACCACCGGCGCCCGCCAGATGGCCGAAACCCTGTCGGCCGCCCTGATCACCACCTATACCAACAGCGGGTCGACCGCCTTCCGCGCCGCCCGCCGCCGCCCGCCCACGCCGCTGCTGGCGCTGACGCCCGATATCCGGACCGCGCGGCGGCTGGCCATCGTCTGGGGGGTGGAAGCCCAGGTGGTCGAAACCTTCGACAGCTCCGACGAAATGGCGACGGAGGCGACGCGGTGCGCGCTGGCCGAAGGCTATGCCCGATCCGGCGACGCCATCGTCATGACCGCCGGCTTTCCCTTGCGCACCTCCGGCACCACCAACGGCATCCGCATCATCCGCGTGCCGTGACCGCCCGCACCGTTTCGCGGGGGCTGGAGCGCAGGCCCGCGAGTGTGTACACTCGATCCTGCCGCCGGGCGCGTGCGAGCGGTCCGGTGGCGCGGAAATGGCGCTGAGCGCTCGCAACGCTGTAAGACATGGTAAATCAGGATGTTAGCCGGCGGTCGGGAACGGCGAGGCGGTCCACGCCGCCGCCCGGGGGACGCGCCGCCGGCAGCGCTCGCAATCTGCCCCGCAACCCCCTGGTTCCGCGCCAGAAAATGCCCCCGCCCTCTCCGCGGCGGAAACGCCGCGGCCTCATTGAAGCACGATCAGCGCCTCGTGCGCCGCCAACCCGTTGGTACCTCTCCGCGGTGGAAACGCCGCGGCCTCATTGAAGCTTGTCCTTCAATCTAACTACACTTGTATCTGCTAGCGCTCTCCGCGGTGGAAACGCCGCGGCCTCATTGAAGCATCGAAATCGGCGGGCGTTCCTTGGTCTTCATGACATCTCTCCGCGGTGGAAACGCCGCGGCCTCATTGAAGCGTCGCATTCTTCATGCAGGATCTCCAGAAGCTCCCCTCTCCGCGGTGGAAACGCCGCGGCCTCATTGAAGCCTGTGGTCGTCAGCACGATTTGCGGTTTCGGCTGGGTCAGCTCTCCGCGGTGGAAACGCCGCGGCCTCATTGAAGCTCGCTGGTCTTCAGGTCGCCGCGGCTCTGTTCCTGGGCTCTCCGCGGTGGAAACGCCGCGGCCTCATTGAAGCCACCGTTTGATGCCGGGAGAAAGCATCGTGGCCGACAACTCTCCGCGGTGGAAACGCCGCGGCCTCATTGAAGCCTCGCTTCAACGGGGATGGAATAGCCCAGCTGCGAACTCTCCGCGGTGGAAACGCCGCGGCCTCATTGAAGCTTGTGCAAAAGCTTTTTGAATCTCACCTTGCTCTTGCTCTCCGCGGTGGAAACGCCGCGGCCTCATTGAAGCGGACCGGCGCTGGGTGCGGCCCTAGGGTTCACGGACACCTCTCCGCGGTGGAAACGCCGCGGCCTCATTGAAGCCGACGCGATAGGGAACGCGTAGGCGGCCGTGTGGGTGCAGCTCTCCGCGGCGGAACCGCCGCGGCCTCGTTGACGTGTGGCGGGTTTGTTTGGTGGATCCGCGAGCCCGGCGTGTCAGTGCCTCCGCGGGGGGACACGCAGGCTAGAATTGCCCCGGTGCCGGACCGTGCCGATGCCACCGGGCAGGCCCCCGGTGGCGCCGTCGGCCATCGCGTGCGCTGACGGGGGACCCCGTCGCCGCCCCCGAAGCGACCCGCCCCGCCGGACCCGCGGCCTGCCATATCCGGCCCGGCGGCCTTGGCGGCACTTGACCCGCATCAAGAGTATGCCGCGCTGCGGTGCGCTGCCTTGCCCCCCTGCGACAAGGGGCCTATTGTGCACTGCTCCATACGGTCGCCGCAGCCATGCTCGGTGCCGGACGGTCCTCATGCCTAGTCTTGGCCCGGATCACGTACGCAGACGGACGGATCGCCCATGAACATCCATGAATATCAAGCCAAACAGCTGCTGAAGAAGTACGGCGTCGCCGTACCGCGCGGCCATGTCGCCTACACGCCCGACGAAGCCGCCCAGGCGGCGGAGGAGCTTGGCGGCCCGGTCTGGGTGGTCAAGTCCCAGATCCATGCGGGCGGTCGCGGTGCCGGACGCTTCAAGGACAATCCCGACGGCAAGGGCGGCGTACGCGTCGTCAAGTCGGTCGAGGATGTCCGGGCCAACGCGGCGGAGATGCTGGGCAAGATCCTGGTCACGAAGCAGACCGGGCCCAGCGGCAAGGAGGTCAAGCGCCTCTATATCGAAGAGGGCTGCGACATCCAGCGCGAGCTCTACCTGAGCCTGCTGATCGACCGGGCCACCAGCCGCATCACCGTGATCGCCTCCACCGAAGGCGGCATGGAGATCGAGGAGGTCGCCCACAAGACGCCGGAGAAGATCATCACCCTGCCGATCGATCCGCTGGTCGGCCTGCGCGGCTATCACGCCCGGCGCATCGCCTTCGGCCTGGGCCTCAGCGGCGCGCAGGTGAAGAACGCGGTGTCGTTCCTGACCGGCATGTACAAGGCGTTCAACGACCTCGACGCCTCGACGGTCGAGATCAACCCGCTGGTCGTCACCGGCGCCGGCGACGTCATCGCGCTCGACGCGAAGATGAACTTCGACAGCAACGGCCTGTTCCGCCACCCCGACATCGAGGACCTGCGGGACGAGAGCGAGGAAGACCCGGCCGAGCTGGAGGCCCACCGGCACGAGCTGAACTACATCAAGCTCGACGGTTCCATCGGCTGCATGGTCAATGGCGCCGGCCTGGCCATGTCGACCATGGACATCATCAAGCTCTATGGCGGCGAGCCGGCGAACTTCCTGGATGTCGGCGGCGGCGCCACGCGTGAGCGCGTGACCACGGCGTTCAAGCTGATCCTGTCGGACGCCAATGTCGAAGGCATCCTGGTCAACATCTTCGGCGGCATCATGCGCTGCGACGTCATCGCCGAAGGGGTGGTCGCGGCCGCCCGCGACGTCCACCTGCACGTGCCCCTGGTCGTGCGCCTGGAAGGCACGAATGTCGAACTCGGCAAGAAGATCCTGGCCGACAGCGGCCTGCCCATCCTCTCTGCCGACAATCTGGCGGATGCGGCAGAGAAGATCGTCAAAGCGGTGAAGGAGGCTGCGTAACATGGCCGTTCTCGTCGACCGTAACACCAAGGTCATCTGCCAGGGCTTCACCGGCGCGCAGGGTACCTTCCATTCCGAGCAGGCGATCGCCTACGGCACGCAGATGGTCGGCGGCGTGACGCCGGGCAAAGGCGGCACGACCCATCTCGACCTGCCCGTGTTCGACACGGTGGCCGATGCGGTGTCCAAGACCGGTGCCAATGCCAGCGTCATCTATGTGCCGCCGGCCTTCGCCGCCGACGCCATCCTGGAGGCCATCGAAACCGAGATTCCGCTGGTGGTGTGCATCACCGAAGGCATCCCGGTGCTGGACATGGTCAGGGTCAAGCGGGCGCTCGCCGGGTCGAAGACGCGGCTGATCGGCCCCAACTGCCCCGGCATCATCACGCCGGACCAGTGCAAGATCGGCATCATGCCGGGTCACATCCACCAGTCGGGCAAGATCGGCGTCGTCAGCCGGTCGGGAACGCTGACCTACGAGGCGGTGGCGCAGACGACCGTCGCCGGCCTGGGCCAGACCACCTGCATCGGCATCGGCGGCGATCCGGTGAACGGCACCAACTTCATCGACTGCCTGGAGGCATTCCTGGCCGATCCGCAGACGGAAGGCATCGTCATGATCGGCGAGATCGGCGGTTCGGCGGAGGAAGACGCCGCCGATTTCATCAAGCAGTCGAAGGTGAAGAAGCCGACCGTGGCCTTCATCGCCGGGCGCACCGCCCCGCCGGGACGGCGCATGGGCCATGCCGGTGCCATCATCAGCGGCGGCAAGGGCGGGGCCGACACCAAGATCGAGGCCCTGCGGTCGGCCGACATCCATGTCGCGGAGAGCCCTGCGGCCTTGGGTAGCACCATGCTGAAGGCAATGGGCGGCTAGCGGCCCGAAGCTTTACGGCCTTTATCCGCTGTGTTTTTGCGCCTATCTATCTGTGCTGAATCGCCGGAGGAGACGTCCGGCCCTGCGAAGCGAACGAAAGCGCTTTCGCAGGGCCGGCGTTAACAACAACAACAGCAACAGTGGGCGTGGGGCGGAGACGCCGGGCGCTAGGGACAATGGCTACGCAGGCACAGCAGGCTTCGTTTCTCTATTCCCATAATGCTGCGTTCATCGCAGACCTCTACCGACGCTTCCTGAAGGACCCGAACGCGGTCGACCCCAGCTGGGCCGGCTTCTTCCGTTCGCTGGGGGAAGCCGAACGCGTCATCCTGGACGAAGGCCAGGGGCCAAGCTGGGCGCCGGGCAACGGCAACGGCGGGCCCTGGGCCGCGGCGGAATTCGCCGATGCGCTGATGGCGCAGCCCGGTGGCGCGCCGCCGCCGCGGATGATCCCGCAGACGGGGGAACTGATCGACCAGCCGGCGGTGCGCGCCGCCCTGCTGGACAGCCTGCAGGTGCTGATGCTGGTGCGCTCGCACCGCGTGCGGGGCCACCTGGAAGCCAAGCTGGACCCGCTGGGCCTGACGCCGATCCATCCCCATCCGGAGCTGGATCCCGCCACCTACGGCTTCGGCCCGGGCGATTGGGACCGCCCGATCTTCATGAACCAGGTGTTGAGGATGGACACGGCGACGCTCCGTGAGATCTTCACCCGGGTCAAGGAGACCTATTGCGGCAGCATCGGCGTCGAATACATGCACATGCAGGATCCGGGTCAGAAGGCCTGGATCCAGGAGCGTATCGAGGCGGTGCACAACCGCACCGAATTCACGCTGCGCGGCCAGCGCGCCATCCTGGAGCGCTTGACCGACGCCGAGGTCTTCGAGCGCTTCCTGCACACGAAATACACCGGCACCAAGCGATTCGGACTGGACGGCGCGGAAAGCCTGGTGCCGGCGCTGGAACAGATCATCAAGCGCGGCGGCCAGCTGGGGTTGAAGGAGATCGTGCTGGGCATGGCCCATCGCGGCCGCCTGAACGTGCTGGCCAACGTCATGACCAAGCCCTTCTCCGCCATCTTCGCGGAATTCCAGGGCCAGCCGGCGAACCCCGAGGATGTCCAGGGCTCCGGCGACGTGAAGTACCATCTCGGCACGTCGGCCGACCGGGACTTCGACGGCAATGTCATCCACCTGTCGCTGACCGCCAACCCGTCCCACCTGGAGGCCGTCAATCCGGTCGTGCTGGGCAAGGTTAGGGCCAAGCAGGCGCAGTATGGCGATATCGAGCGTGCGCAGATCCTGCCGGTGCTGCTGCACGGCGATGCGGCCTTCGCCGGCCAGGGCATCGTGGCGGAGGGGCTGACCCTGTCGGAGCTGCGCGGCTATCGCGTCGGCGGCACCATCCACTTCATCATCAACAACCAGATCGGTTTCACGACGGCGCCCCGGTTCTCCCGCTCCGGCCCGTACCCGACGGATGTCGCCCGCGTGGTCCAGTCGCCGATCTTCCACGTCAACGGCGACGACCCGGAAGCGGTCGTGCATGTCAGCCGCGTGGCCATGGAGTTCCGCCACCAGTTCAAGAAGGACGTGGTGGTCGACATGTTCTGCTATCGCCGCTATGGCCACAACGAAGGCGACGAGCCGGGGTTCACCCAGCCGCTGATGTACAAGACGATCGCGCGGCATCCGACCACCCGGCAGATCTATGCCCAGCGGCTGGTCGATGCCGGCGTCCTCAACCGCGGCGAGCCGGAGCAGCTGGTCGAGCGCTTCAACCAGCGCCTGGAAGAGCAGTACGAGGCCGCCAGCAGCTACAAGCCCAACCAGGCCGACTGGCTGGGCGGCGCGTGGTCGGGGATGACCATCGCCAAGCCCGGCCCGCGGCGCGGCGACACCGGGGTCAGCGAAGACCTGCTGCGCGAGGTGGGGGCCGGGCTGACCCGCATTCCCAAGGGCTTCAAGGCCCATTCCAAGATCATCCGCCAGCTGAAGGCCAAGCAGGGCCTGATCGAGGCGGGCAAGGGCATCGACTGGGCGACGGCGGAAGCGCTGGCCTTCGGGACATTGCTGTGCGAAGGCGTTCCGGTCCGCCTGTCCGGCCAGGACAGCGGCCGCGGCACCTTCTCGCAGCGCCATTCCGTGCTGATCGACCAGGAGACGGAGGAACGCTTCGTTCCCCTGGCCAATCTCCGCAAGGACCAGGCCCCGTTCGAAGTCCACGACAGCCCGTTGTCGGAATACGCCGTGCTGGGCTTCGAATACGGCTTCTCGCTGGCGGAGCCGAAGGCGCTGGTGCTGTGGGAAGCGCAGTTCGGCGACTTCGCCAACGGTGCCCAGGTCATGATCGACCAGTTCATCTGCCCGGGCGAGGCCAAGTGGCTGCGCATGTCGGGGCTGGTGATGCTGCTGCCGCACGGCTTCGAAGGCCAGGGGCCGGAGCATTCGTCCGCCCGGCTGGAGCGGTTCCTGACCATGTCGGGCGAGGACAACTGGCAGGTCGTCAACTGTACGACGCCCGCCAACTATTTCCATGTGCTGCGCCGGCAGATCCACCGCGAGTTCCGCAAGCCGCTGGTCGTCATGACGCCCAAATCGCTGCTGCGGCACAAGGACTGCGTGTCGGACCTGTCGATGTTCATGCGCAATTCCAGCTTCCATCGCGTGCTGTACGAGGACGAGATCCTGGCCCCGGCCGAGGAGATCCGCCGGGTCGTGATCTGCACGGGCAAGGTCTATTACGACCTGAAGCGCGAACGCGATGCGCGCGAGCTGCGCACCGTCACGATCCTGCGGCTGGAGCAGCTGTATCCGTTCCCGGCCGAAGTGCTGGCGGAAGAGCTGAAGAAATACCCCAATGCCGATGTGGTCTGGTGCCAGGAAGAGCCGGCGAATATGGGGGCCTGGTTCTTCGTCGATCGCCGGATCGAGCGGCTGCTGGAGGAAACCGGGCACGGCGCCAGCAGGCCGAAATATGCTGGCCGGGCCGAGGCCGCGGCACCGGCGACCGGGCTGCTGCGCCGCCATACCGAAGAACAGAACCGCCTGGTGGACGAGGCGCTGACTCTGTCGTGATCCGGGGCCTGCAAGCGGGTCCACCTGTAGACGGCGCCGGGCGCCAATAGCCAAGCGAAGGTCGACTGATGGTTGAAATCGTGGTGCCCACCCTGGGCGAGTCGGTGACGGAAGCAACGGTGGCCCAGTGGCTGAAGAAGGTCGGCGAGCCGGTGGCCCGCGACGAACCGTTGGTGGAACTCGAGACCGACAAGGTCACGCTGGAAGTCAACGCGACCGACGCCGGCATCCTGAGCGAGATCATCGCCGGCGAGGGCGACAATGTCGGGGTGGGGGCGGTGCTCGGGGTGATCTCAAGCGACGGCGCCGCCGCGGCCCCGGCGGCGGCCAAGCCGGCCGCGGCCCCGAAGGCGTCGGCCCCGCCCGCCGCGCCGGAGGCGGAGCCTGCGGTCATGCCGGCGGCCCGCAAGCTGGCCGAAGAACATGGGCTGGATCCGGCGACCATCAGCGGCACCGGCAAGGGCGGGCGCGTCACCAAGGAAGACGTGCAGGCGGCCATCGCCGGTGGACCCGGCAAGGCGCCCCAGCAGGCCCCGGCGGCCGCGGCAGCCCCGGCCGCTGCGGGGATGGCGACGATCGCCGTGCCCACCTACAGCCGTCCGTCAGCCGCCGAGCGCCCGCGCAAGGATCTGGAGGAGCGGGTGCGCATGAGCCGCCTGCGCCAGACCATTGCCGCGCGCCTGAAGGAAGCCCAGAACGTCGCCGCCATGCTGACCACCTTCAACGAGGTGGACATGACGGAGCTGATGAAGGTCCGCAACGAATACCGCGAACCGTTCGAGAAGAAGCACGGCGTACGGCTGGGCTTCATGTCGTTCTTCGTCAAGGCCTGCGTGACGGCGTTGCAGGAGCTTCCCGCCGTCAACGGCGAGATCGACGGCACCGATATCGTCTACAAGAACTACTATGACATCGGCGTTGCGGTGGGCACGCCGCAGGGCCTGGTGGTGCCGGTGGTGCGCGACTGCGACCGCCTGTCCTTCGCGGAGATCGAATCCACCATCAACGATCTCGGCCGCCGGGCGCGCGACGGCAAGCTGGCGATGGAAGAGCTGACCGGCGGTACGTTCACGATCTCCAACGGCGGCGTCTACGGCTCGCTCATGTCGACGCCGATCCTGAATGCGCCCCAGTCGGCGATCCTGGGGATGCACAAGGTGCAGCAGCGCCCCATGGTGGTGGACGGCAAGATCGAGGCGCGGCCGATGATGTACCTGGCGCTGTCCTACGACCACCGCATCGTCGACGGGCGCGAGGCCGTGACCTTCCTGGTGCGGGTCAAGGAACTGGTGGAAGATCCGCGCCGCCTGGTGATCGGCGCCTGAGGCGGCGGTCGGGCCGGGCGGAACGACGGGGAAACGGAGAAACGGCGTGGCGGACGACAACACCTTCGACGTGATCGTCATCGGGGCCGGCCCCGGCGGCTATGTTTGCGCCATCCGGGCGGCCCAGCTCGGCCTCAAGACGGCCTGCGTCGAACGGCGCGAGACGCTGGGCGGCACCTGCCTGAATGTCGGCTGCATTCCGTCGAAGGCGCTGCTCCAGGCGTCCGAGAAGTTCGAGGAGGCCTCCAAGCATCTCGGCGCCTTCGGCGTGAAGGTCGGCAAGGTCGGCTTCGACCTGGATGCCATGATGGGGCACAAGGCCAAGGTGGTCGACGCCAACGTCAAGGGCGTGGAATACCTGTTCAAGAAGAACGGCGTCACGTGGCTGAAGGGTTCGGCCAGGCTGACGGCCGCCGATACCGTGGAAGTGGCGGGCACGGCCTACAAGGCGGCCAAGGGCATCGTCATCGCCACCGGCTCCGACTCCGCGCCGCTGCCCAATATCGACGTCGACGAAGACAAGATCGTCACGTCCACCGGCGCTTTGGCGCTGCCCAAGGTGCCCAAGCACATGGTGGTGATCGGCGGCGGCTATATCGGGCTGGAAATGGGATCCGTCTGGGCGCGCCTGGGGACGGAGGTGCTGGTGGTGGAATTCCTCGACCGCATCCTGCCCGGCATGGACGGCGAGGTTTCCAAGCAGATGCAGCGGCTGCTGGGCCGCCAGGGCATGGGCTTCAAGCTCGCCTCCAAGGTGACGGGCGCGAAGGCCCACAAGAAGGGCGTCACGGTGACGGTGGAGCCGGTGAAGGGCGGGGAGGCGGAGACCATCGAGACCGAGGTCGTCCTGCTGTCCGTCGGCCGGGTGGCCCATACCAACGGCCTGCATCTGGACGTCGTCGGCGTCGAGACGGACGAACGCGGGCGCGTGCGGACGGACGGCCATTTCCGCACCAACGTCGACCGCATCTATGCCATCGGCGATGTCATCGCCGGCCCGATGCTGGCCCACAAGGCCGAAGACGAGGGCGTGGCGGTGGCCGAGATCCTGGCCGGACAGGCCGGGCATGTGAATTACGAGGCCATCCCGGGCGTCGTCTACACCGCGCCGGAGGCAGCACAGGTGGGCAAGACCGAGGAGGAGCTGAAGGCCGCCGGCATCGACTACCGCGCCGGCAAGTTCCCCTTCACCGCCAACGGCCGTGCCCGTGCCATGGACGCCACCGACGGTTTCGTCAAGATCCTGGCGGATGCCAAGACCGACCGCGTGCTGGGCGTGCACATCATCGGGGCGGAGGCCGGGACGATCATCGCCGAATGCGCCCTGGCGATGGAATTCGGCGCCACGGCGGAAGACATCGCCCGCACCTGCCACGCCCATCCGACCCTCAGCGAGGCGGTCAAGGAAGCAGCCCTTGCGGTGGACAAGCGCCCGATTCACGTCTAGCCGGCGCGTCGCGTCCCTGGACAGCGTGTCGGCGGCGTGCCGCCGCATTGCGTCGACACCGGCATGGACAAACGGGTGCCAACTCGGGACTCTGTCGCCGCCTCATACCCCAGCGACCTCACATGCAACAGGGAGAAGAGCCTGTGTATAGGACGAAAGCATTGATGCTGCCGGTGACGGCCGCCGTCTTGTTGGCCGCACCGATTACCGCCATGGCCCAGACGGCCCCGACGTTGGAGCCGTTGTCGACGGACGTCGTCGTCTATCCGGAACTGGTCACGTGGCACGAGCGCGACGGTCGTCCCTGCTGCTTCCCCGAAGTGGTGGCCGAGGACGGCCAGGTGCTGCTGCGGGTCGACATCGTCTTCGACATCCCGTGGTCGGAAGAGCTGCAGCGCGTCAGCGCGAACGATCGCGACATCACCGTCGCCCTGCCCGGCGGGGAGACGCGGACGCCCATCGGCAGCTATCAGTACGAGGGCCAGTTCCGGCGCTCCTCCGTGTCGTTCTCGGCCTCGCGGCCCAACAACTGGACCGAACAGGACCGCGACGGCTTCTTCAATGCCGTCTTCCTGATCCCCCAGGGCACCGCCTCGGTCGACCTGACCGTCGGAGAGCTCTACAGCACCACGATCGAGGTGCCGCAGACCTTCCAGAAGCCGCCGGGTGCCGCCGACGGTGCGGAATTCCAGGTGCTGGCCACGCGGCTGCTGGACAGCGTCACATCGGCCGAGCGGGTGAACAACATCCAAGTGTCCAATGAGATCAACCCGCCCGACGGTCAGTCGATCCTGGAAATCGAGATCGCCATCCGCGGTCAGGAACGCAACGATTTCGACACGCCCGACCGCTACTACTGGCACACGTACGATTTCGGCGTCGTGTACGACGACGTTCACAACGCGGGCCTGATCGGCGAGCGGTTCAGCGACCGCATCCTCAACTGGCAGTTCAACAGCACGGAAGTCGGGGGCCAGCCCACCGTGCGCACCATCTATTTCGCGGTGCCGTCGGATGTCGGGACCATGCATCTCTATTTCGGCGACCAGCGCGTGGCCGAGCTGACCCCGAACTGAGGCGTCGGGCCGGCCGCCGCCGCGTTGGCAATGGCCTGACCCCGGGTCTATCGTGGTTGGAACGGTGCCGGCTTCCACAGTGGGGCCGGCGCCGCAACCAGGAAAACCAGCCCGGGGGAGATGCCGCCATGCGGTCCACAGCAACCCTTCTCGTCGCCCTGGCAGCCGCGGTCCTCGGCAGCCAGGCCGATGCGTATGACCAGCTTGTCGAAAAGCAGGTGTTCGAGATGGGGGCGTACACCACCGTCGGTGGCCAGACGATCCCCGACGTGCGCATCGGCTGGGAAGCCTATGGTACGCTGAACGACGCCCACGACAACGTCATCCTGGTCACGCACTTCTTTTCCGGCACCAGCCATGCCGCCGGCCGCTATGCCGAAGACGATGCCGCGCCGGGCTATTGGGACGCCATCATCGGCCCGGGCCTGCCGCTGGATACCGACCGGTATTACGTCATCAGCTCCGACACGCTGGTCAATCTCAACGCCAACGACCCCATGGTGACGACCACCGGCCCGGCCAGCATCAACCCCGCCACCGGCGAGCCGTGGGGCATGGACTTCCCGATCGTGACGATCGAGGACTTCGTGCATGTCCAGAAGGCGCTGCTGGACAGCCTGGGCATCGATCGCCTGCATGCCGTCATGGGCGCGTCGATGGGATCGCTGCAGGCGCTCGAATGGGCGGCGACCTATCCTGAAATGGTGGAACGGGTGATCCCCGTCATCCCGGCGGGCCAGGCCGATGCCTGGCTGATCGCCTGGCTGGACCTGTGGGGGGCGCCCATCATGCTCGACCCCAACTGGAACGGCGGCGACTATTACGGCGGCGAGCCGCCGCTGGCCGGCCTGACCCTGGCGCTGGAGCTGGTGACGTTGCAGGCGCGCCATCCCATCTGGGCCGATGCCACCTTCGGGCGCAACTGGGCGGCGGACGGGGCCGATCCGGCGGCCGATTTCGACAACCGCTACGCGGTGGAGGCGTGGCTGGCCGATGCCGGCAGCGCCCGGGCCGCGGTGGCCGATGCCAATCATTTCCTCTATCTCGTCAAGGCCAACCAGCTGTTCGTGGCTGGCCATGACGGCAGCCTGGAAGAAGGGCTGGCCCACATCCAGGCCCCGGTGCTGCTGCTGCCGGCGGCCAGCGACCTGTTGCTGATGCCCTATATGGCGCGCGCCGTACGCGACGGGCTGATGGACCGCGAGGCGCCGGTCGACTACCTCGAGCTGGAGGGCACGCTGGGCCATATCGACGGCATTGCCGTCATCGGCCAGGCCGGTGACGCGATCCGCGCCTTCCTGGAGCAATAGGGCCGACGCCGCAGCCCATGGGCTATCCCCGGCGCATCGTCTGCCTGACCGAAGAGACCGTCGAGATCCTGTACCTGCTGGGCGAGCAGGACCGCATCGTCGGCATCTCCGGCTATGCGACGCGGCCGCCGCAGGCGCGGCGGGAGAAGCCGAAGGTCGGCGGCTACACCTCCGCCAGGCTCGACCGGATCGTCGCCCTGCGGCCGGACCTGGTGCTGGCGTTCTCCGACCTGCAAGCCGACATCGTGGGGGAGCTGGTGCGGGCCGGCCTCTCGGTCCATGTCTCCAACCAGCGCACCGTGGCGGAGATCCTGGACGCCATTCGCCTGGTCGGGGCGATGGTGGGGGCGGCCGATCGCGCCGATCGCCTGGTGGCGCTGCTGGAACAGGGGCTGGACGCCGCCCGGGCGCGGGCCGCCCGGCGATCCGCCCGGCCGCGCGTGTTCTTCGAGGAATGGGACGACCCGCTGATCAGCGCCATCGCCTGGGTGTCGGAGCTGATCGGCATCGCCGGGGGCGAGGATATCTTCGCCGACCGTGCCGGCGGCCGCCTGGCGCGCGAGCGCATCGTCACGCCCGACCAGGTGGCCGCCCGCGCGCCCGACATCATCATCGGGTCCTGGTGCGGCAAGCGCTTCGTCCCCGCCAAGGTCGCCGCCCGCCCGGGCTTCGCCGAGGTGCCGGCCGTACGGTCCGGCCACCTCCACGAGATCAAGTCGCCGATCATCCTGCAGCCCGGCCCCGCGTCGCTGACCGAAGGCCTTTCCGCCCTTGAGGCGATCATCGGGACCATGGATGGGCTCCGGTCTTAGGCGGCGGCAGGCGAAGCGCGACCCTGAACCCTGGACCTCAAGCCCGCGCCGGCCTTGCCCCATCGCCTGACAAACCTGCCGCCGGAGTTTGATCCGCTTGCGATTTCGGATAGTTGTCGCCACGATCATTGCCCAGGAGGGCGTCCATATGGATAGCCCCGGTTGAGTCGGATCACGAGGACGCGCCGGCAACGGAGCCGGCGGACCCGTTCCCTCGCTTACTCTTCCAGCCGGAGATGGCGATGGCCTTACCCACGTCGGTGAACGGCGAAAACGACCTTGCCGTCCTGAAACAGCGGACCGACGCGGAAATGGTCGCCCTGGCGTGGCGCACCAACGTCACGTCAACCATGATGGTGCCGGGGATCCTGGCCTCTATCCTTCTGGTCCTGCATGGCCGTGTGCCGGACACCGATCTGTGGGTCTGGGCGGGGGTGATGGTGACGATCCTGGCCGTCCGCACCGCCCTGCTGTTTCGATGGAAATTGCGCCCGCCCGGGCTGGACCGGTACGCGCGTTGGCGCTGGATCTATTTCTTCTCCATGCTGGTGTCCATGGCCACCTATGGCAGCCTGGCCCCGCTGTTCCTGGCTCGGCTCGACCCATTGGGCCAGGCTTTCGTGATCTGCCTGATCGTCGGCCTGATCGGTGCGGCGGTGTCCCAGTTCGCCATGAGCAAGCTGGCGATCTTCGTGATCCACTCAGTGACCATGCTGGAAATGCTCGTCACCTGCCTGTGGATCGGCGGCGACTTGATGACCGGCTTCTTCTTTCTGGGGGCGATCTATTGGATCTATATCGTCAAGGTCAGCCTGGAACACCACAAGACGCAGAAGGAAGCGGTCTGGCTGCGCTTCGAACGCGCGGCCCTGGCCGATAACCTGCGCGTGGCCCGCGACGCGGCCGAACTGGCGAACGAGGCGAAGTCGACGTTCCTGGCCAATGTCAGCCATGAGCTGCGCACGCCGCTGAACGCCATCCTCGGTTTCTCGGAGATGATCAGGCTCGGGATTCTGGGCCATGAGCCGGCGGGGCGGCAGACCCAGTATGCCGGCTTCATCCATGACAGCGGCCGCCACCTGTTGAACCTGATCAACGACCTGCTGGACCTCTCCAAGGCCGAGGCGGGCCGGCTGACCCTGCATGAAGAGGCGGTCGACCTTGGCGCGGCCGTGGACGACTGCGTCCGCCTGCTGACGCCCTCGGCCGATCAGGCGGGCGTGACCATCGAGGCGCGCTACGCCGATTTCGTCGGTGCGACGCTGCGGGCCGATGACCGCAAGCTGCGCCAGATCCTGCTGAACCTGCTGTCGAATGCCATGAAGTTCACGCCGCGGGGGGGACGGGTGATACTGGTCGCCGGTTGTGCGCCGGACGGCGGGCTTGCGCTGTCCGTGGCGGACACCGGCGCCGGCATGACGGCCGAACAGCTCGAACAGGCGATGCTGCCCTTCGTCCAGGTCGGTGACGCCCACAACGGGCAGGTCCCGGGCACCGGTCTCGGCCTGCCGCTGACCAAGCAGCTGGTCGAACTGCATGGCGGCCGGCTGGAGATGGAAAGCACGCCGGGCCAGGGCACGCGGGCCACCGTCCACCTGCCGGCGGACCGGGTGATCCCGGGCGTCGCCTCTGCCCGCGCCATTGCCTGAGGGGCAGGCGATCACGCATGTCGGGTTTCGGCTTCGCCTCCAGCCGAGTTGCCGGACCTATACCTGATCCTCGATACGGCGGCGGCCATGAATGACGCGTAGGATGACCACCGCATCATTCCTGACACGATAAAGTATGATGTAGTTCCGGAAAGTGACCGATCGCAGCCCCTTCTTCAGCCGGTCGCGCGGCCGGCCGGCGAATGGCATGGTTTGAATTTCGCGGCATCGTCGTTCGACACGCTCAGCGAACTGATCCGCAGCGGCCAGATTGTCTTGGGCAATGAAGGTGTGGAGTTCGTAAAGGTCCCTCTCGGCTTCCGGCCTGAAGACCAGTCGCCGCATCAGCGGCCGGCTTCCTTCTCGAAGCGCCGTTGCTGGTCGCGGAGGCGGGCAAACACCTCGTCGGCCGGCACCTCGATGCCCCGGGCGTCGCTCTCCTCAATCTCCTCGCGAAGGGTGGGATGGTCGGCCAATAGGGCATCCACGTCTTCATCGAACTCGGCCTGATGCCTGATCGCTTCGATGAGGAACGCCTCTGCCGAGGAGTAGTCGCCGGATTCGACCCTCCGCCTGATGATGTCTTCGCTCTCTTTCGGCAGCTTCACGTTCATGCCCACACCTCCCGTCCAAGGACCGTCGGCAGCACTTCCAAGCGTATCAGATCTCGTGCACGCCCCGTAGGTCGGATCAAGCGCTGTGCGATCCGGGGTTTGGGGGTGCAGCCCGCGGCCAGGCATGTCGGGTTTCGGCTTCGCCTCTACCCGACCTTGCGAAGTTGACCGCTCTCACCGGGTGGAGAGATCTGCGCTAATTCAGCGGACCGGTATAGACCCAGGTTTCCACCACATCCACGGCCAGGCGCACCCCGGCGCCGGGGTGGTGGTAGCGGTAGACGCGGGTTGCCACGTCCAGGGCCACCCGCTCGCTGGCGCCGGAGATCAGCATCTCGCCATAGGCACGCACCACCGCGTCGCGGCAGCGGCAGCGTGCCGCCTCGGCGGCTTCCCGGCAGTCGTCCTGGTCGGCCACCGGACCGGTGCGACCCCAGCTACTTTGATTTCTTGCGGCCATAGAGTTCCAGCCTGTGATCGACCAGCTCAAACCCGAGCTCGTCCGCGATGCGGATCTTCATGCGCTCCAGATCGTCGTTCGTGAACTCCAGCACCTCGCCGCTTTCCAGATCGATCATATGGTGGTGGTGTTCGGTATTGACCTCGAAGCGCGCATAGCTCTCGTTGAAGTCGTGGCGCTGCACCAGGTTCTTTTCGTCCAGTAGGTGCAACGTTCGGTAGACGGTGGCGATGCTGATGGTGGGGTCGATGTCGCGGGCGCGCTGGTAGACGGTGTCGACCGACGGATGGTCATCCGACTCGGTCAGGACGCGCAAGATGATCCGGCGCTGGCCGGTCATCTTCAGCCCTGCTTCCACACAACGCTGTTCCAGAATCGTCATCGCCAAACCCCGATAACCGGCCACGTGCCTGGCAGCCCTCTGCGAGTTAGATTAGCTCCAATCGACGGGGTAACGCCAGAACACTCTTCGGTGGCGCGCAGCGCCCGATGGCCACAGCGGGCCGGCCTGTCGCCCGGACATTGACCCGGGCCGCATCGCTGACCCATACCTTGCGCAATCGCAGGGCGGCGGCAGGCACGCCGGCCGGCCGGACGGGAACCCAGGCAATGGCCGACCAGGCGCAGCGCGACGGCGCGCATCTTCGCAACCTCTGGTACTTCGCGCTCGCCGGCGCCAGGCTGCGGCGCGGGCGCATGGCCGCCCGGGTGCTGCTGGGCGAACCGGTGCTGCTGGCCCGCGACGCCCGGGGTCAGCCCTTTGCGCTGCGCAATATCTGCCCGCACCGCGGCATCCCCCTGACGCACGGCCGCTTCGACGGGCAGGAGGTCGAATGCGGCTATCACGGCTGGCGCTTCAACGGCGAGGGCAGGTGTACCGCGATCCCGTCGCTGACGGACGACCAGCCCCTGGATGTGTCGAAGATCAAGGTCCGGCGCTATCCCTGCCGGGAGGTGCAGGGCAATATCTGGGTGTTCTTCGGCGACGAAGGCGGTGATCCGGGCGACCCGCCGATCGTTCCCGATATCGGCGATGCCGCGCCGCGGCTGGTGGAAACCCAGCTGTTCGACTGCGAGATCGACCACGCCGTCGTCGGCCTGATGGACCCGGCCCACGGCCCCTTCGTCCATGCCGCCTGGTGGTGGCGCACCCGCCGGTCCATGCACGAGAAGGCCAAGGCGTTCGCGCCGGCGCCGTTGGGCTTCCGGATGGTGCGTCACAAGCCGTCGTCGAATTCCGCCGGCTACAAGATCCTGGGCGGCGAGATCACGACGGAAATCAGCTTCCGCCTGCCCGGCGTGCGCATCGAGCATATCCGCGCCGGCCGCCACGTGCTGTGCAACCTGACGGCGGTGACACCGACGGGCGAAGGCAAGACGGAGGTCAATCACGCCATCTATTGGACGCAGCCCTGGCTGACCCCGTTCACGCCCGTCTTCCGCCGCTTCGCCAAGACCTTCCTGGGCCAGGACCGCGCGATGGTCACGAAGCAGCAGGAAGGCCTGCGCTACAACCCCAACCTGATGCTGATCAACGACGCCGACACCCAGGCCAAGTGGTACTATCGCCTGAAGAAGGAATGGCAGCGCTGCCAGAGCGAAGGCGGCGACTTCGTCAACCCGGTGAAGGAAACGGTGCTGCGCTGGCGCAGCTAGCGCCGGTGCCCGCCGACGAGGGTACCGGCCATGTCCGATCTTCTCGACCTCTTCGCCCTGGACATGAGCTTGCATGGTTGGATCGCCCTGGGGCTGACGGCGATCGGCGTCGCCGGGCTGCATCTGGGGCTGATGCATCTGGCGCGGCGGCGCCACGATCCCGACGACCCCGGCACCGACCATCCGGAAGGGCGCGACGGCTGACAGCAGCCGACAATTTCCCTATCGTGCGGATCAATGGAGAAAACCGAGAACAGGGGGATCGTCGATGCGCTGTGGACTTCTTGCTCTGGCCCTGTCGGTTGCCGCCGTCGGGTCCGTCGCCCAGGCCGCCGAGTACGAGTTCCGGCTGGCCCACTACCTGCCGCCGACCCACAACCAGAGCGCCAATGTGCTGGCCGATTGGATCGCCCGCATCGAGGACCAGTCGGACGGGCGTATCAGCATCGAGCAGTTCCCCGCAGGCCAGCTGCTGGGCATCCAGGATATCTTCGACGGCGTCCAGAACGGCGTGGCCGAACTGGGCTGGGGCCTGCCGGCGGTGCAGGCCAGCCGGTTCCCGCGCACGCAGCTGCTGGAGCTGCCGTTCACCTTCCGCAGCGCGGAGCAGGCCTCGCGCGTCGCCCAGACGCTGGCCGACGAGGGCCTGCTGGCCGATGAGTTCGAGGGCGTGCGGCTGCTGGTCCTGCACACGCATGCACCCGGGCAGATCCACCTGCGCCAGGTCGGGCCGCTGGTGCCGCAGGCGCTGACGGGCCTGCGCATCCGCTTCGCCTCGCCCGGTGTGCGCGCCATGCTGGCGGCCTTCGGCGCCGAGCCGGTGGGCGTGCCGGCCCCGCAGGTCTACGAGAACCTGGAACAGGGGGTGCTGGACGGCGTCACGTTCCCCTATGAGGCGATGAAGGGCCTGCGGCTGGGCGAGCAGGTGCGCTACCACGTCGAACTGGGGCTCTATGTCCTGCCCTTCTACCTGATCATGAACGAGACCGCCTTCGACGGCCTGCCGGAAGACCTGCAGCAGGTGATCCTGGACAATTCCGGCCTGGAAGAGGCGATGCGCGTCGGCCGGTCCTGGGACGAGGAGGATGCGCGCGGCCGCGCCTATGTGCAGGGGCTGGGCAACACGATCGTTGAGCTGACCGCGGACCAGCGCCAGGCCTGGGTCGATGCGGTTCAGCCGGCGGTTGGCGAGATCCTGGCCGCGGCGGAGGGCGAAGGTGCGGACGCACGGACCATCCGCAGCCGGATCGTCGAGCTGGCGGCCCAATAGGGGGCGAGCCCCCGGGCTGCCGGTGCGGCGGCCGTCCGGCGGTGGATCGGCGTCGTGCTGCGAAGGATCGAAGCGCTCACCGAACGGCTGTCACGCGGGCTCTGCCTGGGGGGGGCGGCGGCGCTTGGCGGGTTGATGGTGGCGGTGACGGTGGTCGACGTGACGCTGCGCCAGCTGTCCACCGCCGTGCCGGGCGCGTTCGAGCTGGTGACGCTGGGCATGCGCATCCTCGTGCCGCTGGCCATGCCCTATGCCTTCTGGATCGGTGGACATGTGGCGGTCGAACTGGTGGTCGACCGGCTGCCCGTGCGCGTGCGGGCGGGCGTGGTCGCGGCCGGGCTGGCGGTGTCGGGCGCCGTCATGGCGATGCTGGCCTGGGCATCGTCCCAGCGCGCGCTCAACGCCTGGTCCCGCGGCGACACCACCAATGACCTCGGCCTGCCGGAAATCCTGAACTGGGCGCCGGTGGTCGCCGGTGCGGCGCTGTCCGTACCAGTGATCGCGGTGCTGCTGGCCGGGCGCATCGCCGTGGCCGCGGGGCGACGGGCCGACCCCGAGCCCCGTCGGGACCCCAGCCAATGAGCGCGCTGGCCATCGGCCTGGTCTGCACCGGCGCCCTGTTGACCCTGATCCTGCTGCGCCTGCCGGTGGCCGTCGCCATGCTGGCGACCGCCATCGCCGGCATCGTCGCCATCCAGGGCTGGCGCGCAGCGGTCTTCCAGCTGGGGGCGGTGCCCTACGGTGCCACGGCCTACGGCCTGTCGGTCATACCGCTGTTCGTGCTGATGGGGGCGCTGGCGGCGCGCACGGGGCTGGCGCGCGACCTGTATGACGCGGGCAACGGTGTCGTCGGACAGCTGCGGGGCGGGCTTGCCATGGGTACGCTGGTGGGCTGTGCGGGCTTTTCGACCATCTGCGGGTCGTCGCTGGCGACGGCCGCCACCATGGGCGGCGTGTCGCTGACCGAGATGGCGCGCCACGGCTATGACCGCAGCCTGTCGGCGGGGGCGGTCGCGGCGGGCGGCACCGTCGGCATCCTGATCCCGCCCTCGGTCATCCTGGTGATCTACGCCATCATGACCGAACAGTCGGTGGGTGCGCTGTTCGCCGCCGGCGTGGTGCCCGGCATCGTCCTGACCGCCCTGTTCGTCCTCACCGTCGGCGTCTGGGTGCGGCTGCAACCCCACCGCGCGCCGGCCGCGGAGCGTCACAGCCTGCGCCGGCGGCTGGCCGCCCTGCGCGGGATCTGGCCGTTGCTCGTGCTGCTGGTCGTGGTCATCGGCGGCATCTACACCGGTGCCTTCACGCCCACGGAATCGGCCGGGATCGGCGCGTTCGGGACCGGGGTCATCGGGGCGCTGCGGCGCAGGATCAGCCGCCGGCTGCTGGTCCAGGCGCTGGTGGAAAGCGCGGTGACGTCGGCGATGATCTTCCTGATCGTCTTCGGGTCCAGCCTGTTTTCCACCTTTCTGGCCGTCACCGGCCTGACCGGGGCGCTCCGGTCGCTGACCGTCGACAGCGGGCTGGCGCCCCTGTCCGTGCTGGTGCTGATGCTGGTCATCCTGGTTGTGCTGGGGTGCTTCATGGACAGCCTGGGCATCATCCTGCTGACGGTCCCGGTCTTCTTCCCGGTCGTCGTCGACCTGGGCTACGACCCTGTCTGGTACGGCATCCTCTTGGTCATGGTGGTGGAGATGGGGTTGATCACGCCGCCGGTGGGCATGAATGTCTTCGTCGTCCGCGGCGTCGCGCCGGACATCCCGATCGGTCGGATCTTTGCGGGCGTCCTGCCCTTCCTTCTGGCGTTCCTCGCGGCCATTGCCCTGGTGATCGCCATACCGCAGCTGGCCCTGTGGCTGCCGCAGGTCGTGTCGTGACGGGGGGGCTGCGGGACCGCCGCGTCGCGTCGCGGCTGCGCATGTGCTACACTTTTTCGCGTCGATCGCGGATGCCGCGGTTGGATTGGGCATCACGTGCCGGCCACCGGCGCGATGCACGGCCGGTGGCCATGGGGGTGGATCATGGCACGGCGGATTGTGTCGGCATTGGCTCTCGCCGGCGCGGGACTGGGGTTGGTATTGCCCGCCGGTCCGGCCGGGGCGACACCGGCCTGCGACCTCTTGCGGATGTGTGCGTCTGCGCTGGCCGATGAGATGGCGGGCGGGCCGGGGGCGGCCTGCGGCCGGGCGTGGCCGGCCGCGACCATCGCGCAGTATCGCCGCGTCGGTGCGACCAGCTTCGAAGCCGGCGGGGCCGCGCATGCGTGCGGCCCGACCTTCCGGGTCATTGCCCACAACGCCTTCATGATGCACCAGAACGGCGAGTTGTGCCGGTTGCCCGTCGCCTGCAAGCCGGAGAATTTCGACGATCTGCCGGGCCTGCCCAGCAGCGAATAGCACCGTTGCGACGCAGCCCTCGGCACCGCAACTCCGCACAGCGGTGGCGTGCGTCAACGGTCGCCATCGCTACCGATCGTTTCGGTTGGCCTTCCGCCGGACGCCGGAATACGTTGGGGGCTTGGCGGCCGGCCCCGCTGTCCGGCCGCGTTGCCGATTGTCCTCAACGACTGACGGAGGCGCCACAATGACGCGATTTAGAAGCTTGATCGCAGCCACCGCCCTTTCCGCGGCGGCCGCGCTCATTCCGCTCACGGATGCCCTGGCGCAGGTGACGTATCACCGCGGCAACACCGGAGAGCCGGAGACGCTGGACCAGCACCGCACCTCGACCATCTATGAATCGAACATCCTGCGCGACCTCTACGAAGGGCTGGTGATCTACGACCCGGCCGCCAACGTCATCCCCGGCGTGGCCGAGACCTGGGACATCAGCGACGACGGCACCGTCTACACCTTCCACCTGCGCGAGAATGCGCGCTGGTCGAACGGCGACCCGGTGACGGCGGAGGACTTCGTCTATTCGCTGCGGCGCATCCTCAACCCCGCGACCGGCGCGAAATACGCCAACATCCTCTACCCGATCCTGAATGCCGAGGCGGTGTTCAACGGCGAGATGGAGGGGACGGACCTGGGCGTGGAGGCCATCGACGAGCGGACGCTGCAGATCACCCTCGGCACCGCCACGCCGTATTTCCTTGAGCTGCTGACCCACCAGACCGGCCTGCCGGTGCACCCGGCCTCGGTGGAGGAGTTCGGCGACGACTTCGTACGCCCCGGCAACATGGTCAGCAACGGCGCCTATATGCTGGTGGAGCAGGTGCCGCAGGCGCATATCCTGCTGGAAAAGAACCCGCACTTCCATTCCGCCGACACGGTCGCCATCGACCGCGTCTATTTCTACCCGACGGAAGACCGCTCGGCCGCGCTGCGGCGCTTCCAGGCCGGCGAGCTGCACAGCAACAACGACGTCCCGCAGGAACAGGTGGCGTGGCTGCGCGAGAACCTGCCCGACGAGTTCCGGGCGGCCCCGTATCTCGGCAACTACTATTACGCCATCCGTGCCGACAAGGAGCCGTGGAGCGATGTGCGCGTCCGCCGCGCCCTGTCGCTGGCGCTGGACCGCGAGTACATCGTGGAGGAGATCACCGGCGCCGGGGAAATCGCGGCCTACAGTTTCGTGCCGCCGGGCATCGGCAATTACGGCGAGCCGGCCTATGCCGACTACCGCGACACCCCGATGCTGGACCGCGAGGATGAGGCGATCCGCCTGATGACCGAGGCGGGATACGGCCCCGACAACCCGATCACGATGGAGCTGCGCTACAACACCTCGGAAAACCATCGCCGCATCGCCGTGGCGATCGCCGACATGTGGGCGCCGCTGGGCATCGAGGTGACGCTGTTCAACACCGATGTGGCCACCCACTACGCCCATCTGCGCGACGGCGGCGATTTCGACGTCGCCCGGGCCGGCTGGATCGGCGACTACAACGACCCGCAGAACTTCCTGTTCCTGGTCGAATGCGACAACACCGGCTTCAACTACGCCCATTTCTGCAACGAGGAGTACGACCGGCTGATGGATGAGGCCGCCCAGACCATCGACCTCGATGCCCGGGCGGAACTGCTCTACCAGGCCGAGCAGATCTTCATGGAAGAACTGCCGTACCTGCCGATCTACTACTACGTCTCCCTGAACCTGGTCTCGACGAAGGTGCAGGGCTGGGAAGACAACATCCAGAACGTCCACGCCACCCGGTTCCTGAGCCTGGCGGACTAACGCCTCCGGACAGCCGGGAGACCCTCCCCCTTCGAAGGGGGAGGGTTCGGGTGGGGGGCTGCCGCCACGGCGGTCCGTCCGCGCCCCGGCCTGCCATCGGCCGGAATCCGTAGAAATCCCATGGTCAATTGACCGACCCGATAGCGCTTGAGGATCGGCAGGGCTTGCCGTAAGGCTGCATCGACCCGCCGGCCTGCCGGTGGGTGTGCAGGCCCGGCATCGGCGTCAGTGCAGGATCCGGGGTTGCCTGCGGGCGCGTGGCCGACCGTCGGCGGAAGCCGGCCGCACCGCCGTCATCCCGTGACGCCGCCATCGGTCTACGTCCATGCAACCGGCATTCCGACACGCCGGGTCCGCCCGGCCATATCCCGGCGCCGCGACAGTCCCCGGGTCGTCCCAGCCCGGCCGCCGCTATCAGGACCTGCCGCGCCGGGCACTTGAACCCGTACCGCTGTTCCTGCTGCGGCCGCTCTTCGCGGCGATCGTCGCCGGTGTCGCCGGCCGCCATCCCGAGCTGTTCGGTCGCCTCGGGCCGGAAGGGGGCAAGCGCATCCTGATCGATCCGGTCAACCTGCCCTTTGTGCTGCTGCTGCGCCCGTACCGGTACAGGCCGTCGCTGACGCCCCACCGGCGCAGCGAGGCCGTGCCCCACGACGCCAGGATCTGCGGAACCTTCCTGACCCTGCTGGAGCTGATCGACGGGCAGGTCGACAGCGACGCCCTGTTCTTCAGCCGCGACCTGCGAGTGGATGGCGATACGGCGGCGGTCGTCGCCCTGCGCAATGCGCTGGACGACATGGAGGTGCCGCTGGCCGACGACATCGCGGGGCACGCCGGCCCGCTGTCCCGCCCCATGCGCGCCGCACTCGGCCGGCTGCGCACTTTCAGGAGCAGCCATCGATGACGACGCCCGACATGCACCGGCCGGAGCTGGTGTGCCCGGCCGGCACACCTTCTGCCCTGCGGACGGCCGTGGATGCGGGGGCCGATGCGGTCTACTGCGGCCTGCAGGGACCGACCAATGCCCGCAACTTCCCCGGCCTGAACTTCACGGCGCAGGAGCTGCGCCAGGCCGTCGCCTATGCCCATGGGCGGGGTGCGAAGGTCCTCTTGGCCGTGAACTCCTTCCCGCCGGCCGGGCGCACGGCAGAGTGGAAGGAGGCCGTCGATATCGGCGTGGCCGCCGGGGCGGATGCGATCATCGTCGCCGATATCGGCGTTGCCCAGTATGCGGCCCGCACGCATCCGGGCCAGCGGCTGCACCTTTCGGTGCAGGCCGGTGCCTCGTCGCCCGAGGCGATCCGCTTCTACTGCCGGGCATTCGACATCAAGCGGGTGGTGCTGCCGCGGATCCTGACGGTGAAGGAAATCAGCGACCTGCACAGCCGCATCCCGTGCGAGATCGAAGCCTTCATCTTCGGCAATATCGGCATGATGGCCGAGGGGCGGTGCAGCCTGTCCAGCTATGTCACCGGGCAGTCGACCAACATGGACGGCGTCTGCTCGCCGGCTGGCGATGTCCACTACAGCGAGGATGCCGACGGCGCGCTGGTGACGAAGCTGGGCCAGTTCACCATCGACCGCTTCGCCCGCGGCGAGAGTGCCGGTTATCCCACCGTCTGCAAGGGCCGCTACTGCACGAAGGCCAAGAGCGGCTACTACGCCTTCGAGGAGCCGGTCAGCCTCAACCTCACGCGCCTGCTGCCCGACCTGATGCGCGCCGGGGTGACGGCCCTGAAGATCGAGGGGCGCCAGCGCTCGCGCGCCTATGTGAAGGCCGTGGTCGCCGCCTTCCGGCGCGCCGTCGACGCCTATATGGCGGGTCGCGAGCCGGGCCTGGACAACCTGCTGGCCCTGACCGAAGGCCATCGCGAGACGCAGGGCGCCTTTCGCAGCAAGGCATGGAGGTAGCGATGGGAACAGCCGACAACGTCGCCGACGGCCGGGCCGGCCTGACCCTGGGACCGCTGCTGTTCCACTGGCCGGCGGAAACGAGGCGCGATTTCTATTTCCGCATCGCCGACGAGGCCGCGGTGGACACGGTCTATCTGGGCGAGGTCGTCTGCTCCAAGCGCGCCCCGTATTTCGAGGCCCATGTCGCGGAGGTTGCCGACCGCCTGCAAGCGGGCGGAAAGCGGGTGGTCTATTCCACCCTGGCGGAGGTGATGAGCCGGCTGGACCTGCAGGTGGCCGAGAGCGTCGCCGGCGCCGGGGAGGTCTTCGTTGAGGCCAACGATGCCTCGGCCCTGTGGTTTCTCGACGGGCGGCCGCACGCCATCGGCCCCTTCGTCAATACCTACAACGAAGACACACTGGCATTTCTGGCGGGCAACAACGCCACGCATGTCACCTTGCCGCCGGAGCTGCCCAAGGCCTCCGTCGCGGTGCTGGGCCAGGCGGCGCGGGACCTGGGGGTGACGCTGGAGGTGCAGGTCTACGGGCGCGTACCGCTGGCGCTTTCGGCCCGCTGCTATCACGCGCGTGCCCATGGGCGAATCAAGGACACCTGCCGGTTCGTCTGCGAGGAAGACCCCGACGGGATAGATCTGAAGACCCTGGACGGCCGCAGCTTCCTTGCGGTCAACGGCATCCAGACGCTGTCGCATCCCTGCCTGAACCTGCTGCACGAATTGGACGGCCTGCGCGGGATGGGGATTGCGGCGTTCCGCCTGTCGCCGCACAGCGGCGACATGGTCGAGGTCGCCCGCCTGTTCCGCGCCGTCCTGGACGGTGCGATGACGCCGCAGGAGGCCACGCGGCGCCTGGCGCGCACCGGCCCCGACCTTCCCTTCGCCGACGGCTTCTATCACGGTGCGGAAGGCTATTCCTGGTCGCGGGAGCCGGAGCCGGCACTGTAGCGCCGGTCCCGGCCCCGGCCCGGGCATGCATCGTGCGCCCTGCCGCAACGCGACGCACCGGCTTGGGGATTCCCGACCGAGAATTGCGTTGCGCCGGCTCGCCCGGTTGTGCTCATCATCGGTCCTGGGATCGTCGGGGAAGCCTATGCTGCTGGCCCGGAAAGCGTTTCGTTGCCAAGGTCGCGTGCGCCCGTGTTGAGCTATACCGTTCGCCGGCTCTTCAGTGCCATCCCGACGCTGTTCATCATCGTCACGCTTGCCTTCTTCATGATCCGGCTGGCACCGGGCGGACCGTTCGACCTGGAACGGCCGCTGCCGGAACAGATCCTGCAGAACCTGCGCGCCATCTATCATTTGGACGAGCCGCTGATCGTGCAGTACGGGCTCTATCTGAAGAGCCTGCTGGCCGGCAATCTCGGCCCGTCCTTCGTCTATCGCGACTTCACGGTGGCAGAGCTGATCGCCAACGGCCTGCCGGTGTCGATCCAGTTCGGCGGCACGGCGCTGCTGGTGGCACTCGTCCTCGGTTCCTTCCTCGGTTCCATCGCCGCCCTCCGGCAGAACACCCGCACCGACTACACGATCATGGGCGGGGCGATGGTGGGGATCACCATCCCGAACTTCGTCACCGCGCCGCTGCTGTCGCTGCTGCTGGGCGTCTATCTGGGCTGGTTGCCGGCCGGCGGCTGGGGGGAGGGGGCGATCGAGAACAAGATCCTGCCAATCGTCACCCTGGCCCTGCCGCAGCTGGCGATCATCGCGCGGCTGACGCGCGGCAGCATGATCGAAGTCCTGCGCTCCAACCACATCCGCACTGCCCGGGCCAAGGGCCTGCCGGAGCGTGTCGTCATCTTCCGCCACGGCCTGCGCGCGGCCCTGCCGCCCGTGGTGTCGTATCTGGGGCCGGCGACGGCGGCCCTCTTGACCGGGTCCGTCGTCATCGAGACGATCTTCGGCGTGCCGGGCGTCGGGCGCTATTTCGTCCAGGGGGCGCTGAACCGGGATTATACGCTGGTGATGGGTACCGTGGTGCTGATCGCCACCTTCATCGTCATCTTCAACCTGCTGGTCGACCTGATCTATGGGTTCCTCGACCCCAAGGTCCGGTACGATTGAGGGCGGCCCGGCGATGACCACCATCCCCTTCGACCAGGCGCCCGAAGAGGGCGCGGCGATCCAGGGCCGCAGCCTGTGGGCGGATGCCCGCCGGCGGCTGCTGGCCAACCGCGCGGCCGTCGTCAGCATGGTGATTCTGGCCGTCGTCGCCCTGATGGCGCTGCTGGGTCCGTGGCTGTCGCCACACCACTACGACCAGGTTTACCGGTCGTACATCCGGGTTGCGCCGAGCTTTCAGCCCTATCCGCACGGCGATGCGGTGACGGCGATGGTGGACCGGGCGCTGCGGCGGTCGGGCGGCACTGTGGAGGAGCTGACGGTCGACGGCGACACCATGCGCCTGGTGCTGACGGGCGAGGAGGCGCTGGATCCGCGCATCGTCCGGTCGATCGACCGGTCCGGCGATTTCCGCGGGGCCGAGGTGGTCGAGACCTCGGAAGATGGCCGCCGCATGGTGATCGAGGCGACGCTGGAACGCTACACCTTCCTGTTCGGCACCGACAGCAACGGCCGCGACCTGATGACCCGCGTCCTCTATGGAGGGCGCATCTCGCTGATGATCGGCCTTCTGGCCACCTTCGTCAGCCTGGTCATCGGCGTCACCTATGGGGCGACGGCGGGCTATCTGGGCGGGCGCGCCGACAACCTGATGATGCGGTTCGTCGACATCCTCTATTCGATCCCGTTCATGTTCTTCGTCATTCTGCTGATGGTGTTCTTCGGCCGGAACATCTTCCTGATGTTCATTGCCGTCGGCGCCATCGAATGGCTGGACATGGCGCGTATCGTCCGCGGCCAGACCTTGAGCATCAAGCGCAAGGAGTTCATCGAAGCGGCCCTGGCGGCCGGTGTCGGTACGCCCAAGATCATCCGTCGCCATATCGTGCCCAACGCGCTGGGCCCGGTGGTCGTCTACATGACGCTGATGGTGCCCAAGGTGATCCTGCTGGAGAGCTTCTTGAGCTTCCTCGGCCTCGGCGTGCAGGAGCCGATGACGAGCTGGGGCGTGCTGATTGCCGACGGCGCCAACAACATGGTGGCCGCCCCCTGGATGCTGCTGTTCCCGGCGGTCTTCCTGGCCGTCACCCTGTTCTGCCTGAACTTCATCGGCGACGGCCTGCGCGACGCCCTTGATCCGAAAGACCGATGAACAGCACCGCCGCCTCGCCCGCAGTGGACCCCGTGCCGGCAGCCGCCATGGCGGAGCAGGTGCTGGAGGTGGCCGGCCTCAACACGCGCTTCGACACGCCCGATGGCGAGGTCCGCGCCGTCAACGATGTCAGCTTCACCGTCGCCCGGGGCGAGACCGTGGGCGTCGTCGGCGAGAGCGGGTCGGGCAAGAGCCAGGTGTTCCTGTCCGTGATGGGGCTTCTGGCCTCCAACGGCAACGCCACCGGCCGGGTCCGCTTCAAGGGCCAGGACATCCTGGGCCTGCCGGCGGCCAAGCTGAACCGCCTGCGCGGATCGCGCATGTCGATGATCTTCCAGGACCCGATGACGTCGCTGAACCCCTTCCTGACGGTGGCGCGCCAGCTGACCGAGGTGCTGGTGCTGCACAAGGGCATGGGCGAGCGCCAGGCGCTGAAGCGGTCGATCGAGATGCTGGACCTGGTGCGCATCCCGGAGGCCGCGCGGCGCATCGGCATGTACCCGCACGAGTTCTCCGGCGGCATGCGCCAGCGGGTGATGATCGCCATGGCGCTGTTGTGCCAGCCCGACCTGCTGATCGCCGATGAGCCGACGACGGCGCTGGACGTCACGGTTCAGGCCCAGATCCTGGACCTGATGCAGACGCTGAAGCGTGAGTTCAACACATCCATCGTGCTGATCACCCACGACCTTGGCGTCATCGCGGGCCTGGCCGATCGGGTGATGGTGATGTACGCGGGCTCGGTGGTGGAAGAAGGCGCCGTGCGGGAGATCTTCTACGACCCGCAGCACCCGTACACCGTCGGCCTGCTGCACAGCATGCCGCGCCTGGCGGCCGGGCGGAAGGAACGCCTCGTTTCCATCCCCGGCCAGCCGCCGAACCTGCAGCGCCTGCCCAAGGGCTGCCCGTTCCGACCGCGCTGTTCCCATGCCTTCGCACCCTGTTCCGAGACGGACCCGGCGCTGCGGCCCACCGGGCCGGGGCGTGCGAAGGCCTGCCATTTGGATGCCATGCCATGACGGCGGTGGAGGCGGTTCGCGGGGCGGCGGATCCGCTGCTGTCGGTGCGCGACCTCAAGGTGCATTTCCGCATGCCGCGGCGCCACCTGCTGGCGACCCACCGCGACACCCTGAAGGCGGTGGACGGCGTCACCTTCGACCTTGCGCCGGGTGAGACACTGGGCGTCGTCGGCGAGAGCGGTTGCGGCAAGTCGACCCTGGGCCGGGCCATCCTGCGGCTGATCCCGACGACGTCGGGACAGGTGCTGTGGCTGGGCGAAGACCTGCGCGCAGCGCCGCCGGCCCGGATGCGCCAGCACCGGCGCAACATGCAGGTGATCTTCCAGGATCCGCTGGCCTCGCTCGACCCGCGCATGACCGTCGGCGACATCATCGCCGAACCGCTGCGCACTTTCCACGGTGCGCTGTCGAGGGACGAGGTACGCCAGCGCGTCGGCGACCTGATGCGCACGGTCGGCCTGATGCCGGAGATGATCAACCGCTACCCGCACGAATTCTCCGGCGGCCAGTGCCAGCGCATCGGCATTGCGCGCGCGATGATCCTGAACCCCAAGCTGGTGATCTGTGACGAGCCGGTGTCGGCGCTGGATGTCTCCATCCAGTCGCAGATCATCAACCTGCTGATGGACCTGCAGAAGGAGTTCGGGCTGTCGCTGATCTTCATCAGCCACGACCTGTCGGTCGTCCGCCACATCAGCCACCGCATCATGGTGCTCTACATGGGCAAGCTGGTGGAGATGGCGCCCAGCGACGCCCTCTATGACTCGCCGCGCCATCCCTACACGCAGGCGCTGATCTCCGCCGTGCCGCTGCCCGACCCGGATGCGGAACGGGCGAAGGCGCGCATCGTGCTGGAAGGCGACCTGCCGTCGCCGCTGCACCCGCCCTCCGGCTGCATCTTCCGCACGCGCTGCCCCAAGGCGGCGGAGCGGTGCGCGGAAGTGGTGCCGGAGCTGCAAGCCGTCGCCCCGGCGCACCGCGCCGCCTGCCATTATTGGGATACGCCGACGCCGGTTCGCTCCACCGGGCCGGAGTGAGCCGGCCTCGCCGCCCTATCCCTGCCCGGCCAGCGCCTGTTCGCGAATGCGGCTGAGCGTCGTGCGGCTGGTGATGGCTTCCGGGTCGATGGCAAGCTCGATCACCGCGGCGCGGCCGGCGGCCTGGGCGCGCTCCAGCGCCTCGGGGAAGTCGGCCGTCTTCGTCACACGCTCGCCATGGGCGCCGAAGGCCTGCGCATAGGCGACGAAGTCCGGATTGACCAGACTGGTCCCGTGGACGCGGCCCGGATACTCCCGCTCCTGATGCATGCGGATGGTGCCGTACATGCCGTTGTTGAAGACCAGGAAGATCGGCGCGGCGCCGTGCTGCACGGCCGTCGCCAGTTCCTGCCCGTTCATCAGGAAGCAGCCGTCGCCGTTGAAGCTGATCACTGTGCGGTCGGGCGCGGCCAGCTTGGCGGCCACGCCCGACGGCACGCCATAGCCCATGGAGCCGTTGGTGGGGGCCAGCTGCGAGCGGTAGCGACGGTACTGGAAGAACCGGTGCGCCCACCCGCTGAAATTGCCGGCGCCGTTGGTGACGATCACATCTTCCGGCATCACCCGGTTCAGGTGGGCCACCACCTCCGACGGGTTGACGTCGCCGGGGGTCGGTACCGGCAGCATGTTCTCCAGGTAGTCCGACCGCATGTCGGCGGTCCGCGCCCGCCAGCGCGGCTCGGCCGGCGGCGCCAGCGCCCGCAGCGCCCGGGCCATCTGCGGCATGCCGGCGACGATCCCCAGATCGGGCTGGTAGACATGGCCCGGCTCTTCCGCCCCCGGATGGACATGGACCAGGCGCAGGGGCAGGCGCGGCGGCTCCAGCAGCGTATAGCCGCCGGTCGTCATCTCCCCCAGCCGCGGTCCCAGCACCACCATCAGGTCGGTTTCGCGCACCCGCGCGGCCAGCTTCGGATTGATGCCGATGCCGATATCGCCGACATAGCAGCGGTGGCGGTTGTCCAGGCAGTCCTGCGCCCGGAACGAAACCGAGACGGGCAGGGCCCAGGCTTCGGCGAAAGCGGTGATGTCGGCCACGGCCTCCGGGGTCCAGGTGGGGCCGCCAAGGACGATCAGCGGGCGTTCCGCCGCCTCCAGCCAGCCGCGCAGCGTGGCCAGATCCTCCGCCCCCGGGCTCGCCTGCACCGCCCGATACTGGCCCGGCAGCCGTGACGGCGGCGTCGTCTCCTCCGCCAGCATGTCCTCCGGCAATGCCAGCACCACCGGCCCCGGCCGGCCGGAGGTCGCGACCTGGAAGGCATGGGCGATGTATTCGGGCACGCGTTCGGGGCGGTCGATCTGGGCCACCCACTTGGCGAGCTGGCCGTACATGCGGCGGAAGTCGACCTCCTGGAACGCTTCGCGGTCGGCCATCGACCGTGCAACCTGGCCGATGAACAGGATCATCGGCGTGCTGTCCTGGCGGGCCGTATGCACCCCGACCGCGGCGTTCGCAGCACCGGGGCCACGCGTGACGAAGGCGATGCCGGGCTTGCCCGTCAGCTTGCCATAGGCGTCGGCCATGTAGGTGGCGCCGCCTTCCTGACGGCAGACGATCAGGCGCAGGTCGGAGCGGACGTCATAAAGCGCATCCAGCGCCGCCAGGTAGCTTTCGCCGGGCACCTCGAAAGCCATCGTCGTGCCATGTGTCACCAGCGCATCGATCAGAAGCCGCGCCCCCGTCGTGCCGCCTGCTGCGCGCATGATCGCCTCCCTCCGCTGACCTGCCTGTATCCTGCCGCCTTCTGATGGCGCAGCGCCGGCCCGCGGGCAATCCCCCACGGGCGCATGCATGGCTGGCATGCCCCAGCCCGGCAGCTGGGCTTGCCCGCACTTCTCACACCCGCCACGGTCTGCGTCGCGTCCAGGCGTCCGGCCGTCAGGAGCAAGCCGAAAAGCGTAGCGGTGGCTACGGTCGAGGCTTGCGACGCAGCGGCCGGACGCCTGGACGCGACGCAGACCGTGGCGGGTGTGAGAAGTGCGGGCTAGGCAGCCTCGGTGTGGGGGGGGAATTCCGCCGTTGCCTGGGTGCCCAGGCCGACACGGCTGGTCAGCTGAAGCCGCCCGCCGTGCAGCGCCATCATCTGATCGACGATGGCAAGGCCCAGCCCCGTGCCCTCGCGCGTGGCGTCACGCCGGCCCACCACCTGCTCGAACGGCCGGATGACACGCTCCAGCTGGTCCGGCGGTATGCCGCAGCCGGTGTCGACGACGGCGACACTGACGCCGCCATCGCCGTTGGCGGCGGCGGACACCCGGATCCGGCCGCCAGGCGGCGTGAACTTCACCGCATTGGACAGCAGGTTCAGCATGATCTGGCCGAAGGCGCGGCGGTCCGCCCACAGCACGGGCACGTTGTCGGACACGTCCAGGTCCACCGACAGACCTTGGCGTCCGGCGCGCTCGCGCACCAGATGGACCAGCTTGTCCAGCTCGGCCCTGGTCTCGATGGCCTCCAGCTTCAGCTCGCGCTTGCCGGCCTCGATCTTGGCCAGGTCCAGGATGTCGCTGATCAGGGACAGCAGGTGCAGGCCGCTATCGTGGATGTCGGCTGCGTATTCGCGGTAGCGCTGATGGGCGCGGGCGCCCAGGGCCTCGTCCCGGATGATCTCCGAAAAGCCCAGGATGGCGTTCAGCGGCGTGCGCAGCTCGTGGCTCATGGAGGCGAGGAATTCCGACTTGGCCTGGTTGGCCTTGTCGGCCGATTTGCGTGCCTCCACCAGGTCGCGCTCGTAGCGATGGCGCTCCAGGATCTCGCGTTCCAGCCGCATCGGGTAGCGGACCAGCACCCACATGCTGAGCGCCGTCAGCACCGTGGCGGCAAAGCCGAACAGACGGAACCACAGCGCGTTCGGGCGCACCGCGCCCCAGCCGTTGTGCGGCACCATCCCCAGGATCCACGACCCCTCGCGGAACGAGACGGTGTCGATCACCGGATCCTCGTCGAACAGGCTCGCCTCGCCGAGGATGGTGGTCTCCCTGCCGTCCGGCCCTTCGCGGCCGCGCAGCGCATAGCGGAACTGCCCCTCGTCCCCCAGCCCGGCCTCCACGGCCATGGACTCCAGGTCAAGGACACCGATGACATAGCCCCAGAGGTCGGAGCTGGCGCCGCCCTCAGCGGACCGGAAGACGGGCAAACGCGCGACAAGCGCCGTTCCGCCGTCGGGCAGGGGGACCGGGCCTGCCAGCAGCAGCCTGCGGCGTGTTGCCTCGTCCTGTGCGCCCGATGGATTGTCGGCCAGCCCGCCCAGGTCCCACCCGACCGGCGATTCCATACCCGACGGCGGGTACACGTCGCGGATCACGCCGTCCCGGGCGAGCGCCAGCGCCCTGACGCCGCTGCCCAGCTCGAGGGCGCGGCTGGCGAACGCCTCGAAATCCTCGACCGTCTGCTCCGGGTCAAGCCGCGCCAGCGCCGCCAGTTCCGTCACCAGGAACAGGCGCGCCTGCAGCACCCGCTCCAGCCGGGCTACGATCGTGGCCATCTGGTGCGAAACGCCCTCGCGCAAGGTCGCACGATAGTGCTCCTGCGCCACACGGTCGCCCCAGATCACGGACAGGCCGACCATAAGCACGACCCCCGCGGCGACCAAGGCTCGCAATCCCCCGTTACGGCGCAAGCGCAAACCCTTCAGCGATCCCATTGCAGAGGCAGTCTATGAGCACATGGTTAACGTATTGTTTACCAAGGTTGATACTGGTTGGCAGATGTATCAGTTAATTGCCATCCATATTTTCCAAGAAGACTGCGGTCGACTTTGGCGCCGCGGAGGGGGGGCGGTCAGTTAAACGAAAATTAGCTTCTTCGTTGGATGCTTCGGGTTGATCGGGCCCATTCGATAATAGAGCATCATGTGCTGTACTCTCCCCGTGAGGATTCGACCGGCAACCCATCCCTCGATCGGGAAGGGTGCAGCGCCACATGGAATTGTCAAGTCTCGCAACGTAACAACAGTGCGAGCCCTGGCGATCGTGGCGATGCCGCCGATCCAGCAGCCGACATGCCGCCCGGGGGCACAGTGGATTTGACCGGCGAAATCGACGTCCGCCCGGTGCCGGTGCCGCAGCCCTCGCCGAGGGCCAGCGGCGCGCGGGTGGTCTTCTTCCAGCCGGACGCCGCCCGGGCAGCGAAGGTGAGCCAGCGCCTGGCGCGCAACGGCGTATCCGTGACCGTGGCGGATGACATCGATGGCGGCCTGGCGTGCCTGCGGTCGGAGGGCGCCGACCTGGCGCTGGTGAGTTTGCGGCCGGACGGACTGGGTATCCTGGACGCCCTCGCCAGACACTGCCCGGGCCTGCCGGCGGTGATGGTGGTGGCGCCGGACGAGCTGGACCTGGCGGCCCTGTCGCTGAAACGCGGGGCGGAGGACTATGCCGTCGTCGGCGACGATGATTGCGCCCTGGACCTGCTGGAAGCGGTGATCGACCGCAGCGTGAACCGATGCCGGCTGGCTCGGGAGCGCGAGCGGGCGACCGACGCCCTGACTGTCAGCGAGCAACGCTTCCGGTCGCTGATGGAGATGTCGGGCGCGGGCATCGTCCTGATCGGCCAGATGGGGACGATCCGCTTCGCCAACGCCGCCTTTGCCGAGATGCTGGGCTATCGCGTCGCCGAGATCGCGGGCACCAGCTATTTCAGCCTGATCCACCCCGACGAGGTGGAGGAATTCGAAGGACAATACGCCAAGCTGCGGACGGGCGAGATCCCCGGCTATTCCGCCGAGCGGCGCTACCGCCACCGTGACGGGTCGGGCGTGTGGGGCACGGTGAATGTCGGTTGGCTGCCCAACGAAGCCACGGCGAACAGTTCCGCCATCGCCGTGGTCCAGGACATCACGGCCCTTCGCCGCGCCGAGGCGGCGCTGACGAAGGAGCGCAACTTCATCGATGCCGTGTTGGACAGCGAGGCGGCGTTGCTGGTGGTCCTCGACCGCCGCGGCTGCGTCGTACGCTGGAACCGGGCGTGCTCGGACCTCACGGGTTATGCCTTCGAGGAAGTCCAGGGCAAGCCGGTGTTCGAGTTCCTGTTCCCGGAAACGGAATCCGGCACCGTGCGCCGCTGGTTTGAGGATCTGGACGCGGCATCCGTCCCTGCCCAGCATGAGGCGATCATCGTTCAGAAGGACAGGATCGTCCGTATCGTCGCCTGGTCGAATTCTCTGCTGCGCAACCCCGCGGGGGAGATCGAATATCTGGTGGCCAGCGGCATCGACATCACCGAGCGCAAGCGGGCCGAGGCCGTCATCCGCCACCAGGCGAACTATGACGCCCTGACGGGCCTGCCCAACCGCACGCTGTTCATCGACCGGCTGAGCCAGGCCATCGCCGCGTCCAAGCGGACCGGCGGGCTGGTCGCCGTCCTGTTCATCGACCTCGACCGCTTCAAATGGGTCAACGATGCCCTGGGCCACAGGGCCGGCGACCAGCTGCTGGCGGAAGCCGCGCGGCGGCTGGAAACCAGCCTCCGGTCGTCAGATACGGTGGCGCGGCTGGGCGGTGACGAATTCACCGTCGTGATCCCCAACCTGGCGGAACCCGGCGACGTCGAGACGGTGGCGCGCAAGATCCTGCGCGACCTGTCGATCCCCTATACGCTGGACGGGCGGGAGGAGGTCATCTCGTGCTCGATCGGCATCACCCTCTATCCCAACGATGCCGACACGGTCGAAGGCCTGCTGCGCAACGCCGACATCGCCATGTATCGGGCCAAGGACGCGGGCCGGAACGGCTTTGTCCTGTTCCAGCCCGAAATGAACGCCCAGGCCATCCGCCGCAAGGAGATGGAGCGCCAGCTTCGCCAGACGCTGGAGGAGTCGGGGTTCGTCCTGCACTACCAGCCGATCATGAGCACCGCGACGCGGCGCATCGTCGGTGTCGAGGCGCTGGTCCGCTGGCCCCATCCCACCTACGGCATGATCCCGCCCGACGTGTTCATCCCCATTGCCGAGGAAACCGGCCTGATCGTCGGCCTTGGCGAATGGGTGCTGCGGACCGCCTGCCGCCAGACCCGCCTGTGGGACGACGAGGGGCTGCCCGGGCTTGGTGTTGCCGTCAACGTGTCGGCCATGCAGTTCCAGCAGTCGGACTATCCGCAGCTGGTGCAGAAGGTGCTGGAGGATACCGATCTCGCGCCCGACCGGCTGACGATCGAGATCACCGAGAGCCTGATGCTGGACGACGAGCACCATGCCAACTACCGGCTGGAGGAGCTGCGGCGGATCGGCGTCCACCTCTCGGTCGATGATTTCGGTACCGGCTATTCGTCGCTGAGCTACCTGAAGCGCCTGCCGATCGACGGCCTGAAGATCGACCGGTCCTTCATCATGGACATCACCACCGACGCCGACGATGCGGTCGTTGTCGACGCCATCATCGCGCTGGCGCGGAGCTTCGCCATCCGCGTCGTGGCTGAGGGAGTGGAGACGGAAGAGCAGCTGAGCTTCCTGCAATCGCGCAATTGCGCCTATGCCCAGGGCTATCTGTTCAGCCGGCCACTGCCGCCGGAAGACCTCGTCGCCCTTGCCGGTGCCGCGTCGCTGTCGGGCCGGGGCGAACTGGCGGAAGCCGCCCAATAGCGGTGCTGTGCGGATTGCCGCCCCTTGCGCGGGCGGCATCGGTTATGATCACGCCCCATCCCAGGTGCGAATGGAGGGCACCCCCGTGGACGCCACGATGGAGGCCGTCCTGCGGCGGCTCGAGCAAGCGAGCGGCCATGACCGGGACCTCGACCGAGCCATCGCGGAGATCGTGGGCAATCCCGACGCCTGCCGCGGCCGGGCCTTCACCGCATCGGTGGACGACAGCCGGTGGGTGGTGACGCGGATGCTGCCCGGATGGTCCTGCCATATCGGCTATGACGCACGCGGCATGTTTCCCTATGCCGTCGTGACCGACGGCGCGCATCGCTGCGAAGCGGCGGCACCGACCGTGCCGCTCGCCCTGCTGCGGGCGGCGCTGCGGGGATACGCCGCGGGGCTGGACGATCAGCGGGACCGTACGCGCATCGCCACCGGCTCGCCGACGGCCGGGCGCTCCGGCGTGCCGGGGTAGCCGGTCAGTGCCCGCAGGCCGAGCCGCCGGACCACCGGCGGTGGCTGGCGCTCCTCCGGCGTTGCGCAGACGCGCAGGCGCTGAAGCCTCCTGCCCAAGGCAGGGCTGGAGGTGATGCAGGCGAACGGAACCGACAGGACAAGGCCCAGGCAGATCGGCGCTGCCCATGGCAGGACCGAAGGGGCAGTTGCCGCCAGGCCGGCCGTCACGGCCACGCCGGTCGCCGTCTGCGGCCACAGCCCGCGCAATGCCTGGCCAAGACTGATGCGGTGGCCGTCCCGGGTCTGGGCGTCCCAACCGGCGCAGCGGCCGAAGAGCAGGCCGACAATGAAGATGGTGTGGGCGATGCTGAGGATCGGGCCCAGAAGCACGCCGAACAGCAGCTGTGCCGCCGCACCGCCGATCAGCGCACCCGCACCCCCGTAGGCCTGCCGCCGTCGCCGGTCGCACAGCACGTCGGCCACGCCGAACAGCACCGGCGACATGGACATGGCGATCATCACCATGAACAGACCGATCGCCAGTTCCGACGGTGCGGTGCCGATCAGGGCCGAAGCAGCGGTTTCGGTTGCGACGGCCGTGCCCATCGCCGCCTGCGTGAACCCGAGGGCGAGAAAGCCCAGCCAGAACGGGGCGCCGAGATACATCAGGATGGCAAGCACCAGTTGCAGGCGCCCCAGCGGGCGGATGCCGGGCAGGCGCAGCAGCTTCAGGTACTGCATATTGCCGTTGCACCATCTCAGGTCGCGCTTGAGGAAGTCGGGCAGCGTCGGCGGATTCTCCTCGAAGCTGCCCTGGGCCACGGGCAGCACGCGGACCTCATAGCCGGCGCGGCGCATCAGCACGGCTTCCACCTGGTCGTGGCTCAGGATCTCGCCGCCCAGGGGCGGCTTGCCGGGCAGCAGCGGCAGGCGGCAATGATCGCGGAAGGGTCCCAGGCGCAGGATCGCGTTGTGGCCCCAGTACGGCCCCTCGTCGCCCTGCCACCATGCAGCACCGGTGGCATAGACGCGCATGCCGTGGCGCATGCCGAACTGGAACACCCGGGCGAAGGCGCTGGTGCTCGGCAGGCCGACCGGCAGGCTTTGCAGGATGCCCAGTGACGGGTTGGCCTGCATGGTGCGCGTCAGGTTGACGATGGCCGGCCCCGACATGACGCTGTCGGCGTCCAGCACGATCATGTGGGTGAACCGGTCGCCCCAGCGTTCGCAGAAATCCCGAAGATTGCCGGTCTTGTGCCCGGTATTGTCCTCTCGCCGGCGATAGTGCAGGCGGTCCGGCGCGCGGTCTTCGGCGCGCCAGCGTTCGAAGCGCGCCTGCTCCTCCGCCGCGATGGCCGGATCGCGGGTGTCGCTGAGCAGGAAGATCTCGAAGGCGTCCGCCTCGCCGGTGCCGTCCAGGCTCTCCACGACCGTCTGCAGGTGCCGGAAGATGCGCTCGGGCACCTCGTTGAACACCGGCATGACGATCGCCGTGCGCTCGGTGATCGGGGCGTCGTCCGCCGGCGGGCGCACCGGCAGCACCAGCTTGATCGGGTCGCGCGTGGCATGCAGCAGGACGAAGCCGATCAGGGCGTTGAAGAAGCCGATCACGACCCAGGGCGTGTTCAGCGTGAACAGGACCAGCATCGCGATCTCGACGATCGTGAAGCCGTCGCTGCCGAGGATCAGCCCCATGGCGCTGACGACGGCCAGGATCATCGCCGAAACCAGCGCCAGGAAAACCAGCCGGCGTCCCCTCATGCGCGGCAGTGCGGCAGCCGATGGCGCCGAGTCGACACGCTCCGTCACTCCCACCCCCCGTCCCTTGCGTACCGGCGCCCGTGCGCCGCGTCGACGTGGCCCGCCCAACGGCCCCGCCGACGACCGCGGTTTGTGCACGCGCACATAGGTGGTGCGCAATCGCTATTCGAGAAGACATCTCCTCTCACAGAATCGTGAGGCGCGGCTGTGAGGCGGTGCACAGTCGCCGGTCCCCGTCGGGGTGGACCGTGCACAGGCGCGGTCGCGATTGATGACGCGCCGCGCATGGCCCATCTTGGCCGCCGCTACGGATCTGCGGCCGTTCCGCAAAGGGGGAGCCCAAGCATGGACCTGCGACTGTGCTTCGAGAACAAATCAGGCGTCAGTATCGACGATGAGCACGTCTTTCAGCACTATGCCGAGAATTATTTGAGCGGTTTCACGGTGGAATGGGCGGGAAGCATCAGTATTTCCCACCGGGACAAGAGGACCCACGGCATGCAGCCGCTGTGGCAGTATGTCATTCGCGATGCCTCGATTGCCTGTCGCGACTACCTTTGCGAGTATCTTAATCGCAATCCGATGTGCGGTTACTACGTCCATGTCTACGAACGCAGCCCGGGCCATAACGCGGTGAAGATCTACTAGGGACTGATCCGGCGAAGGCGCCCCGCGCCAGCCCCGCACCGGCCGCAGGGTCAGGGCGCGGGCCTCGCGGCGAAGCCGGCAATCGCGGCGGAGACCTCTTCGGGCTTGGTGAAATCGATTCGCGGATGCCGGAAGGGCACCCATTGGAAGCGCTGGTAGAACAGCAGGCCCGCATGGGGCGGGCGGCTGTAGTCATAGGCGGCGAGGGGGCGGAAGCACTCGCGCTCGACCTGCACATAGCCCAGGTTCCGTGCCTCCGAGGCATAGGCCCCGAGGGCGGCGCGCTTGGCCGCCTGCTCCTCGGCCGTCAGCAGGATTTCGCGTTCGCTGCCGTTGGGCTTGGCGAACCGCTGGCTGTGCACGCGGTGGCCGGCATTGTTGTATTCCGCGAACTCCCACACCTCGACCCGGGGATCGACGGTATGGCCCAGGTAGTTGGCGACGTCGTGGTCCTGGTGGCCGCCCTCATAGGCCGGCACCCAGACCATGTCGATCTCCAGCCCGTCCAGCGCCTCGATCAGCGCCTCGCGTGCCTCCTTCAGGTTCGCCTTCAGGTGCCGGGTCGCCACGTCGCTGAACGATACGACGTCGATGCCCAGCGTGTCGGCAACGCTCTGCGCCTCCTCGCGGCGGCGTGCGACCATGTCCGGATGGTGCCGACGGTCCCAGGACCACAGGGCGTCCGCCGTGGGGACGCCGGTGGTCAGGTACAGGCCGTGCACGGTGGCGCCGTCCGCCCGGGCGCGGCCGATGGCGGCACAGCAGCCGACCACCTCGTCGTCGGGATGCGGCACCAGGATCAGGATACGTTCGCCGAACATGAGCCTTGGCGGGCAGCGGCATGCCAAACCGGCAGCAGGTCCTGAGTGAGCACCTGTTCCCAGCTTGGGATCAAGAGCTCGCTGGCCCGGCGCGCGGCCGTTGCCATCGCCCGGGTGCGGTCGCGGTCCGCCGCCAGGCCGGCGATCGCCTCCGCCCAGGGGGCCGGGCCCGGTCCGCGCACGATCAGGCCGGTGCGACCGTCCCGCAGCACACGGCCCATGCCGCTGCGCTCGGCCACCAGCACCGGCAGCTCCGACGCCATCGCCTCCAGGACGGCATTGGCGAACACCTCGGTTTCCGACGGCATCGCGAACAGATCGGCCGCGGCGTAGAGGCGTGCGACCACGTCGCGGTGCAGCTGGCCGGGCAGGACGGCGGCATCGCCCAGTCGCGACCGGACCGCCGCCTGGTCGGCGCCACGCCCGGCGCATACCAGCACGATGGGTAGCCCGCGGTCGACCAGCACCCGCACGGCGTCGGCCAGGGTCAGGATGTTCTTGCCGCGGTCGACCCGGCCCACCGCCAGCACGACGAAGCGGTCGGCGGGGATGCCGAAGCTGTCATGCAGCCAGGCACGGTCGCGCCGCGTCGGCGAGAAGACGTGGCGATCGATACCCCGGCGCAGTTTCAGCACCCGGCTGGCCGGAAGGACCTGCCGCGCACGGGCTTCCTCGTCGTCGCGGGACACCAGCACGAAGGCGCATCCGGCCTGGTGGCGGGCCAGGCGGCGGTACATGCCCGCGGCGATGCGGTCGGGCACGCCCAGGCGGCGGTTGATCACGCCGCCCAGCCCGGGGCCGAACACGCGCTCCATCGTCTGGGCACAGAAGATGCGGGAATAGCCGGGCGTGTCGGTGTGGATCGAATTGACCAGCGGAATGCCCCGCCGCCGCGACAGCCCCAGCGCCGTCCGCGCGAAGGCGAAATAGGCATCGGTGGTGTGGATGACATCCACGTCGGCCAGGGACGCGGCCAGGCGGCGATGGTAGGGGGCCAGATCCGTATCGTCGGGAATGTGCGACAGGAACGGCAGCCGGGCGGTGCTGAACGCGGGGCGGTGGCTCACGAAGCGGACATGCGGTCCCAGCGTCTCCGTCGCCGGCTCCCGGCCCGAAAAATGCACGCTCAGGTCCACCAGCGGGCCCAGGCGCACCAGTGCCGCCGCCAGCTTCTCCCAGCACTGCACGTGGCCGCCGGCGTTGGGCCCCCGCTCCAGGTCGACCAACGCGGCCACCCGCAGCAGCGGCGCGACACTCTCTTCCGGCGCCGCTTCGGCAATCTGACTGAGGGCTGTCATGCGGCGGGGGTCGCGACGTCCGCCAAGCGCACGGGCAGGCGGCGGCGCCCCCACGTGCCGGGCTTGGCTTCGAACACGCCGTCGACGGGCGTCCCGCATTTCGCGCACGTACCGTCGGCGGTCAGTCCCCAGGCCAGCAACTCGTAATGCTGCCGGCCGATCAGCAGCGTCCCACAACCCTTGCAATAGGTGCTGGCGCCCGTGACATCCATGACGTTGCCGATATAGACATAGTGCAGGCCGTTTCCGGTCGCGATCCGACGGGCGCGCAGCAGCGTCTCCACGGGTGTGCGCGGACGGTCGCGCATGCGATAGTCCGGGTGGAACGCGGTGAAGTGCACCGGGACGTCGGGGCCCAGTTCGGCATGAATCCAGCGGGTCATATCGTCGAATTCACGGTCGCTGTCGTTGCATCCGGGGATCACCAGTGTGGTGATTTCGAACCAGACCTTGGTTTCATGCTTGAGAAATTTCAGCGTGTCCAGGACAGGTTGCAGGTGGCCCTTGGTTTCCCTCCAGTAGAAGTCCTCACTGAATGCCTTCAGGTCGACATTCGCCGCATCGATGTGCCGGAAGAAGTCGACGGCGGGCTCGCGGTGGATGTAGCCGGCGGTCACTGCCACCGTCTTGATGCCCTGCGCGTGGCAGGCCTGGGCCACGTCGACCGCGTATTCCAGGAAGATCACGGGGTCGTTGTAGGTGAAGGCGACGCTGCGGCAGCCCAGCCGGGCGGCCGCGCGGGCCACCGTCTGCGGCGATGCGGCGTCGGCCAGCGTGTCGGTTTCGCGCGACTTGCTGATGTCCCAGTTCTGGCAGAATGTGCAGGCCAGGTTGCACCCGGCGGTGCCGAAGGACAGGACCGGCGTGCCCGGCAGGAAATGATTGAGGGGCTTCTTCTCGATGGGGTCGACGCAGAAGCCGCTGGACCGCCCGTAGGTCTTCAGCACGATCGCGTCGCCTTCGCAGGCGCGTACGAAGCACAGGCCCCGCTGGCCGTCGTGCAGGCGGCATTCCCGCGGGCACAGGTCGCACTGGATGCGCCCGTCATCAAGGCGATGCCAATAGCGCGTCGGCACCGTATCTTGGATCGCGGCCGCGGGACCCGCGCGGCGTGCCAGCTTCAGCGAAACCATCGCCGTCTCCGTTTTCTCGCTGGCTGTTCCCATCTGTCTCGCAACTAATGCACTATATATAAGTTATTTTGCGGCAAATGCGCGACATGTGAGGGCTTGGTGATGTCGACAATCCGCCAACCAGCCGTGGCCGGCCGCTTCTATCCCGGCGACCCGCGCGTTCTCGGCGCTGCGGTGGACGGCTATCTGTCCGAAGCGGGCGACCTGTGGGACATGCGCCCCAAGGCGATCATCGCCCCGCATGCGGGCTATGTCTTCTCCGGCGCCATTGCCGGCACCGCCTTTGCGGCGGTGCGCGCGCTGGCGCATGAGATCAGGCGTGTGGTGCTGCTGGCGCCGGCACACCGCCTGGGCTTCCCGGGCCTGGCCGTGCCGGCGGCCGATGCCTTCGCCACCCCCCTGGGCCACGTGCCGGTCGACCGTGACGGCGTGGCCACCGCCCTGGCACAGCCCGGCGTTCAGGTGCTGGACGCCGCCTTCGACGGCGAGCACGCGCTGGAGGTGGAGCTGCCGTTCCTCCAGCGCGTCCTGCAGGAGTTCCGCTTAGTGCCCCTTCTGGTGGGTAGTGCCACCGCCGAACAGGTGGACGGCGTGCTGTCGGCGCTGTGGGGCGGGGCGGAAACGCTGATCGTCATCAGTTCCGACCTCAGCCACTACAATGACGACCCGACGGCGCGGAAACTGGACGGCACCGCCAGCCGCGCCATTGAGACCATCGATCCCGCCGCGCTGAACGGCCACTTCGCCTGCGGCTATCGCGCGATCACCGGCCTGTTGCTGCGCGCCCGGGCGCTGGACCTGCGCGCCACGACGCTGGACCTGCGCAATTCCGGCGATGCCGCCGTCGGCAGCCGCGACCGCGTCGTCGGCTATGGCGCCTATGCCTTCGAATATGCCGAAGGCGCACAGCTGCCCGCGCCCTACCGCGAGCGCCTGATGGGCCTGGTCCACAGGACACTGGAACGCGTGGTTGCCGGCGAGGCGGAGGCGCCGGTCGACCTGTCCGGCTATCCGCTGCCGCTGCGCGCCGTGCGCAACACCTTCGTGACGCTGGAGCTCAACGGCCGCCTGCGCGGGTGCGTCGGCACCATCCAGCCCATGCTGCCGCTGGCCGCCGACGTCGCCGCCAACACCCGCAAGGCCGCCGTCAGCGACCGCCGGTTCAAGCCGCTCACCAAGGACGAGCTGCCGGGCATCACCGCCTCCATCTCCATCCTCAGCCACAACCGGCCGCTGGCCTTCACGTCGGAGGCCGACCTGCTGGCACAGCTGCGCCCGGGGGTCGACGGCCTGATCATCCGCGACGGCGATCGCCGCGCCCTGTTCCTGCCGAAGGTCTGGGACACCCTGCCCGACGGCCGCCAGTTCCTCGCGCAACTGAAGTCCAAGGCGGGACTGGCGCAGGGCTATTGGTCCGACACGCTGAAGGCCTGGCGGTTCACGACCGAGACGTTCGGGGACAGGACGGCGGGGTGAGGGCGCGCCGATCGGCGGTGCGCCGGCGCCTACGGGACGCCGGGGAAGCTGCCGACGAACTCGATCTTGATGTCGGGGAAGCTGTCGACGAACTGCACCGTGAAGTCGGGAAAGCTGTCGACCATCTGCCACTGGCCGCAGTCGTCGGGGAAGCTCGTCACCCGCTGCACGCGCAGGTCGGGGAAGCTGCTGACCACCTGAACCTTGATGTCGGGGAAACTGTCCACGACCGCGACGTCGCCCCACAGGGCGATACCGTTGAAGGTGCAGTCCGACGACACCTGGGCCAGCGCCGGCGGCGCCAGCACCAGGGCGGCGAGCGCGATCGCGCTGCGGCAGGCCGGGGCAGGGATCATCGTCTGCGTGTCCTCTGCGATCATGCGCCGAAAGGCTGTCCAACCGGTCCCGATGGTGCCAGCGCCGGCGGTGTTCAGCAATAGCTGCCAGGGGGGATCAAGTTGCTGGGGGTCAGGTCTTTGATTGAGATATATCAATAGAAGACCTGACCCCCAAGCGGCCGGCGCTGGCGCACGGCACCCTGGCGGGCTTATGCTGCACCGGCTTGGCGGGACCTGGAGGTGGCGCATGAGGGTACTGGTCGTCGGGGCGACGGGGTTGATCGGCCGTGCGGTGGTGGCGGAGCTGGCGCCGCGGCACGAGATCATCCGCGCGGGGCGCAGCTCCGCCGATGTGGCGCTGGACATCACCAGTGCGGAGTCCATCGCTGCGGCGTTCCGGAGCATCGGCACCGTCGACGCGGTGGTGTCGGCGGCCGGCCATGTGAAGTTCGCGCCCTTCGCGGAGATGGCGGCGGCGGACTATGAGGTCGGGCTTCGCGACAAGCTGATGGGCCAGGTGAACCTGGTGCTGATCGGGCGGGACTTCATTGCCGACGGCGGATCGTTCACGCTGACCACCGGCGTGCTGGACAGCGACCCGATCCGCATGGGCACCTCGGCATCCATGGTCAACGGCGCCGTCAACGGCTTCGTCATGGCCGCGGCGATCGAGATGCCGCGGGGCCAGCGCATCAACGTCGTCAGCCCCGGCGTGATCGCCGAGGCCATGGACAAGCTTGCCCCGTTCTTCCGCGGGTTCGAGCCGGTGCCCGCCGCCCGCGCCGCGCTGGCCTATGCCAAGAGCGTCGAAGGCGCCCAGACGGGACGGGTCTACCGCGTGGTCTGAGCCACCGGCCGGGGCGCCGCTACGGGATCGTGAAGGTGGTGACACCCGTGCGCTGGTTGGGCGTCAGGATGCCGCTGTAGTACCTCTCTTCCTGGCCGATGCGCACGCGCACGCGATAGGGGGTGGGGTCGGGGGCGCCGTGGTTGGCATAGTGGTGGACCTCCACCCGATAGGTCCCGGGCGGTGCGTTGGTGCCCCAGCTGATGTTCTCCACCGGGTTGCGCGTCTGCGGCCCGCCGCCGTTGGCATCCACGTCCAGCCGTCCGCTGCACCCGGTCATCGCCTGGTACGAGATGCGCTGCCCGTTCGGGCAGATGATGTGCAGGTCGATGTCGTTCACGTTGTCCCAGATCAACGTGACCATGACGTTGCGGTCCTGCACGCCGGCCCGCTCCAGCCGCTGGTCGTATTCCGAGTCCTGCGGGGACGGGGGCGGAGGCGGCGGCGGTTGTGGCTGGGGTTCCGGCTCCGGTGGCGGCGGGGGTGGGGGCGGCGGCTGTGGCCGCGGCGGTGCGGTCGGCCGTTCCGTCGGCGTCGGCGGCACGAAGTCCGGCTCTGGCTCCGGCTCCGGAACGATCACGGGCTCGGGCTCCGGCTCGGGCACGATCACGGGGTCCGGCTCCGGGACCGGCTCGGGCTCCGGCTCGGGCGGCGGCGGGGGTGGCGGCTCAGGCTCCGGCTCCGCCTGGGCGATCTGGATGGGCGGCGGCTCCGGCTGCGGGCAGTCCGGGGCGCCAACCAGAATCAGGCGCATCCGGTCCAGGCGCTGGCGCAGGGCCTGTTCGCGCTGCCGTTCGGCATCCAGGGCCGGGTCCTCGGTCTGGATCTCCGCCGCCGCCGGGCAGAACAGCAGGAATGGCCGCAGCCCCGGCAGGGAGAGCCCGCACGCCGGGACGACGGCGAATCCCACGCCGGCCAGCAGGAAGGCCAGCAGTACCCAGAGTCCGAGCGTCAGCCACGGGAAGCGCCGCCGCGCCCGTCCCTCGACCGTCCCTTGTCCCTGATCCGTCATCAAAGCCCGTCCACATCACGTTGGGGGGTGCGTACGCCCGTGACCCCGACCCTGCCTGCCCGCCCCGATCGCGCCGCCGCACCCGGCCAACGGCGCCGCTGCTGTAAGCATTTGAGATAGAGCAGGATCAGAACGCCGGTTCGGGTCGGCCCGATGTCATCCTGCTCTACGGAATGTCGAATTCGGCGACGATGTTGTCCTGGTCCGGTCCGATCACCCCCGAATAGTACATGTCGCGCTCGCCGACGCGCACGCGCACCCGATAGCGCGTCGGGTCGGGGCTGCCGTGATTGGCGAAGTGACGCACCACCACCCGGTAGTGCCCCGACGGGGCATCGGCCCAGCTCACATTTTCCACAGGCGCCATGGTTTCCGGCCCCGGACCGTTGGAATCCACGTCCAGCCGGCCGCCGCAGGCCTGCATGTTGGCATAGTAGATGGGCTGGCCGCTGGGGCAGATCAGGTGCAGGTCCAGGTCGTTGAAGTTGTCCCATATCAGCGTGACCATCACGTTGCGGTCCGGCACGCCGGCGCGGTCCAGCCTGCGTTCGTAGTCCGATGGCGGCGCCGGCGCCGGTGCCGGCTGCGTGCGCGCGGGAATGGATGGCGGCGGCGGCGTGGCTGCCGGTGCCGGCTGGACCACGGGGATCACGGGCGGTACCGGTGCGGGCTGGGGGGCCGGCCGCGGTTGCGGGGCGGGCGGGGCCACGGGCGGGACGGGTCGCGGGGGCCGGGCCGGCGCGACCGGGCGGCGGTGGGGCCGCGGCGGGGTGTAGTCCGGCGCGGGCTCCACCGGTAGGGCTGCGACGGCGACGGGCGGCGGGGGCTCGGGCTCCGCCGGCAGCGCTGCGTCCGTGATCACCGGTTCCGGATCCTCCGCCCGGGCCGGCTCCACCGGCGGTGCCGGGATACGCGCGGGCGCCGGTTCCAGCACCGGGGGCGGCGGTGCGGGCCGGGGAAGCGCGGCCAGTTCGATCTGCGGTTCGGGGTCGGGCTCCGGGCGCCGGGCCATCGGCGGTGCGGGCGGCTGCGGGCAATCGGGGGCCACGATCAGCGCCAGGCGCAGGGTATCGAGCCTGCGGTCGAGGATGCGCTGGCGGTCGCGCTCCAGGTCCAGCTCGACGCTGGTCAGCGGCGCGTCCGCCCGGACCGGGCAGAACCACAGCAGCCGCTGGCCGCCGGGCGTGGCAAAGCCGCACGCGGGAACGATCTGGCTAGCCGTGCCGATCAACAACAGGGCCAACGTCCCCCACAAGCCGATGGTCAGCCCGGTGGCGCCGGGTCCACCCCGGCCCCTCGGGGCATGCGCTTCCTCTTCCGCCATAGGTCCATCCGATCTGCGGTCGGCGGCAGACAGCCGTCCGTCGGCATGGCATTGTTTGCGGGCTGCCCCCTCGCGGCCCTGGGGGCACCACCTGTCCATCTCACCGGGACATTGCGATTTCCTTGCGGCGAAATGTGCGGGCATTGCGGCGGTGACGGGGCCGGAACAAGGAAAGCACGACGATGGCAGCCTACCTGATCGCCCAGATCGAAGTGACCGATCCCCAGGCCTATGAGGCCTACAAGAGCCAGGTGCCGGCCCTGATCGAGAGATACGGCGGCGAATACCTGGTGCGGGGCGGGGCGCTGGAGGTTCTGGAAGGCGACTGGGCGATGCCGCGGACCATCATCCTGCGGTTCCCCAGCATGGAGGCCGCCCGGGCCTGGTACACGGCGGCGGACTACCAGCCCGTCAAGGCCCTGCGCCGGCAGGCCTCCATCGGCAATGTGGTGCTGGTGGACGGGATGTAGGGGCGGGCCTGCGGCCCGACACCGTCATCGGGACGCCTTGCGATGCTGGCCCGCCTGTTCAAGGCAAGCCCGCTGCCGCGGCTCGGCTTCCACTTGTCCCAGGCCCTGATGCGCCTGCGCCGGCCGGTAACGCTGGGCGTGCGTACGGTCGTCTATGACGGGTCGGGACGCATCTGCATGATCCGCCACACCTACCGGCCCGGCTGGCATTTCCCCGGCGGCGGCGTCAAGCGGTGGGAGACGATGGAACAGGCCGCCCTGCGCGAGACCCGGGAGGAGGCGGGCGTGGCGGCAGAGCATGTCGCGCACATGATCGGCCTCTATGCCAATTTCCGGCCGGAGCGCAGCGACCACGTCGTTCTCTACGAAATCCGGGAGTGGCAGCCCGTGCCCATGCACTCGCTGGAGATCGCCGAAGTCGCGTTCTTCGCGCCCGAGGCCATGCCGGCCGACATCAGCGGCCCGACGCGGCGGCGCCTGGACGAGATGGCGGGGCGGCGCCAGGCCGACGGCCTATGGTAGATGGTGGCCGTCCTGGGGCATCAGCCGCAGGACCCTTGGATGATGATCGCGGACGGCGCGCCCAGCGTCACGGACGGGAAGCAGCCGCCGGGAACCTCGTCCACCTCCATCTGCACGCGGCCGGACGACTGGCTGGTCCCGTCGGTGCCGTGCACGATCACCTCCACCTCCCAGGTGTGCGGGCCGCCGAAATCCGCGTCGGCGATCCGGCAGGCCGTGAAGACACGGGCGCCGCCGGCGTTGGGGGCATCCGGGACGATGCCGGCGCGCTGGCAATAGATCTCGCCGTCCCGCCGCAACGTGAGTTCCAGTGCGGTTCCCAGCGGCGCTTCCCAGATGCTGATCCCCGGCTCGCCCTCGTCGACCAGGTGTTTGCGGTGGTCCTGCGCCTGGCCCATCGACAGCGACATGGCGACCGACGCGATCGCCGCCACGACGATCCATATCCGTCTCATGGCAATGGGCACTCCCGAAGACTTGGCCGTTGCTGATCGTCGCACGGATGACGGCTGGCAATATGGTCGCCCAATGTGGCCAAACAAGAGCGTCGTCCCGGGCGCGTGCCGTCAGCCTGCGGTCGTCGGGTCGTGGCTCCCTTCGCCGCCGACGCCGGTTGCGGCGTTGCCTGCGGCGGTGCTGATCGCCAGCACGGTCAGGTCGTCGCGTGTGGTCCAGCCGCGGTTCTGCACCTCGTCGACCACGCGCTGCGGCACCCCGCCGGGACCGCCGGCGGCGTGGCGGGCCAGCAGCTCGGTGATGCCGTCCATGCCGACCTCCCTGCCCGATGCATCGCGGCATTCCAGCAGCCCGTCGGTGATCACGTAGAATGCGGCCCCGTTCAGCGCGACCGTCTCGCAAGGGTAGTCCAGGTCCGCCAGGATCCCCAGCGGCGGCTGTTCGGCCTGGAACTGCCGGGGCGTTCGGTCCGACCCCACCAGGATCGGGGGGATATGCCCCGCATTGGCCAGCCGGATGGTCCCCGACGCTTCCTCAAGGAAGCCGACGACGCAGGTGACGAAGCGGCCCTGGCTGGCGGTTTCGCACAGTTCATTGTTCATGGTGGCCAAGACCGCACCGGGATCGGGCTGGGTCTTGCCCAGATGGCGGAACAGCGCCACCGCCTTGGACATCAGCAAGGCCGCATCCAGGCCCTTGCCGGACACGTCGCCCAGGGTGAACGCGATCAGCCCGTCGTCGCGCCGGTGGTAGTCGTAGAAATCGCCCGAGACGAAGCCGTACGGCAGGTTGACGGCGTCGATCGGGAACTCCGGCGGCGGCGGTGGCGGCAGCAGTGACCGCTGCACTTGCGACGCCGCCTGGATCTCGCGCGCGATGGCGGTGCGCTGCACCTGCTCCACCCGCCGGCGCAGGGTGACGATGACCAGCCCGAACAGCGCGACGGACACCAGAAGTCCGACACCGATGCTGGCGATGACCTGTTGGCGCCAGCGGCCGATGGCCACGGCGCGGGGGACGGCGACGCTGACGGTGCTGTCGTACAACCCGACCTGGGCCACCGCCCCCAGGGATCGGTCGGTGGCGATGTCGGTGCGTCCCCAGGTCACGAACGGCTCCCCCGCGATGGCCAGGTCCACGCGCACCTCGCCGGCGAAATCGTCCAGTTCGGCGGGGTCGACGAACACTTCGGGTTCCATCAGCAGATAGGTCCAGTTGCCGTCGCGCAGCCGCAGCACCATCGCCATGGAGTTGCCGGGCGTCGGAAAGGTCTCCGTCGGCAACAGGAAACGGATCGGCCCGCCGGAGCGGGGCATGAACGTGGGCTCCACCGGCAGCCGGAACGGCGGATCGATCATCCCCCAGTGGTGGCACAGGATGACGAAATCGGCTGTGGAATAGCCCATGGAGCGGACCTCGAAATTCAGGGCCGTCGACAGCCGGAATTCCTGGATCAGCTCCTCGGTGCAGCCCAGGCGCGCATCGAACGCGGTGTCGGCCAGGGCGGCTTCGGCATTCGCCAGGATGGTGTTCGCCCGTACCGCCATGCGGTTGGCCAGGGTGCGGGCCTTGTCTTGCGTCTCCTCCAGGCCTGTCTCATAGGAATAGAGCAGGGCACCGCCGATCGGTACGAAGACGATGGCAAGCCCGACCAGGAGGGCCCGCCACGAGACCAGCTTCAGCCAGGAATGGCGGCCGAAACCATCGGGTGGGCCGTTGCCGCCGGACATCGGGCCCGATGGCTTGTCGGTTTCGGTCTCGTCTCTCGGGGGGTCTTGGGCCAACGGCGGCGCCTCGCTTCAGATCCGGCGGGTTTCCGAAGCATGAGCGTGATATTGGCCGCCCGCTCGCGCAAGCGCGCTTTTGCCGCTTGGGTCACGTCGCCCGGGTCCCTACAGCAGGGCGCGACCCAGGGTCACAAGCCCCATGATGATGGTCAGTCCGGCGACCGCCGCACGGATCAGGCGCTCGTCAAGGCGTCGGACGATGTTCGCACTGATGGGAACGGACAAGAGCGCCCCCGTCACCACCGGCACCAGCAGCCCCATGTTCAGGCTGCTGCCGGCGACCAGGAACGCCAATGTCGCCACCAGGCAGGTGAAGCCTTCGGCGAACGAGGTGATGGCGACGGCGGCGCGCCCGGCGACGCCGCTGACGATCTGGCCGCCGGTCAGCAACGGGCCGTACCCGCCGCCGCTGACGGCCTTGTTGAACGAGGCGACGATGCCCAGCAGCAGCACCTTCCAAAGGCGATAGGTGAAGGTCCGCCGCACCGACGCCAGCAGGAACAGCCCAGCGCCCAGCACCACGCAGCCGATCAGGATCGTCAGCACGGCCTTGTCCACCGACAGGGCCAGATGGACACCGGCGAGCACGCCGGCCACGCTGCACAGTGCCAGCGCCGCGGCGGGGCGCAGATGCGGGCCGCGGCGGGAGAAGTCGACGTTACCGGCCTCGGCATGGAAGAACGACGCCGCGAAGCCGCTGAGGAACTCTGAGATGAGGATCGTCGGCACGAGTTCGAGCGGGTCGTACCCGAACAACAGCAGCACCGGCGTCAGCGTGGTGCCGTAGCCCATGCCGAGGGAGCTGTCCATCAGCTCGCAAGCGAAGCACAGCAGCACGATGCCCAGCGTGGCCAGGCCGATCTCGACCTCGCCGGCGGCAAGGAAGATCAGGAAGCCCCCGCTGACCGCGAGCGTCCAGATCAATCGGATGTAGAACGGCGTCCGCATGGCGGCGGTCCTTGCGCAGCGTTAAGCCGGGCGATGGTCCGGCGCGCGCGCCCATCCCGGGCCGGCGGGCGCAACCCCCCTCAGGCTGCGCCGTGCGCGGCTCTCGCGCGGGTCTTCCACGCCCCGATGGTGTCGCCCCACAGGTCGTGCAGCGAGGCGGACAGGTCGAGCACTTCGTCATCCGAGCCTTCGACGGCGGTTTCCCACCAGTCCGGGGGAAGGGTGTCGGCGTCATAGTCGACGATGGCCGAGAGGCCGATCGCGTTGATGCGGGCCGACCGGATGCCCTCAAGCTCGGCAAAGGGCAGCTTCAGCAGTCCGCGGTCCATCCCCTTCACGGCGCTGAGGATCGTCGGAACGATCCTGAGGCGGATGCGTCCCGGAACATGGTGGGCGATCTGCAGATGGGCGCGGATGTCGAGCAGTTTCTGGCGATTGAAGCCGTCCATGGGGTCCCGCCTGACGCATATCCCGGGTGGGTGCGGATGCGCCGCACAATTGCAATCCATATGGGTGCCGTTGTCCGCTGTCAATCGGGCGTCGCGCCGGACGGTGGGTGCGCACCGGTTGCCGTGGCGCGAGAGCCTGCGAAGACGGCGCCGGACCCGGCGAAAGACATGGTCAGCCCACAGGGCTCGCCATGCTGCAATGCAGTATCTGCATAGGGCGGCCGCCGCGCGCCCGCCCAAATCAATAGGCGACCGCGGGACGTGCCGTCGCCGGCCCCGCGGGCCGGATACGCCTGCCATCGGCCAGGCACCGGCGAACGCGCTTGAAGGGGTCAGGCCAATGCTGGATGAGGTCGCAACAGCGCTTCCGCAAGGTGACAAGGCCGTTGCGGGCGGCATCGAGGCAGCCAAGGCGGTGGCGGTCAGGGACCGCGCGCAGCCGGCACCGGACTCGCCGTTCACCGAATCGCGCGAAGCCGGACAGGAGCCGGAGAGTCTGTGGGAAACGCTGGACCGGACCTCCAACGCGGCCCTGTCGCGCATGACGCTGGGGACGTCGCCGGTCGCGCTGATGATGGACACCTTCGACTGGGCGGCCCATCTGGCCATGGCGCCGGGCAAGCGGCTGCATCTGGCGGAAAGGGCGATCAGCAAGAGCTGGCGGTTCTGGAGCTATGCGTGGCGCGCGGCCTTCGATCCCGAGACACCGCCCTGCATCACGCCGCTGCCGCAGGACAACCGGTTCGAGCATCCGGGCTGGCAACGCTGGCCCTACAACCTGATCCACCAGTCGTTCCTGTTGCAGCAGCAGTGGTGGCACAACGCGACCACCGGCGTGCGCGGCGTGTCCAAGCGCGGCGAGGCGGCGGTCGAGTTCGGCGCCCGCCAGGCGCTGGACACGGTGGCGCCGTCCAATTTCCCCTTCCTCAATCCCGAGGTGATCGAGACGACGGCGAAGGAAGGCGGGGACAACCTGCGGCGCGGCGCCCAGTACTGGTACGAAGACACGGTGCGCAATCTGACCGGCGCGCCGCCGGAAGGGTCGGAGGCGTTCAGGCCCGGCGAGCATGTGGCCGTGACCCCGGGCAAGGTGATCTTCCGCAACCGGTTGATGGAGCTGATCCAGTATTCGCCGACCACAGCCAAGGTGCGCAAAGAACCGGTGCTGATGCTGTCGGCCTGGATGATGAAATACTACATCATGGACCTGTCGCCCCATAACTCCATGGTCAAGTACCTGGTCGACCAGGGGCATACGGTGTTCATGATCTCGTGGATGAACCCGGGTCCGGAAGACCGCGACCTGGGCATGGAGGATTATCGCAAGCAGGGCATCCTCGCGGCGCTCGACGTCGTCAACACGGTCGTGCCCGACACCAAGGTCCATGCCGTCGGCTATTGCCTGGGCGGCATCCTGCTGACGATCACCGCCGCGGCCATGGCCCGCGACGGCGACCGCAGGCTGGCCAGCATCACGCTGTTCACCACCATGACCGACTTCACCGAGGTCGGGGAGATGGCGGTGTTCATGAACCCCTCGCAGGTGTCGTTCCTGGAGGACGTGATGTGGCAGCAGGGCTATCTGGACGGCAAGCAGGCCGCCGGCAGCTTCCAGCTGTTGAAGTCGCGCGACCTGATCTGGTCGAAGATGGTGCGCGAATACATGCTGGGCGACCGCCAGCCGCTGTTCGACCTGATGGCCTGGAATGCCGACGGCACGCGCATGCCGTTCCGCCAGCATTCCGAGCTGCTGCGCCACCTCTACCGCGACAACGAGCTGTTCCAGGGCCACTACCGCGTCGATGGCCGGCCGATCTCGATCAGCGATATCCACATCCCGATCTTCTCGGTGGCGGCGTCGCGCGACCACGTGGCGCCGTGGCGCTCCGTCTACAAGCTGCACCTGCAGAGCGATGCGTCGGAGCTGACCTTCGTGCTGACCACCGGCGGCCACAATGTCGGCATCGTCAACGAACCCGGCCATCCCCGCCGCAAGTTCCGCATCGCCACCCTGACGGAAGGCCAGCGTTGGCCCAACGCCGACGACTGGCTGGCCCAGACCCCGCAGCAGCAGGGCTCGTGGTGGCCGGCCTGGCAGGACTGGCTGGGCAGCCATTCCGACGGCATGGTCAAGCCGCCGGCGATGGGCGCGCCCGATAAGGGCATCGCAGCCCTTTGCGACGCGCCCGGCACCTATGTGCATATGCGGTAGGCGGCATCGCGCAGCCCGGGTCCCGGCTTTGACCGGGACCCGGTACCGCCAGCGGACCACGACCGGCCGATCCCGTCCCGCGGCTTGCACTGCGTTTCCGCCCTGACCGCGGCCGGGACTCCCGTGGTGGACGAAGGACCGGCTTGCCGCGGCAGTGCCCTGCCCGATCCAAACCGCCCAGGTCGCAAGGTGCCGCCCGGAAACCCCGTAACCCTTGAGCGGGATCACTCATCAGCCGAGCGGGCGGGGTCAGGTCTTTGATCATCGTATTCCGACAGCGGGGCATCCGGCCAGAGTGCCGGCATCCGGATATGAATATGTCAACGAAAGATCTGACCCCGAGCGCTAAGGCCATGACCGCGGGGCGCGGCTTCGGTGCGGGCCAGGGACCCGGCGTTGGCGCCCGAGGCTGCGCGAGAGGCTGTTGGGGTCAGGTCTTTGATTATCATATACCCTCAGCCGAGTGCCAGCCATCGCGCATAGCCTCGGGACGGTATACGTCGATCAAAGACCTGACCCCAAGCGCTCAGGCCATGACTGCGGGGCGCGGCTTCAGTGCGGGCCGGGGACCCGGCGTTGCTACCCGGCTGTGCGGGGTCAGCGGCGGGCACGGGTTTCCTGGCCCAGCGCGGCCTGGTTTGCCGCGGAACTCAGAACGGCGGTGTCCGTCTTGGAGAGGGTCAGGCAGAGCGTGTCGTTCAGCTTCTTGGTGATCGATGCACCCTTGATGTACTGGGTATTCTGTCCGAAGTTCATCTTCAGAAACTGGGCGGTCGCATTTCTTGCCGCGATCAGGGAGAAGACGTCCTGGCCGCATTTGATCGACGTCCATCGTCGGGTCAATTCCTTGCGCATCCCTGACGATATGTTGATCTCCAGCTTGCTGCCGGTGGCGATGAAGGTATCAAAGACTTCCTGCATCTGGTCCGGCAGGCTGGCGAACCCGGAGGAAGCCTGGATCCTGTTGTTGGCATCGGCCCCGTCCATTTCCAGAACGCTCAACAGCCGGGACGCCTTGTTGGCCCTGCGCAGGAACAGATAGTTCGCCGCGCAAACGAATTGGGCATTTTCTTCTGCGAACAGCTTCGATGTGAAGTCTATGAACTCCATGGCCAGAAGCTCGTGATAGCAGGCTTCAATGATCCCTTTGTCCGTCCACGACGTAAAGGATTGCAGCGCATCGACGGTTCCCTGCCACATGTGCTTGGCCTTGGCGAAGGCCTTCTTGGGCCCTTGCGGCATTGCATACCCCCTTCTATCTGGCCGGGCGGCGGCCGGTCCGCCACGGATGCCGCGGCGGGCGGCACCGGGTGTCGGACGGGCGCCATCGCCGGGCGGCAGCCCCCCATTCGCCGGGCAGTAAGGGGATTCCTGGCCGGCTTGTCTTGAGCCCGGAATCCCGACTTTCTTGTTCCGGAATCCCACGGGCGGAATGGCGGGCCGCGGCGCCGATGGGGGACGCCCGCGCGCGTGCGGACGCTGCGGCCGACGGCAGCCAGCGACGATCGTGCCGGCGTGTCGTCCGGCCGTCCGGCGGGCGGCGACCCTACATTCCCAGGAAGAGGGACGGCGTCGACAGAAGGCGATCTGCTGCGTCGTCAGTGCCGGCCGGGACTGCCCGCCCATCGGGGGCTATCCCCAGCCGGGCGACGTCGCGGGGCGCCAGGTCGAAGCGCTGCCGGAAGGCGCGGGTGAAGCGGCTGTGATCGTCGAAGCCCCACTTTTCGGCAACCGCGCGCACGATGCCCCTCGTCGGAGGCCGGGTTGCGAGGTCGCGGTAGGCCCGTTCCAGCCGCCGCCGCAGGGCATAGGCCTGGATGCCGCCCTCGTCGGCGAACATGCGGTAGAGCGTCGACCGCGAGGCGCCGAACCGCCGCGACAGCTCGCCGATGTCGGGTGCGCACCGGGCCAGATCGTTGTCGATATGATCCTTGATAGCCTGTCGCCGCGTGCGGTCGAGGGCAGCACGCGCGGGCTCGTCAATGGCGCCGCCCGGGACGAGCCCGGACAGCAAGCCGGCAAACCCGACAGCCAGGGGGCCCGCGTCCGCCGCCCTGGTCGCCGGCATCTGGGCCACGAGCGACCGGGTGGCGTCGGCAAGCACCCGGCAGATGGGGGATGTCGCCCGCAGCGTCATCGGCAGCGTCGGGCCGCCCGCGCGGAACGACATCATGTCGAAGGGGACGAAGACGGTCAGATAGTCCGACTCGCCATAGACGGCCCGGTATTCATCGGCGAGGTCGATAATCTGGATGTCGCCGGGTCCCAGCGCGTCCGGCCGCGCGCCATGCAGACCCCCGGCATGCCCCCGCTCCATCACGCGAAGGCGCAGCCAGCGTTGCCGGTAATCCCTCAGATGGCCCGCGTTGCGGACGGACCGGTAGCCGGTCGATCCCGATCGGCAGACGATCAGATCGGCCAGAGTCCAGACGGACATGCGGAAGCTCGGTTGTGTCGATCCGTCGTCGGGCGGCAGCATGTCGCACGCCCGGGCGTTCCAGGCGCGCCATGCCTCGAACCGCTGTCCCGGGGCAAGGGGGGCCGTGCTCATGTGCCACGACAGCGGTTGAGGTCCGGTCTGTTCGGGAACGCTTCCCTTCGTCATCCGGCAGGTCCCGCTCCGCACCCGTCCACCGTCGCGATGATACGCCGAGGTCGGTCCCCCAAGAAAGCTGCAGAAGGGGGGAAGGCGAATTGGATAGTTTCTGGACGCCCCTTCGACACGTTCCGGTCACTGATCCCCTGCACGATGCCCGGACAAGGTTCGTAGTGAGGACGTCCGCGATGCGCATGATCCTGTTTGTGCTGGCCACGGCCCATGCGGCGCTGGTGCCGATGGCCTGTCTTGCCATCGACTCCCGCGTACCGGCGATTGCCGAACCGGCGGACGCGATCGCCCGTGACCTGGCGCCGGGACGGTACTGCGTTGCCGTGGCCGACATCGACCCTGCCGGGGCCGTCCGGGATGTCGCGTTGGGCGGGTGCGTGACGGGGCGGCTCGAGGGCGCGCGGCTTACCCTGGCGGCGGAGGATGCGCCCTTCGTTCGGACGGTTTTCGTCGTCGCCGAGCTTGGCCGCGGGGTATCGCTGCTGCAGACCCGAGACGCCGATGGGACCTATCGCTTCCATGCGGCGATCCTGCGGGAGGGCGGGCTGGCGATCCTGCCGCCGCCCGGCCTCGACCTGGCGATGCGCACACGCACCGACGCCGTCGCGCTTGAGCCGACGCCCGATGCCGCGCCCCGGCCGGGCGATGCCGGGCCGGCGGCACCCTTCGTCATTCGTGCCGGCGCGCCCGGCGACGTCCTGGCCTTCCTGCGGGAACTCTCAGGCCGCCGCTTCGACATCGCGCTGCGGGACGGGGACCTGGGTCGTGCGCTGTTCGACGATACCCGCTATCTCGTGCATGTCGGCGCCGATGCCGATGCCGATGCCGATGCCGATGCCGATGGTGGTGCCGATGACGGCGCGGCCGCCGCGGTCGACAGGCTGCGCCAGGCGATCGGTCGGGCGATGGCGCTGGAATAGGCCGGGCGCCTCCTGCCGCCCGACCCGGGCGGCCGGCGACAGCCCGGCACACCCGGCCCGTGGCGAACGGACCCCCCTGGACCCTATTCGGCGATCCCCAGCACCCCCAGCACGAAGGCGTATTGGAACGCCCAGCGGCGCAACCCTTCGAACCGGCCGGGGTCGCCGCCGTGGCCGACACCCGTGTCGGCCGACAACAGCACCAGGCCGTCGTCGCCGACCAGCGTGCGCAGGCGGGCCACGTATTTGGTGGGCTGCCAGAACGGCACCTGGTCGTCGTTGAGGGCCGTCAGCACCAGCAGGGCCGGATAGTCGCGCGCGGCCAGGTTGGGATAGGGGTCGTAGGCGCGCATCCAGGCATATTCCTCCGCCACCTCCGGGTTGCCCCATTCGGTGTATTCCAGCGTCGTCAGCGGCAGCGAGGCGTCCAGCATCACCGTCAGCACGTCGACGAAGGGCACGTTCAGCACCGCCGCGCGGAACAGGTCGGGGCGCATGTTCACCACCGCGCCGATGGTCAGGCCGCCGGCCGACGCGCCGGTGGCGACCATGCGGTCGGCGGCGCTGTAGCGCTCGGCGATCAGGTGCTCGGCCACGGCAATGACGTCGGTGAAGGTGTTCATCTTGGTGGCCATGCGGCCGCCCTCGTACCAGGGCAGGCCGTATTCGCCGCCGCCGCGCACATGGGCGTAGGCATAGATGACCCCGCGGTCGAGCAGGCTGAGCATCGTGCGGTCGAAATACGGGTCATAGGTGCTGCCGTAGGCGCCGTAGGCCTCCAGCAGCAGGGGCGCGGTGCCGTCCAGCGGCGTGGTGCGGGCAAACGCGATGGAAATCGGGATGCGGGTGCCGTCCGATGCCGTGGCGAAGATCCGCCGCGTCTCGTAGTCCGCCGGCTCATAGCCGCCCGGCACCGCGTCGCGATCGAGCAGCGTGCTCTCGCCCGTGGCCATGTCCAGGGCGTAGACGCTGTAGGGCGTGATCTGGCTTTCGTAGGCGTAGAGGAAGGTATCGGTATCGTATTCGGGGTTCCATTCGCCGTAGAGGGAATAGCTGGGCTCCGGGAACTGCACCGGCAGGGTCTCGCCGGTGGCCGGATCGACGATCTCCAGCCGGGACAGGCCGTCGGCGCGGGTGAAGACGACCATATGGCGGGCATAGATGTTGGCGCCGTCGACCACCACGTCATCGCGGGCCGGCACCAGCTCCGTCCATGCCTCGGCCGGTACGCCGGCAGCCAGATCCGCCAGCGTGGTGGCGGCGACCCGGAAATTGGGGCTGGTGTCGTTGATGCGGATGATCGCCCGCCCGCCGGCATGGGTGGCGCGATACTGGATGCCGGGCCGGCCCGCCAGCAGCAGCACGGGCTCGGCATCGTCGGCATAGGGGTCCAGGAAGCGGACCTCGCTGGTATCGCTGGCGGCGGAGGTGATGACGACGAAGCGCCGGTCGGCGGACAGCGCCAGGCCGACCGTGTATTGGGTGTCCGCCTCGCTGTAGATCACCGCGTCGGGGCCGTCGCCGTCCAGCAGATGGCGGCGCACCTCATACCCGCGCAGCGCATCGTCGACGGCGACATAGTAGAGGGCGTGGCCGTCGGGTGCCCAGGCGAGGCCGTCGACCAGGTCGATGGGCTCGCCGACGGTCGCGCCCGTTTCCAGGTCGACGATGGTCAGGCTGTATTCCAGCCCGCCGGAGGTATCGGTCTGATAGGCCAGATAGCGGCCGTCGCGCGTCACGTCCCAGCCGACCACGTTGAAATAGTCGTGGGCTGCCGCCAGCGCGTTGACGTCGAGGATCACCTCTTCCGGCGCGTCCGGCGCGCCGGCCTGGCGGATGATATCCCAATGCTCCTCATTCTCGCCGACGGCCTGGTGGTACCAATAGTCGCCATAGCGCACGGGGTAGGTGCTGTCCGCCTCCTCCAGCCGGCCGATCATCTCTTCGTACAGCCGCTGTTCCAGGTCGGCGACGGGGGCCATGACGGCGTCGGTATAGGCGTTCTCCGCGTCCAGATAGTCGATGACCGCCGGATCGTCCCCGTTGCGCATCCAGGCGAACAGGTCGACGACGCGGTCGCCGTGCAGCTCGCGGACCGTCTCTTCCTGCTGCGCAGCCGGCGGCGCGGCGGCATGGGGGTCGAGCAGGGAAGGCCCGACATCGCCGGCGACGGCGAGCCCGGCCTGCCCGAGGACGACGGCAGACAAGCAGATGGCGGCGAGACGCATCAGGGAACTCCCGGAGGTCGAAGGGCGGGGCGCCGGAGCGGCCCTGCCATGCTGCGTACCCGTCACATTGGGCGCTTTTCGGGCAATGCGATGAGTGGGCGAGCCTCCGGCGATCGCATTTCAGGCCGGCGCCACGCGAAAGATCGCAGCCACCGCCACGCCATAGCAAACGATGCCGGCGAGCATCCGGAAAAAATACTTGAAACCGATTCTCGCGATCTTCTCGTGCGGCTTCCTCAAAGGGTCGGTCTCGAGCCGGGCGAAGCCGGCAATCAGAGTCAAGAGATTGAGGTTCACCTTTTGACCGCTATCCATCAGATCTTTGAATTCCGGTCTTTTCGACACTGTTCTGAAGCGCAGAGCAGTACCGATCATGATTGTGGCAATTCCAACGCCGAGCAATATTTCCCGGAACTGCTCTGACACGGCAAACATATGGGATGATTTTTCCTGACTCTAATCTATTTGTCATCCATAGATCATGTCTTCAGTCTATGGAAATCCTCACGAGACCGCATCGATTTCCGTTCGGATTTTGATGGGAAAGGTGCCTCCGATCCGCCCTCGCGAGGGGCGGTGGAGAGACTGCCAGGACTCGGGCGATGTCGTTGACGACATCGAAGGGCGTGGGACAGATCCAAGGCGGGAAACCGCCCGCCGCGGACACTGTCCGGCGGCGGGCAGTCCCTTCGCCCACGGGGGGCCGTCTTACGCGACGTCGCCGGCAGCGGGGGCACGCTTGCGGCCGGTCAGCATCGCGCGGACCAGGTTCTCGCCGTGGCGCAGGCTGGCCAGCACCGCGCCGGCCACATGCAGGCCGACCAGGGCCAGCATCAGGTTGGCCAGGGTTTCGTGCGTTTCCTTCACCCAGGCCACGCCCCAGTACGTATCGGTGGTGGTCATCCAGCCGGTCAGCGCCAGGCCGGCCATGCCGGCGATCAAGGCCAGGATCATCAGCCCGCCGGCCGGGTTGTGGCCGATATACCGTCGCTCGTGGCCCTTGCCCATGTCCTTCAGATAGCCGGCGACCGTCGACGGCTTGCGCACGAACTGGCTGAAACGGGCATAGCGCGGGCCGACCAGGCCCCAGACCAGGCGGAAGGCGATCAGCGCGCCCGCGGCATACCCCGCCCATTCGTGCAGGGCGTCCCACTCCTCGGCACTGATCCACGCCACCGCGAAGCTCAGCACCAGCGACCAGTGGAAGACCCGGACCAGCGGGTCCCACACCTTCACGGTGGCGGTCATGGACGTCAGTCCTCGTCGTCCGCGCCCACCTGCTCCAGGGTGGCGGGATCGAAATAGGCTTCGACCCGCTGGCCCTGGGCGTCGATGGCATAGGCTTCGTAGCAGCCGTCGTCGGTTTCGATGCTGCGGACCTGCCAGCCCAGCTGTTCCAGCTTCTGCTGCAGGGCCTCGCGCGGCTGCCACTGGTCGCTGGGCACGTTGCAGCTGTCGCTGGCCATGGCGGCGGCGCCGGTGGCGGCAAGAACGGCGGCGGAGAGGATCAGACGCTTCATCGCAAGGGTTTCCTTTGTTATTGCGGTTTGCGGGGCGGACTATGGCGGGGCTAGCTGACAGCAACCTGAAGACCGGCAACGCCGACACCGGAGGGCGCCGATGCGCGTCTTGCTGATCGAGGACGAGCCCAACCTGGGCCAGGCGGTCCGTGAGCATGTCGCGGCCGAGGGGCACGCCGTCGACTGGTTCCAGCGGCTGGATGAGGCGGAGGACGCGCTGGGGGCGGTCGACTACGAGCTGATCCTGCTGGACCTGCACCTGCCCGACGGGCGCGGGCTCGATCTCCTGCGCACGCTCAGGCGGCGCGGCGATGCCACCCCGGTGATCATCCTGACCGCGCGCGACCAGATCTCCGACCGCATCGAGGGGCTGAACGCCGGTGCCGACGACTATCTGGTCAAGCCCTTCGACCTGGACGAGCTGGCCGCCCGGGTGGCGGCAGTGGCGCGGCGCTATGCCGGCAACCCCAATCCGCTGTTCCGCGCCGGCGCGGTCGAGGTCGATCGCGCCAACCGCCAGGTGCGGGTCGCCGGTCGCGAGGTCGACCTGACTGCCCGCGAATGGGCGGTGCTGGAACAACTGCTGCGCCGCCCGCGCGCCGTCGTCTCCAAGGACCGGCTGGAGGATGCGCTCTACGCCTTCGGGGCAGAGGTCGCCAGCAACGCCGTGGAGGTCTATGTCAGCCGCCTGCGCAAGAAGCTGGGGCCGGACCTGATTCGCACCCTGCGCGGCGTCGGCTACCGGCTGGAGGTGTAGCGCGGTGGCACGCCGCAGCCTGTCCCGGCGCCTGATCCTGACCCTGACCGGCGGCACCGTGCTGCTGTGGCTGGTCGCTGCCGGTGCTGCGGCGCTGATCATGGTGGACGAGCTGGACGAAACCTTCGACAGCGCCTTACAGGAAACGGCCCAGAGGCTGCTGCCGCTGGCCATCGACGACCTTTCCGACCGCGGCGGCCGCGGTGTGCGGGACGACGATGATGATGACGGCGAAGACGACGACGGGCCGCGCGAGATCGCCTGGACGGCGGTGGCCGAGCACGAGGAATACCTCACCTATCAGCTGGCCGATGGCCACGGGCGGCTGCTGCTGCGGTCCCACGATGCGCCGGCGATGCCGTTCGACGGGTCGCCCGCGGCGGGGTTCGCGGAAAGGCGGGGCCTGCGCCTCTATACCGAGGCCACCAGCGACGGCCGCCTGTTCCTGACCGTCGCCGAGCCCTTGGGCCATCGGCGCGAGGCGGTGACCGAAGGGGCGATCGCCTTTCTGTGGCCGCTGGTCCTGCTGGTGGTCGCCAGCCCACTGGCCATCATCTGGGCAGTGCGCGGCGGCATGAGCCCGGTGGCCAGCCTCCGCGGCGCCATTGCGCTGCGCGGCGGTGGCAATCTGGCACCGATCGACGACGGTGGTTTGCCGGTCGAGATCGCGCCCATCGCCGGTGCCGTCAACCGGCTGCTGCAGCGCCTGCGCGCCGCGCTGGAGGCCGAGCGCCAGTTCACCGCCAACAGCGCGCATGAGCTGCGCACGCCGGTCGCCTCGGCGCTGGCGCAGGTGCAGCGCTTGAAAGTCGCCCTGGCCGCAGGGCCGGACGCCGCACGGGCGGAGCGCATCGAGGCGGAGCTGCAGCGCCTCGGCGCCCTGATCGAGAAGCTGCTGCAGCTCTCCCGCGCCGAGGCGGGTACGGCGCTGGCGGGCGATGACACCGACCTGATGCCGGCATTGCGCCTGGTCGTCGATGAGCTGCAGCGGTCGCCGCTGGGCCGCGAGCGCCTGGTCTTGCAGGCAGACTGCACCGAGCACCTGACGGCGCGGCTCGACCTGGACGCCTTCGCCATCGCGCTCAGGAACCTGATCGAGAACGCGCTGCTGCACGGCACTGGCCCGGTGGCGGTGATGGTGGCCGACGATGCCATTCACATCGTCAATGGCGGCCCGCCAGTGCCGCAGGAGACGCTGGCCCAGCTCAAGCACCGCTTCGCCCGCGGCCCCACGGCTGCCGCCGGCTCGGGCCTGGGCCTCGCCATCGCCGACACCATCCTCGGCCAGGCCGGCGCCCGGCTGGACCTGCTGTCACCGGCGACCGGTCGGGAAGACGGCTTCGAAGCAGTGATCGGTCTGGGTGGCTCGCGAGGGTGAGGGTTATTCCGACCGGGACAGGGTCACCTTCACGTCGCAGGGTCGGCCGAAGAACGGCGCTGAAGTGACGAGGACGGCGGCGCCGGCCAGAGCATAGTCCGCGGCATTGGCCTGGGTGACGCCGCCGGCCACGGCTATCACGGGAGCGGGGGCAAGGTCCCGAGTCGCGGCGACAACGGCAGCGGTATCGGCCGGAGCCAGCTTTTCCAGCTGCAGGACGTCGGCGCCGGCGCACGCGAAGCGCACGGCATCGGCGATGGTGGCGACCTCGACGACGATCTTCTTCTCCGGCGCCCGCGCCTTCAGGGCGGCCAGCCATTCCGCAGGGTCGTCGGGCAGGAAGGCCCGGTGTTCCGGGAAGACCAGTAGCGTCTCCGACAGCCCCAGCCGATGCATCACGGCGCCGCCGGCAAGCACCGAACGGGCACTGATCTCCTTCGTGCCGGGGAAGTTCTTGCGGGTGCAGGCGACCACCACGTCCGGGCACACGGCGCGGGCGGCGTCGACGATCGCCCTGGTCCGCGTGGCGATGCCGGAGGCGTATTCGACCAGGGTCTGCGCGACCTTCCAGGCGCGATGCAGCGCGGCGGCCGGCCCCATTGCCGTCAGGAAGACCTCCCCAGCCGCCAGGGAGGTGCCGCTGGCGGTGGGATCGGCCGGAACGGCACCGGCGCGCCGGAGCAGGGCCGCCGCTTCCTCCGATGCCGAGAGCACCATCGCGTCCCGGCCGGCGAAGGTGATGCGGCCCGGCAGCGTCCCGATGCCCAGAAGCTCGGTCGTCAGGTCGCCGTAGGGCGCGTCCTGCGCCAGCAACGCGTCCAGCTGCAGGTCGGACAGTCCGTTCATCGCCGGCATTGCCCAATTCTGCGGCTGCCGCGGCAGGTGGCCCTCAAACCTCGTCGCCCTCGGTTTCGGCGACGTGGTCGACCATGTCGGTCAGGGTGCGGCGGATGTGTTCGTCGGTGACCATGTAGAAGACGCGGTTGCCCTCGCGGCGGGCCTGGATCAGGCGGCTGGCGCGCAACAGGCGCAGATGGTGGCTGACCAGCGACGGCGACAGCTTCAGCGCCTCGGCCATGACGCCCACGGATTTCGGCGCATCCAGGCAGAACAGGATGATGCGCAGGCGCGTCGGGTCGGCCATCAGGCGGAAGACGTCGGCCAGTTCGGCCGCCTGGTCCTCACTGATTCTCTTATAGACGGGGATGTCGGTGGCCATGGTGATGTGCGCCGCTCCAAGCACCCGACAGTTCTAGGGCCCGTGCCGGTTGCCGACAAGCAGGGTCTGTACGCGCGTCACACCATGCCGAGCCGGCGCCAGACCGGCAGGTCGTCCTGCAGCACGGCGGCGAGTCGGTCGCGCAACGCGTCCATATCCGGCGGCCGGCCGCCGCCGCGCGACAGCCGGCGGGCGACGAAGGGCAGCACGGCGTCGACGAACGGTCCGGATCCCGTCACCAGCGCCAGGTAGGCCAGGTGCGCGATGCCGTCGACGGCCATCAGGCCGCCGGTGGCACCGGCCACCAGCAGGCCGGGGGCCGTGGGGTTGTCCTCGATCGCCTCGTGGGCCGATGCGGCGTTGATGCGCGTCGCCGGCACCGACGCAGCACGGCGATCGTCCGGCGGGATCGCCTGGGCGACGCCGCTCGACACCAGCAGCCGCAACAGGCGGTCGGCCGGCAGCCGGGCCGGCCCCGGCGGCTGCAGCGATGTCAGCGTCGCCGCCGGCTGCGGGCGGGCTGCCAGGGCCGCCAGCATCGGCTGCAGGTCCGCCGCCGCATCGGCGCCGTCCAACCGCTTCTCCAGTCGGGCGAGCGCCTGCGCCTTCGTCACCACCTGCGCCAGACGCACCTGGCTCAACAGCGCCGCCTGCCCGTCGGCCGTCAGGCGCAGCGGGCCGTGGACATAGAGGTCGCTGCGCAGCATGCGGCCGTGCAGCAGGTCGCACAGAGTCTCGTCGATCGCGGGATCGTCGAATGGCCTGACGACGGCGGCGACCGGCTCGGCCAGCGCCCTGGCCGACAGCACGGTGGGGCCGGCATAGTTCAGCCCGGCCGCGGCGAGCGTGCGCACCACGTCCCAGTGATAGAAGGCGTGCCAGGGCGCGGCCAGCCAGAGGTCCGCCAGCTGCCGCCGCCGGCCCGCCCGCCAGGCGCGCAGGCTGGCGGCCAGCCAGCGGTTGCCCGCCAATGCTTCGGCACGCGCACGGACAAGGCGGGCGATCAGGGCCATCGCCCGGTCGATGCGTTCCTCGTCGACGACCGCGCCGGGGCCGGCGGTGCGGATCAGATGCTGGGCGGACAACAGCGCCGCCGCACCGGGCAGGCAGGGATAAGCGACCTGCACCAGCCCGCCCGGGGCGACCGAGCGGCCCAGCAGGTGGGCCAGCGCCTTCCGGTCGGCGTCCCCCAGTCGGGCGAAGAGAGTGGGGACGGCGACCATATCGTAGGCGGCGCCGGGCAGCCGGACATCGCCGAGGGCCGCGAGAGGCAGGCATTCCAGCCGCAGGTTGGTGATCCGCTGGCCGGCGATCAGGCGATCGGCGGCGGCCAGGCGGTCGCGATCGTCGTCGACGGCCAGCACCTGCGCCTGCGGATGGGCAGCGGCGAGCAGCGCCGGAATGCGGTGGTCGTCGATGCCGACCAGAAGATACCGCCACGGCCGGTTGATCTCAGGCGGCACGACGCCCGCCAGCAGAGCCGACAGCACCAGATGCGCCGGCACCCCATGGGACCGGAAGGCACCGCCGGGGAAGCCGGCGGCAAGCTCGTCGGTGCTGCTGTCGGCCATGCCACCGCCCGTCGTACAGACCGCCCCTTCGCCTGCGGCCACACCATCGCGGGTCGTTCGTCGGCGGGGGCTGTGCTACGGTTCATAGCGCAAGGATGCCGTCACGGGAAACCGCCGGTCTGCGGGATCGGTGCCGGCGCCTGCGATCCGCCCGTCAACTGGCATGAGACCCCCCGCCGATGGCCACGCCCGACATCCTGGATTTCGAGACGCTGCTCGCCCCGATTCCCGGGGACAACCCGGCGGGAGCCGACATCCGTGAAGACGCATCGCCCGCCTCGAACTACTACAAACTGAAGGACGCCCGCTCGGCCGCGCGGGCCGCGGAACGCAGCGTCACCTCGGAGGAGGAGAGCAGCGGTCTGGCCGAGGAATGGGGCACGATCATCGACCTCGCACCCAAGGTGCTGCGCGAACAGACGAAGGATCTGGAAGTGGCGGCCTGGTTGACCGAGGCGCTGGTGCGGGCCGGCGGGTTCCCGGGCCTGCGCGATGGCTTCAAGCTGATCCTCGGACTGGTCGAGGGTTTCTGGGACAACCTCTATCCGCTGGAGGACGAGGACGGCCTGGAAACCAAGGTCGGCCCCGTGTCCGGCCTCAACGGCGAAGGGGCGGAAGGCACGCTGATCCAGCCGATCCGCAAGGTGCCGCTGACCGACGGGTCCGCCGGATCGTTCGCCGCCTGGCACTACAAGATCGCCAGCGACGTGGCCCAGATCGCCGACGACGAACGCCGCCAGAAGCGCATCGACGCCGGCGCCCCCACCGTCGACAAGATCTTGGATAGCGTGCGGGACACGCCGACGGAGTTCTTCGTCGATCTGGTGGACGACCTGAAGGAAGCCGCCGACACCTTTCAGAAGATGAACGACGCGTTCTACGAGCGCTGCGGCGACATGTCCCCACCCTATTCCTATATCCGCGGTGAGCTGGAGACGGTGTCGGAACTGGTGCAGTTCCTGGGCCGCGACAAGCTGGCCATGGCGGCCCCGGCTGCCGAGCCTGAAGCGGAGGAAGCCGCGGCGGACGGTGCGGCGCCGGCCGCGGGCGGTGGTGCGGCGGCCGGCACGGCGGTGCGCGGCGCGGTGGGCGATATCGTCACACGCGACGACGCTTTCCGACAGCTGTTGAAGATCGCCGAATTCTTCCGCAAGAACGAGCCGCACTCGCCGATTGCCTACACTCTCGAAGAAGTGGTGCGCCGGGGACGGCTGCCTTTGGCCGAGCTGCTGCGCGAACTGGTGCCCGACGTCGATGCCCGCCAGCGGTTCCTGCTGGCCTCCGGAATTCGTCCACCGACTGACGAGGAGTAAGCAACTCTCTGTGATTCTTGAGGGGTGCGAACGGTGAAATGCTTGCACCTCGAAGGCTTCCGGGCCATTGTCTGCCCACCTAGAGATTGGGAGGTGGGACGATGGCCAGTATTCACGACAAGCTAAGCCGGGTCCGCAAACCACGCGTCCACATCACCTATGACGTGGAAACCGAGGGCGCTGTGGTTGAGCGTGAGTTGCCGTTTGTAGTCGGCGTCCTGGGTGATTTTTCCGGTGACCCGACGCAACCGCTGAAGCCGATGCGCGATCGGAAGTTCATCCAGATCGACCGGGATAACTTCAACGACGTGATGGCGCGCATGACGCCGGGCCTGAACATCAAGGTCGAAAATACGCTCGCCGGTGACGGCAGTGAAATGGCGGTCGACCTGAAGTTCAACAGCATGGACGACTTCGAGCCTGCGAAAGTTGTCGAGCAGGTGGAGCCGCTGCGCAAGTTGATGGAGACGCGCAACGAGCTGCGTGACCTGATGAGCAAGGTCGACCGCTCCGAAGAACTCGAGGGCCTTCTGGAGAAGGTGCTGCAGAGCGAAGGCGACCTTAAGGAACTGTCGTCGGCGCTGGGTGTCGACGCCGAGCCGAAGAAGGATGCCGAGTGATGTCGAGCGCCGAAGAACAAGCCCAAACGGCCGCCGCCACCACCGAGGCGGAGGCCGTCAGTCTGTTGGACCAGGCGATCAGCGCCACCAAGCAGACCGCGCCCGACCGCGCCCAGGCCCTGTTGAAGACCCTGACCGAAGAAGCCCTGAAGGGGACAGTCACCTTCGACAAGAACCTGGCGCAGACCTTCCAGCGCGCGATCGCCGCGATCGACGAGAAGGTCTCCAAGCAGCTGAATGCCGTGATGCACCACCCGCGCTTCCAGCAGCTGGAAGGCTCCTGGCGCGGCATGCACCACCTGGTGATGAATTCCGAGACCAGCTCGACCTTGAAGATCCGCGTGCTGAATGTCGGCAAGCGTGAGCTCTACAAGGACCTGACCAAGGCTGTGGAGTTCGACCAGAGCCAGCTGTTCAAGAAGATCTACGAGAACGAGTTCGGCACGCCGGGCGGCGAGCCCTATGGCGCGCTGATCGGCGACTACGAATTCACCAACCATCCCGAGGACGTGGAGCTGCTGTCGAACGTCTCCAACGTCGCGGCGGCGGCCTTCGCGCCGTTCATCTCGGCGGCCAGCCCGAAGATGTTCGGGTTCGAGAGCATGACCGAGCTGTCGAAGCCCCGGGATATGGAGAAGATCTTCGAGTCCATGGAATACGCCAAGTGGCGGTCGTTCCGGGAAAGCGAAGACAGTCGCTTCGTCACCCTGACCATGCCGCGCGTTCTGGCCCGCCTGCCCTATGGCCGGGACACCAAGCTGGTCGAGGAGTTCGACTACGAGGAAGGCAATTTCGACGACCGCGGCGTGGCCAAGGCCATGGACCACGACGAGTATTGCTGGATGAACTCCGCCTACGTCATGGGCACCAAGCTGACGGACGCCTTCGCGAAATACGGCTGGTGCACGGCCATCCGCGGGGCCGAGGGCGGCGGCAAGGTCGACAACCTGCCGACCCACGTGTTCACCAGCGACGACGGCGATACCGACAGCCAGTGCCCGACGGAGATCGGCGTGACCGACCGCCGCGAGGCGGAACTGTCGAAGCTGGGTTTCCTGCCGCTCTGCCACTACAAGAACACCGACTACGCCGTGTTCTTCGGCGCCCAGTCGACGCAGAAGCCGAAGAAGTACGACCGTCCGGAAGCGACGGCCAACGCCGCCATCTCGGCCCGCCTGCCGTACATCATGGCGACGTCGCGGTTCGCCCAT
>JACKIG010000059.1 GCA_020638595.1 Rhodospirillaceae bacterium | reverse complement strand
TTAACGGACTCTGGTGAATGAAACGTCAACGGCCGTAGCGCGATAGGCGGGAACCTTCACGTGCTGAGGAACCGCCGTTCGGCGCCGTGCAGCACCAGCGATGTCAGCCGCCCGGTCATGACGGCGCCGGTATCGATGCCGATCCGGTTCGCCCGGATCTCCGGCGCATCGGTGATGGTGTGGCCATGGACGACGACCTTGCCGAAATCCGCCTTGCTGTCGAGGAAGCGGTTGCGGATCCACATCATGTCCTGCGGCGCCTGCGCGTCCAGCGATACGCCGGGGCGCACCCCGGCATGAACGAAGAAATAGTCGCCGACGGTCAGGTTCAGCGTCGTGTCCGTCAGGAACTGCCGATGGCGCGCCGGCATTTGGCGCATCAGGTCTTCACGGACCGTCCGCCGGTCGTTGAACCAGCGTACGCCATAGCCTTCCAGGGTCGTGTCGCCGCCGTTGCCGACCCAGACGTGGGCCGCCTCGGCGTCGTCGAGGAAGTCGAGCATCATCTGCTCGTGGTTGCCGCGCAGGAACGTGGCGGTCGTTCCCGGCGGCAGGTGGTCCAGCAGAATGTCGAGCACCTGGGGGACCAGCGGCCATCGGTCGACATAGTCGCCCAGAAACACCAGGCGCCGGTCCGGCAGGCCGATGCGCACCATGTCGGACGCGATGCTGCGCAACAGCGCCGCCAGAAGGTCGGCCCGGCCATGGATGTCGCCGATGGCGTAGAGGATCATCCCCTGTGGAATGGAGGGCTTGCCCGCGGCCATGATGCGGTCGTGCCTGCTGCTTTCCGATCTCCGTCTACAAAGCATATTGGGGCCGATGGGTTCCGCGCCCACCCGGGGTGGGATGGATCGCGGCACTGCCGGTGGTTGGCGGAGAGTTTACGGCATATTCCTAAAATTGTCGATAAATCCCACATTAAGAATTCATCAGTAATGGGGAGTTAATATTCGTCAGCGGAGCAGATCGTTAAGAAAAAATTAACCACTATTCTTGCTGACAATAATAAATAGCCTTGACTTTCCTCGCCGCGACGGATATCCTCCAAGACAGTAAGGAGGAACCTGTCGTGGATAGCATTGGCTCCATAACCGCAACAAGCATCCCTTTGGGGGTGCAGCGCCTGCCGGAAGGGCAGGAGGTTGCGGCCGTCAGTGCGCCTGCGGCGACCCAGGTGAACGAAGGCGGCCAGGACATCCGCCTGAAGGTCCGCCTGGAAGAGTCCATCAACCGCATCGTCTTCGAATACCGCGAGCGGGAGACGGATCAGCTGGTGCGCCAGCTGCCGGCCCGCGAGGTCATCCGCTTCTATCAGATGATGGAAGCCCGGGCTGAAGCGGCAGCCGAGCCCGACACCCAGTCGGACGAGCCGACGACCGATACCGACGGCGAGAGCACGGTTTCCTTCAGCCCGTCGTCCGGCGGTGGTGGCGGCGAGCACAGCTTCGACAGCCTGGACAGCGACATCCCGCAGTTTTCGCCGGCCCCGTCGGCGATCCTCGGCGGTGGACGCGGCTTCGAAACCGCCGGTGTCGTCAACGCCTACGCCTGATCCTGCAGCCATCCGGATTGACGTCTGGTGCCCCTGTCTCGGCCGGGGCCGGATCGAGTCGCGTCTTGGCGCCCGGGGGCTGCGCCGTCAGCCTCTCCCCGACCTGCCTGTGGAGTGGCCGTCGCACGGCCATGGGGGCCAGGCCGTTGCCGTTTCCCGTATTCGTCAGCGATTGCGGAGGCAATCCGGGCTCGGTGGTTGCATGCCGCGCCCTTGACTGGGCACAATGTGGTGCACTGCGGCATAGGGGAAGCAACAAGGAAAGAGCACCATGGCGGGGACCGTCATCACCGTCGCGCAGCAGAAGGGCGGGGCAGGCAAGACGACGCTGGTCGCGCACCTCGCCATTGCCTTCCGGCAGGGCGGCAAGTCGGTCGCCACCGTCGATATCGACCCCCAGGCCAGCCTGACGCGCTGGGTGGAGGCCCGCCGGGCCATGAGGGGCGACGGCATCGATATCACCCACAGCCAGATCACCGGCTGGCGAACCGCCAGCGAGGTCGAACGTCTGGCCCGCAGCCATGACATCGTCGTCATCGACAGCCCGCCGCATGCCGAGACCGAGGCGCGGCTGGCCGTTCGTGCGGCCAACCTGGCGATCGTGCCGGTGCAGCCGAGCCCGATGGATTTCTGGGCGACGACGCCGACGCTGGAGATGGCCAAGCAGGAGCGGGTGCCGGCGCTGATCGTGCTGAACCGGGTGCCGCCGCGGGCCAAGCTGGCCGAAGCCGTGATCGCCAAGATGGCGGAGCTCGGCGTCGAGGTGGCCGAAACCCATGTGGGCAACCGCGTGGGCTTCGCCGCCGCCCTGCTGGAAGGCCAGAGCGTCACCGAGACCGAAAAGGGCACGCGCGCCGCCAAGGAAATCCGCGCACTGGCAGGGGAGATCCTGCGGCGGGCCGGTTCGCGGCGGAAATAGCGCCGCGGGATTCATCGATCTCGCACTGCAGCATGTCGCACGAAATCGGTGCGGTGTGCTACCCTTGCGCCCAGACAAAGAAAATCCGAGCGAAAGGGAGCATCCATGCCGGACGAGCGGATCACCCAGGTGCCCGTGGAGGGCGTGACGCTGCGCGCGCCTAAGACTGCGGGCGTCGAAGCGGTACTTACCCCTGAAGCGCTGAGCTTCGTGGCCGGGCTGGAGCGCAAGTTCGGCGCCCGCAGGCGCGAACTGCTGGCGCGGCGGGCGGAACGCCAGGTGCGCCTGGACGCGGGCGAGTTGCCGGATTTCCTGCCCGAGACGCGCGCCGTCCGTGAAGGCGACTGGACCGTGGCCCCGGTGCCGTCGGACCTGCAGGACCGCCGGACGGAGATCACCGGCCCCGTCGACCGCAAGATGGTGATCAACGCGCTCAATTCCGGCGCCAAGGTGTTCATGGCGGATTTCGAGGACGCCAACACCCCGACCTTCGCCAACCAGATCGACGGCCAGATCAACCTGACCGACGCCATCGCCGGCACCATCGCCTTCGACGATCCGGCGACCGGCAAGGCCTACCGCCTGGCGGAAAAGACCGCGGTGCTGCTGGTGCGGCCGCGCGGCTGGCACCTGCCGGAAAAGCACGTGCTGGTGGACGGCCAACCGATGTCGGGGTCGCTGTTCGACTTCGGGCTCTATTTCTTCCGCAATGCCAAGCGGCTGATGGAGAAGGGCTCGGGCCCCTACTTCTACCTGCCGAAGATGCAGTCGCATCTGGAAGCGCGGCTGTGGAACGACGTCTTCGTCCATGCCCAGCAGGAACTCGGCATTCCGGTCGGCACCATCAAGGCGACCGTGCTGATCGAGCACATCCTCGCCACGTTCGAGGCCGACGAGATCCTCTACGAGCTGC
>JACKIG010000058.1 GCA_020638595.1 Rhodospirillaceae bacterium | reverse complement strand
CTTCGGGTATGCCAAGAAAGTCGCTATCGAAGGCGCCGTTGCCGTTTTCGTCGTGGAAGGAAGCCAGGCCGTAAGTGCCGGGCGGTACGTCGGCGAAGACAGCGTCAACGGCGCCCGGCCGCGCCGGCACGATGACTTCCAGAAATCGGCCTTCCGCCGTCGCGAACCCGGCCGCGCTGCGATAGAGCGCCACCCGGACCTCCCCGGCACCGCTGTGTACGCCGTCCACCGTCACACGCAGCTCTGCGGCCACGGCCGGCGCCGCCACAAACGACAGCACGAAGACAGCCATCCTGAACAAGCCCGCCTCCCAAGCTCTTGCCGACCGCCAACAGCGATAGCTGGAAACGCGCAGTCTGATCCGAGATGTCCGCATTGGGAACCATCCATTCGTCGCCCGCCGTGCCTCGGGCCGCAGGTGGGCATCGGTGCCGTCGGGAGTGGAAGGACCCAACCCCCATGGTGCGCTGCACACAAAGATGCTGTACGATGACGCCATGCCCCGAACCGCCCACAGCAGAAAGCCACGCCCGATGGGTCCGGAAACGCTATCCTCTCCAGTCTTCTGTGCCATCGATACCGTTTCGCTGGACGCGGCCATGGGGCTGGCGACCAGCGTGCTGGATATCGTCGGCGGGCTGAAGCTGGGGTTGGAATTCTATTCCGCCCACGGCCCGGAGGGCGTGCGGCGCGTGGCCGGGCTGGGGATGCCGGTCTTCCTGGACATGAAGCTGCACGACATTCCCAACACCGTCGCCGGTGCCATACGGGCGCTGGTGCCGCTGCAACCGGCCTTCGTGACGTTGCATGCCTCCGGCGGGCGGGCAATGCTGGAGGAGGCGGCGGCGGCAGCCCGCGAGACCGCGGAGGAATTGCAGGTGCCGCGGCCGCGTCTGCTGGGCGTCACGGTGCTGACCAGTCTGGACGAGGACGATTTGCGCGATGTCGGGCAGGATCCGGAGCCCCATCACCAAGTCGACAGGCTGGCAACCCTGGCGATGGAAGCCAATCTGGACGGGGTGGTCTGTTCGTCGCACGAGATCGAGCATTTGCGCCGGCGCTTCGGACCGCATTTCCTGCTGGTCGTGCCCGGCATCCGACCCAGCTGGGCCGGGTCCGACGACCAGAAGCGGGTGATGACCCCGGCCGAGGCGATGGCGAAAGGGGCCGACGTGCTGGTGATCGGTCGGCCCATCACTCGGGCGACCGATCCGTCGGCGGCGGCCCGACAGGTCGCCTATGAGCTGACGGAAGGCCGATGCGGCCCGGCCAATCGCCCGTGAGCTGACGGAAGAGCGATGAAGCTCCAGGTGAAGATCTGCGGTGTGTCGACGCCCGAGGCCATGGACGCGGCCGTGGATGGTGGTGCGCGCTTCGTTGGCCTGGTCTTCTATCCGCGCAGCCCCCGGGCGGTCAGTCCCAACCTGGCGGCCCAGCTGGCGCGCGTCGTGCCCACGGGTGTCCGCGTCGTCGGCCTTTTCGTCGACCCCGACGACGATCGCCTGGACGAGGTGATCGGCCAGGTGCCGCTGGATCTGATCCAGCTGCACGGGCATGAGACACCGGCGCGGGTGGCGGCCATCCGCAGCGGCTTCAACATCCCGGCGATGAAGGCGATCAGCGTCGCTGCGGCCGAGGACCTGGACGGGGCGGCGGCCTATGACGGCGTGGCCGACCGGCTGCTGTTCGACGCCAAGCCCCCGGCCAACGTGACGGCGTTGCCCGGGGGCAACGGCATCCCGTTCGATTGGGCGCTGGTGGCCGGCCGCCGATGGGGCGTACCGTGGATGCTGTCAGGCGGCCTGAACGCCGACAACCTGGCGGAGGCCGTGCGCCAGGCCGGTGCTGCCGCCGTGGATGTCTCCAGCGGCGTGGAGGATCGCCCCGGCCATAAGTCGCCGGAGCTGATCCGTCGCTTCCTGGAGGCCGCCGCGGCGGTGTGACAGCGACGGGCTTGGTTTCTTAGGTCGCGCCAGGCAGAGCGCGAACCACCGGTCGGGTTTCGCTTTGGGCTCAAGCCGACCGACGGACGGCCGCGACCACCATGACGTTCAATGCTCCCCATCGTGGCCGGGGCTGCTTTCCGCGGCCTCGTCGCCGCGGGCGATGGGGGTCTCGAACTCCTCCGCCTCCACCTTGGCCTTGCGGGGCCTGCGGCCGCGCGATGCTTCGCTCTCCGTACGGCCGGCGGCGAGGGCGGCAACCACCTCCGGCGCTGACAGGGCGATGGGCGCCGGCGGCGCCTTGCCCTGCTTGTCGGCCCCGAAATACAGCGTCATGTGCGGGAACGGGATCTCGATCCCCAATTCGTCGAAGCGGTTCTTCATGCGGCGGTTGAACTCGCGGCCCACCGTCCACTGGTTGATGGGCGTGGTCTTGATGCGGGCCTTGATGACCACGGCACTGTCGGCGAAGGCGTCGACGCCCAGGATCTCGATGGGCGCCAGGATCAGGGCACTGTAGGGCATGTCCTTCTGCAGGCCGGCGCCGATCTCTTTGATCGCCTGGATGACCTCGTCGACATTCTCGCGATAGGCGACGCCGATGTCGAAGACGTAGTACGAGAAATCCCGGGTCATGTTCATGACCGACGTGACTTCGCTGAACGGCACCGTGTGCACGTTGCCCGACAGGTCCCGCAGCCGCACCGTGCGGATGGTCATCCCTTCCACCAGGCCGCCATGGCCGCCGACCTCGACGACGTCGCCGATGGCGATGGTGTTTTCCATGATGTTGAACAGGCCGGTGATCACGTCCTTCACCAGCGTCTGAGCGCCGAAGCCGATGGCCAGGCCGACGACGCCGGCACCGGCCAGGAGCGGGGCGATGTTGATGCCCAGCTCCGATAGCGTCATGAACGTGGCGATCATCACCAGGATCACCAGCATGGCGTTGCGCAACAGCGGCAGGAGCGTCCGCAGCCGCTGCGTCTGGCTGGGCGGCCGGCCGTCGCGCTCGGCCTTCGCCAGTTGGGCCGCCACGACCTGCGAGACGATCTGCCAGAGGATGAACGCCGCTGCCAGGATCATCGCGATGGTGGCGACGCTGGCCGCCAGCCTGCGACCGAACTCGCCGCGCAGCAGCTCCAGCGTGCCCAGGCCCCAGACGTCGAGCACGATGAAGATCGCAAACAGGAAGATCACCGTCCGCACGATGCGCCCAAGGATCGGCAGATAGCGGTTGGCCCGGCGCTCCAGGCCCGGATCGCGACGCTTCAGTTCCGGGCTGACCAGGAAGATCCGTTGGATCGCCTGAATGATCAGCCTGGAGATGAAATGGGCGGCCAGCAGGATAACGATCGACAGCACGGTCGCCCGCAGCATGTATTCGAAGCCGCCCTCGATCGACAGCGCCCAGATGCCGTACGCGATCACCAGATAGACGATGGCCAGGATGTGCCAGATGTCGGCCACCAGGCGACGCAGCGATAGGATGACCGGTCCCCGGGTGTCGATGTCGTCCTCCTCCCCAGCGCCGTCCCGATCTTTGGAGGTTCCGCCCAGGAAAGCCGCCACCGGACGTCGGTTCTGCAGCAGAAACACGATCAACATGCCTGTGACCACCAGGCCGATCAGGTCCCTGATCCCGTTGGTCAGGCCCAGGCTCAATCCCAGCGTCAGTCCGATCTCCGCCACCAGGAAACCGGCGATGCAGGTGATGGTGATGCGGCGGATCCACAGATAGAGATAGCTGGACGTCTCGTTGCTGGTGGGCACCAGCCGCAGATACGGGACCTGGGGTGTCAACACCGCGCGCGTCAGGATCAGGATCAGTGCCGCGATCAGGACGGCA
>JACKIG010000057.1 GCA_020638595.1 Rhodospirillaceae bacterium | reverse complement strand
CGTTCGGGCTTCCCGGCGCGCTTCGCCGCGGGTGTGGAAGCCTCGGCCTCCACCGGCGGCCAGTTGATGCCGCCGATCATGGGGGCCGGCGCCTTCGTCATGGCCAACCTGACGGGCATCCAGTACCTGGACATCGTCGCAGTCTCGTTCCTGCCGGCCCTGCTCTACTTCCTCGGCATCGCCTTCTATGTGCGCATCGAGGCCAAGCGCCGGCACCTGTACAGCTTCGATGCCGATGCGCCGCGCGTCATGACGGTGCTGCGCCAGGGCGGCGTGGCCTTCCTGCTGCCGATCGCGGTGCTGATCGGCATGTTGGTGAAGGGCTTCACGCCCACCTATGCCGCCGGCTTCGCCATTGTGGCCGTCGTCGCCGCCAGCTGGCTGACGCCCAACCGCATGGGGCCGCGCAAGATCCTGGAAGCCCTGGCGCTCGGCGCCCGCAACATGATCCTGACGGCGGTGCTGCTGGTCAGCGTCGGCCTGATCGTCAACGTCATCGCCACCACCGGCGTCGGCAACACCTTCTCGCTGATGATCGCCGCGTGGTCGGGCAACAGCGTGCTGATCGCCATCGTCCTGATCGCCATCGCCTCGCTGGTGCTGGGCATGGGGCTGCCGGTGACGGCGGCCTATATCGTGCTGGCCACGCTTTCCGCCCCGGCCCTGCGCGACCTCATCCTGCAGTCGGAGATGGTGTCGGTTCTGGCCGGCTCAGCCGCGCCGGCAAGCTTCACGGCGGTGTTCCTCTTGTTCACGCCCGACCAGCTGGTCGCAGCGGCCGCGGCGGCCAACGTGACGATCAGTCCCGACATGGCAGCCGCGCTGGCCGCGGCGGTGCCGGCCGGCGATGCGCTGACCGGGGCGCAGGCGAGTGCGCTGATCTCGCTGCTCAACGTGCCCGACGTCGCCAACATCGCCGGCAACGTCGCCTCCCAGGTCATGGCGCCGGCGGTCGTCACCACGGCGCTGTTGTCGGCGCACATGATCATCTTCTGGCTCAGCCAGGACAGCAACGTGACCCCACCCGTCTGCCTGACGGCCTTCGCCGCCGCAGCCATCGCCGGTTCCGGCCCGATGGCCACGGGCCTGACCGCGTGGAAGATCGCCAAGGTTCTCTATATCGTGCCGCTGCTGTTCGCCTATACGCCGTTCCTGAACGGCGACCTGCTGACGGCCCTGCACATCTTCCTGTTCGGCGTCCTTGGCGTCTACGCCCTCATCGCCGCCATCGAGGGCCATGCCGAAGCCCCCTACCCCTGGTTCGCGCGACCGATCCTGGCCGCCATCGGGGTGGCCCTGCTGTGGCCCAGTCACATCATGATCAACGTCGCCGGCACCGCCCTGCTGGTCGCCTTCATGGTCTGGAACATCCGCACGGCCCGGCACCTGGCGGCATCAAGGTGACGCGAAGATCGCTTCGCATCACCTTGATTTGCCACAGGATTTCTCGCTGATCTTCTAGCCCTGACGCAGACGGGCCAGCAGGTCCATGGTCGGATAGCCGTCTGCGGGCAGCCCGATTTCCGCCTGATAGGCGCGCACGGCTTCGCGGGAGTTCCGGCCGATGATGCCGTCGACGCCGCGGGTGTCATAGCCGCGGGCCGTCAGCAGGGTTTGCAGGTCGATGCGGTCCTGGTGGCTGAGCTGCTGCTGGTCGCGCGGCCACGATGCCACCAGCTGGCCTCCGCCCTGCAGCCGGTCGGCCAGCAGGCTGACGGCCAGCGCGTAGCTGGTGGCGTTGTTGTAGCGCAGGATCGCCCGGAAATTGTCGTAGACCAGGAAGGCCGGCCCGCGGTGGCCGGCCGGCACGATCACCGAGGCCTGGCCTGTGGTCGCCGGCAGCGCCCCGCCGCTGGCGGCCCGCACGCCCATGGCCTGCCAGTCGGCGACGCTGCGGCGGGTGTCGTCGCCGCTCAGCCGATAGTCGAAGCCGGCCGGCAGCACGACCTCGGCCCCCCAGGTCTCCCCCGACTTCCAGCCGGCATCCGCCAGATAGTTGCCGGTGGATGCGAAGACATCCGGCAGGCTGCCCCAGAGATCGCGGTGACCGTCGCCGTCGAAATCCACGGCATAGGTCAGATACGACCCGGGCATGAACTGGGTCTGGCCCATGGCGCCGGCCCAGGATCCGACCATGCGCGAGCGGCTGATGTCGCCCCGGTCGAGGATCTCCAGCGCCTGCAGCAGGAATTCGCGGAACCGCTCGGTGCGGTTGCCCTCATAGGCCAGCGTCGCCAGCGAGCGGATGACGTCGAAGCTGCCGACATTGCCGCCGAAGCCGCTTTCCAGCCCCCAGATGGCGACGATGAAGCGACGATCAACGCCGTAGCGCCGTTCCACGTCGCCCAGCACCGCCGCATTCTGCTGCATGCGCTGCTGGCCGCCGCTGACCCGCGAGGCGGAAATCGCGTTGTCCAGGTACTCCCAGACGGGTCGCGTGAATTCCGGCTGGAAGTTGTCGTATTCGATCACCTGCGGATCGGGCGTGACATTGGCGAAGGCGGCATCGAAGGTGGCGGGCGAGATGCCGTAAGCCAGGGCGTCCACCCGGAAATCGGCCAGCCATTCCTGGAACGTCGCCGGCCGTGTCGGCACCTGGGTGGCCGTGGGCGCCGGTGCCGCGGCGCTCGTCGTTGGGGCAGCCGATCCGGTGCCCGTTGCAGTGGGTGCCGAGCAGGCGGCCATGGCCAGCATGGCGCCTGCGAGGGTGACCTTTCGAACGACCATGGACATCCATCTCCTTCCCGTTGGCCCGCCGGCAGCGGGTGTGCCGCAATCGCGGCTCCCTCTCAAGTCGCAATCGCGCGCCTTCTGCTCGCCAGACGGCTTGTCGCAGCGGCCCCGGCGTCCTAGCTTTTCCCGGCACGGGACTGGAAAAAGCAACCCGGCAGCGCGGGGAGGCGCTCAACCGACATGGATATGACCGGCGAATACCGCATTGCGGCGCCAAGAGAGAAAGTCTGGGAGGCGCTGAACGATCCCGCGATCCTTCAGCAATGCATTCCCGGCTGTGAAGAGATTCAGAAGAATTCCGAGACCCAGCTTTCCGCCAAGGTCACGGCCAAGGTGGGACCGGTAAAGGCCAAGTTCGCCGGCGACGTCACGCTCAGCGATCTCAATCCGCCGGAAAGCTACACCATCACCGGCGAGGGCAAGGGCGGGGCCGCCGGCTTCGCCAAGGGCGGGGCCAAGGTCAATCTGGCCGAAGACGGCGATGCGACGGTGCTGACATACGAGGTGCATGTCAGCGTCGGCGGCAAGCTGGCGCAGCTCGGCGCTAGGCTGGTCTCCGGCACCGCGAAGAAGATGGCCGACGATTTCTTCGGCCGATTCTCCGACATCGTGCATGCGCAGGCGGTCGCACCGGCCGCAGAGCCCGCAGCGGCACCGGCCGTGGAAGCCGAAACCGTCGCGCCGACGGAACCGCCGGTCGCAATGGCTGCGGTGGCACCGCCTCCGCCCCCTCCCACGCCAGCCCCCGTAGCGGCGCCCCCACCGGCCCGAGTCGGATTGAGCCCCGTCATCTGGATCGGCGGCGTGGTCGTGCTGGTACTGGTCCTGATTCTGATCTTTACAACCTAGGTTTGATCGGGCCGGCGCGCTCCGGGGTGCGGCTTGACCGTTTCCCAAGGCGCTTCTAGGGTCGATCTATCGGTTGGATGGCTAACGATACGGCGGGAAACGCCACCCCGCCCCAACTCTGCCGATGGCACAACTTCAGGGAGGTTAACCAATGCCAGTCACCGTTGCGATGACGGTGAACGGCAAGTCGGTGTCGCGGGACGTCGAGCCGCGCACCCTGCTCGTTCACTTTCTGCGGGAAAATCTTGGACTGACCGGCACCCATGTCGGCTGCGACACCAGCCAGTGCGGCGCCTGCGTCGTCCACGTCAACGGCCAGTCGGTCAAGAGCTGCACCATGCTGGCCGTCCAGGCCAATGGCGCCACCGTGACCACCATCGAAGGCCTGGCCGCAGCCGACGGCACCCTGCACCCGATGCAGGAGGCGTTCCGCGAACATCACGGCCTGCAGTGCGGCTTCTGCACCCCGGGCATGGTGATGAGCGCGGTGGACCTGGTGCACACCAACCCGGCCCCGACCGAGCATGAAGTCCGCGAA
>JACKIG010000056.1 GCA_020638595.1 Rhodospirillaceae bacterium | reverse complement strand
GCCACCTGACCGCCGGACGGGGGGACCCGAGCCATGCCGATCAGGCCCCGCAGGGCGCGCACCTGGCGCGTCGCACTGACGGCGCCGCCCGCCCTCGCGCCGGCCGTCCAGGACCTGCTGGAAAGCCGCTTCGACACCGTCAGCGTCTTCGAGACGGAAGGCCGCGGCCCGTTGTCCCTGGAAGCCTATGCCGCTGAGCATCCCGACCGCGCGACGATCGAGACGCAGCTGGCGATCCTTGCCGCGGCGGCCGGCGTCGCAGCCCCGGTTTGCGAGATCGCCGAAGTGCCGCCGGCCGACTGGGTCGCCCAGACCGAAGCCGCCTTTCCGCCGATACGGTGCGGCCGCTTCCTGATCCACGGATCGCACGACCGCCAGCCATGGCCCGTCGGCCCCGTCACCCTGTCCATCGACGCGACCATGGCCTTCGGGACCGGCGAACACCCGACGACCCGCGGCTGCCTGCAGGCCATCGAATGGCTGGCCCGCCGTCGCCGCGCCGGCCACGCGCTGGACCTAGGCTGCGGCAGCGGCATCCTGGCCATCGCCATCGCCAAGATCTGGCGCCCCCGGGGCAGGATCGTGGCAAGCGACACCGACCCCGACGCCATCCTGGTGGCCCGCACCCATTGCCGGGACAACCGCGTCGCCGGCCGGGTCCATGTCGTGCTGGCCGACGGCGTCGCACCGCGCGCCGTGCGACGGACAGGGGGATACGACGTCATCGTGGCCAACATCCTGGCGCGCCCCCTGGCCCGCATGGCCGCCCCGGTCAGTCGATCGCTCGCACCCGGTGGAACCTTGATCCTGTCCGGGCTGCTGAAGGGCCAGGCGGCCTGGGTGACGGCCGCCTATCGCCGGCAAGGGCTTCACCTGACCGGTCGTTTCCGCAACGGTGAATGGCCGACACTTATCTTTCGCCGTTGTCCACATTTTCGCCCGAAGTGAGACGCCGATCACAGTCAACGCGCCAACAATCCGTCAGCATGTTGCCCAGAAGGTGAGGCAAAAGGTCGGTTCGCAGCGGGGCGGCCACGGTCGTTTCCGGTTTCCCTGACGACAGGCGTCATCCCGGGAAACCATCGCGCGGATCGCACCCGCAAGAAAAAGGATCACCACGGTGCGACAGCAGATGGAACTTGGCGGCCGGTCTTTCCCATTCGTCGCTTTGGACACGTCCCGGTCCGGATGGCACGGCAGGCCCGCCGGATGGGCGCCGCCGGCGTCGAACGACTGGCATCCCGTCCCGACAGCCGAAGGGTCGGACGCCCGGCTCGCTGCGGTTGCCCGTCCCGACGGTGGCACCGACGACCTGCCGGAACCGCGGCGCCGGACCGACGACCGCATCCTGGACCTTGTCGAGACGCTGCCGCGGCCGGCCAAGATCGTGGTGCCGCTGATCGGCGCGTTGCTGGCCGTCGTCCTGCTGCTGCCGCCGGCGGGGGTGATGCCGGACAGCCAGGGCATGGCGCAGCTTGCCATGACCGCGGTCCTGGGCAGCCTCGTGGGCCACGTCATCCAATGTTGCGGCGTCGGCGCACTGCTGCTGGCCACGCGGGTGTTCGCCGCCGGGCCTGCCATCTTGAAGGGGTTGCTGCTGATCGGCGCCATCGCCGGGTTCGCCCACCTGTTCGGCAGCCCCATCCTCTGAAAGCCGGTCCTCACGGGGGGACAGCCGCTGCGTCAACCGCCGCTGCGGCCCTAACCCCACCTTCCCCCGATCCGGCGGGTGATCGGGGGCGCCGCCGCTGCGCGGGGGACGCGCGTGCCCCTGCGAAGTCATGGTTCGCGGTGACGCTGCGCATCACCGTGTCAGCCGCCATTTTCAATGCACTTCCATGACATTGATACGCATTTTGATCGCGATCTCGGTCTGACAACCTGCACGCCGGGGAAATCAGTGGCATCCGGAAACCAACAAGGTCATGTCGTTCAGTGTATTTATTACATTGACTCTAAAAGCCTTTATTGCTCAACTACTTTAGGTTCAATGCATGCACGAGTCATTCAAATGCACGTTAATGCCTTAGCAACGAAATTATGGTGAAATTTCTCATCTGCCGGGAAATTCTTGGGCTAACTGCGGCCCACACGATTACCTGAAGTCCTGCCCGGGCGCGTTGATCATCATGGAGAATTCGGATGCCAATCTTCTCCAGAAAGACCCAAATCACCTCTGGAAATGATGTTCCAAGCCCGTCACGCGATGAAATAGCGCAGCAACTCGGCTCACATCTCAACGAATATATCGATGCCCTGACCGCGGGCAGGACTCCCGAGATCCCGGCGGCCGACGGCCCCCTGTACTTGGGCCTGAAGAGGCTGGCGGACAGCTTCAATCATCGATCCAGCCACGAGCTGGAACGGATGGTCGACCTGGCCATGCAGGCCAGCGAGATCATGGCCGCAGTGTCCTTCGTGACCGGCGACGCGCGCGAGATCTCCAGCAACACGCAGACCATCGGCACGGCGGTGGAGGAACTGAGTGCGGCCATCAACGCCATCGCCGAAACCAGCACCGCCGTCAGTGCCTCGGCCGAGAGGACATCCAGTGCCGCCGCCATCGGCCTGGACGCGGTGGAACGGGCATCCGGCAGCATGGACACCATCGAACACGCGGCCATGCAGGCCAACGAGCGAGTGGAGAAGCTGGGCTCCGCCTTCGACGACATCCGCCGGGTGCTGAAGGTGATCGACGAGATCGCCCAGCAGACCAATCTGCTGGCCCTCAACGCCACGATCGAAGCGGCGAGGGCCGGCGAAGCCGGCCGCGGATTCGCCGTCGTCGCCGGCGAGGTCAAGGCCCTGGCCACCCAGACGGCCAAGGCGACCGAGGAGATCCAGGCCCGCCTTTCCGCGCTGTCCGGCGAGATGGCGGAGGTGCGGGAGTCCATGAACGATACGGCCAGCGCCGTCGGCAGCGGCCGCACGGTCATCGATGAGGTGGGCGCCCATATCAGCCAGGTCGTCGAAAGCATCCGCGACGTCACCGGCCGCATCGCCAACACGGCCTCGAGCGTCACCGAACAGACCGCCGCGACGCAGGAGGTTGCCCGCAGCGTGTCGATCATCCAGGACAAGGCGGTGGTCAGCAGGGCCAACGCCGAACGCGCCGTCGTCTCGGTGAACCGGGCGGAGGAGGTGATCCACCAGCGCATCGAGCTGCTGCACTCCGCCAGCGCCGGCGCCTCGATCATCGATGTGGCGAAGGCGGACCACTTCAAGTGGAAGGAACGCCTGGCCGGCATGATGGTCGGCGCGAACGACCTGACGGCCGGCGAGCTCTCGAGCCATCACGAATGCCGCCTCGGCAAGTGGTACGACACGGTCGCGGACCCGGCGATCAGGGGGCACGCCGCCTTCGGTGCCCTGGCCGACCCCCATCGCCGCGTTCACGAGCACGGCAAGCGGATGGCCGAGCTGTTCGCGAAGGGCGACCGGGTGGCGGCGTTGGCCGAATTCGAGAAGCTGGAAGCGGCATCCACCGAGGTCGTCAACCTTTTGAGCCAGCTCAAGACCGCCACCGGAAAGCCAGGCAGCGCCTAAGGACTACGCCCCCTGGCATGGCGCATCGATCGTCGCAGGACCGTCCCCGGCGCCTGTGACGTCTTGCGCGGCAGGCAGGCTTCGCCCTAGCCTTTCCCCCGAAACGCGGATGCCCGACGCAGCCCGCGCGGCAAGAGGCAAGAACGAAGCTGAGCGTGCCAGTGGGCGACGCATCCGATAGACCCGAAACGGCTGAACTGGCGGCGGCCCTGAACAAGCTGGGCTATGCCGGTGACGGCAAGGCGCTGGAGGACCTGCTGGCCGGCGTCAATGCCGCGCCGGAGCCGGGCGACGATAGCGCCTGGATGTCGCTGCTGGCCCCGCAGGTGCCCGAGGGCCTGGCCCGGCGCCTGCAAGGCCTGCGGGCCGACCTGCGCCGCCACGCAAGCGTCAGGGGGCCGGCCGACCGCCTGAAGGCCCTGCGCACCGAGCTGAAGGCGCGGGGATACGACGGTCTTGTCGTGCCCCGGGCCAGCGAGTTCCCGGGGGAGGACCTTCCCCCCGCGGCCGAACGGCTGGCCTGGCTGACCGGCTTCACCGGTTCCGCCGGTGTCGCCGTGGTGCTGGCGGAGCGTGCCGCCATCTTCGTCGATGGCCGCTATACCCTGCAGGTGGCCAAGCAGGTGGATGGCGACCGCTTCGTCGCGAAACACCTGATCGAAGAGCCGCCGACGGACTGGGTGAAGGAGAACCTGCCGGCGAACGGCAGGCTTGCCTTCGATCCGCGCC
>JACKIG010000055.1 GCA_020638595.1 Rhodospirillaceae bacterium | reverse complement strand
TAGATGCGGCCCGTGGTGACATTGTCCGAACACCGTGCGGCGACGCCGGTGAAGCGTTCGTAGTGGCCGAGGTCCAGATCAGTCTCGGCCCCGTCGTCGGTAACGAAGACCTCCCCATGCTGGGTCGGGCTCATCGTCCCCGGATCGACATTGAGATAGGGATCGAGCTTGCGCAGGCGCACGGTATAGCCGCGCGACTGAAGCAGCGCCCCCAGAGCCGCCGTAGCCAAGCCCTTGCCGAGTGAAGAGACCACGCCGCCGGTGATGAAGATGAACCGCGTCATGGACCTCGAAGATAGTCGAGAACCCGGCTCATCCCAAACGACGGCGGCGGAAATTTTCGCTCAAAGCTGCTGGACGATGGAAAACCGCCATCATCTCAATCGGTTTGGGGGACGACCGGAGGTTCCGCGTCAACGGGCTGTTCGCCCTCTTGCACCTGCTCGGGCACGATCTGCGTGGGGCCGGCGCGATTGCTGGCAAGAATCGCCAGTGCCAGGCTGGTGGTGATGAAACACGCAGCCAGGATCGCCGTGGCCCGGGTCAGCATGTTCGCGGTCCCGCGCACGGACATGAATTGCCCCATGCCGCCGGACCCGCCGCCGCCCATCCCCAGACCGCCGCCTTCGCTGCGCTGAATGAGAATGACCCCGATCATCGCCAACGCGATGATCAGGTGCACAACCAACAGAATCTTCTCCACAGTACCCTCTCCTGCGGACGCGGAAGGCGGGCCGCAACGGCTTCGCGGCCCGCCAGCCCGGATAACTCCGACATCCCCGCGCCGAAGGCAAGCCCGCTCAGCTGCAGGCTTTGGCGATCGCCCAGAAATCGTCGGCGACCAGGCTGGCACCGCCGACCAGCGCACCGTCGACATTCGCCACGGCCATCAGTTCGCCGGCGTTGGATGCCTTGACCGAGCCGCCGTACAGAATCCGCACATCGTCGGAATCCGACATGACGCGCGACAGTTCGGCCCGGATATGGGCATGGACTTCCGCCACGTCAGCGGTGGTCGGCGTCCGTCCCGTACCGATCGCCCAGACGGGCTCATAGGCGATCACGGTGTTGTCCGCCGTCGAACCCTCGGGCACCGAACCGGCAATCTGGCGCGAACAGACCGCCAGGGCCTGCCCGGCATCGCGTTCGGCTTCCGTCTCGCCGATGCAGATGACGGCGGTCAAGCCCGCTTCGTGCGCCGCCTTGGCCTTTTCCGAGACCATCAGGTCGATCTCGCCATGATACTGCCGCCGCTCGCTGTGCCCGACGATCACATGGGTGCAGCCCAGATCGGCCAGCATCGGTGCGGCGATATCCCCGGTGAAGGCGCCCTTGGTCGCACGGTGGCAATCCTGGCCCCCCAGCAATACGCCGCTGCCGGAAATGGCCGCGCCGACGGCGTCGACGATCGTCGCGGGGGGGCAGACCAGCATATCGAACGCCGGCTCCGTCTCTCCCGAATAGCGCACGCCGAGGTCGCGGGCCAACGCCACCCCATCGGTCCGCAGACAGTTCATCTTCCAGTTACCGGCGATCAGCTTTCTTGGCATTCTTGTATTTCTCCCCCAGTGACGCACGTCTGAATGATCGCCCTTCATAGCAGAGCCCGGTTCCGCCCACCAGCCGGCTATCGCGCGGATCGCGCCGATCGCCCGGGTTGCCGTGCTTGAGGTTGTCGAGACGGGTGCCTATCATCCGCGCTCCGTCGGACATGCATGATCGTCGAAACGAGGTGGCGGCAGGCCCATGCTACAGGCCATTCGCGGCAAGGCCGCATCTTGGATCGTCAAGATCCTCTTCGCTCTTCTGATCCTCAGCTTCGGCATTTGGGGGATCGGCGACATCTTCCGATCCGCCGGCCCCGACGAGACCGTCGCCGAGGTGGGGGACCTGGAGATTTCGGCACAGACCCTCGACCGCAGCGTTCGCCGTCAGGTCGACCAGTTCCAGCGGCTCTATGGTCCGGACTTCGACCTGCGGCTGGCGATCGAACTGAACGTGCCCCAGCAGGTGCTCGAGCGGCTGATCGGCGATGCCCTTTTCGCGCAGGAAACCGGCCGCCTGGGGTTGCGCCCCGGGGTCGACCTGATGGCCGAGCAGATCCGCACCGATAGCCTGTTCGCCGATCCCGGCACCGGGCAGTTCAATCGCGAGCGCTTCGAACAGGTCCTTGCCGCCGGCGGCATGACGGAGCCGGAATACGTGGCCTCGGAGGCCCAGACCCTGGCCCGCCGGCAGTTGGCCGCGGTCGCCGCCGGCGGGGCCGCGCCGCCCGATGCGCTGGTCGACATCCTCTACCGCTACCGCTTCGAGACGCGCCGCGCCGAGACGCTGACGCTGACGAACGACGCGATCACCGATGTTCCGGAGCCGACGCAGGAGGAGCTGGAGGCCTATCACCAGGAGAACGCCGCGCGCTTCACCGCGCCGGAGTACCGCGCGCTCACGCTCGTGACCCTGACGCCGGAGGATCTGGCGTCCGAAATGGCCATCGCCGATGAGGATGTGTATGCGGAATACGAAGCCCGCATCGGGTCGTACGACCTGCCGGAAAAGCGCGCCTTCAATCAGGTGGTGATCCAGGACGAGGCGACGGCGCGCGCCGTCGCCGAAGCCGCCCGCGCGCAGGACGGCGGGCTTGCCGATGCGCTGGCCCAATCCGAGGTCGAGGCACCGATGACGGTGCTGGCCCCGACGACGCGCGATGACATGCCCCTGCCGGAACTGGGCGATGCCGGCTTCTCGCTGCCGCTGGGCGGTGTCAGCGAACCGGTGCACAGCCCCTTCGGATGGCACATCCTGGAACTGACGCGCATCGAGGAGGCGGGGGCCATACCCTTCGACGACGTCAAGGACGAGATCGCCGAGTCCCTGCGCTATGACCGTGCGCTGGACGGGATGTACGAGATCGCCAACGCGTTCGACGATGCGCTGGCCGGCGGGGCGTCGCTGGAGGAAGCGGCCGCGCAGGCCGGGCTGTCGGTCGTCACCATCGCGCCGGTCAGCCGGTCGGGCGAGACCCTGGACGGCGAGGCGCTGCCGGAAATCGAGGCCCTGCCGCAGGCCATCGAGGAAGCGTTCAAGCTGGAAGACCTGGGCGACCAGGCGACGACCCCGCTGATCGAGACCGACAGGACGGGCTACTTCATCGTTCGCGTCGACGACGTCGTTCCCCCGGCACTTCGCCCCCTGGACACCATCCGCGACGAGGTCGCGCAAGCCTGGACCGAAGATCAGCGCGAGCAGGCGACGGCTGCGCTGGCCCTGGCCGCGGCGGAGCGTCTGGACGCCGGCGACGACTTCGCGACCGTGAGCGAAGCAACCGGAGGCACCCTGGGCGAGACGCCGGAACTGTTGCGGGACGGCAGCAACCGCGACGCACTGCCGTCGGCCTTCGTCACGCAGCTGTTCCAGGCGCATGAGGGCGACGTGATCGTGGCCCAGACGCCGCAGGGCCAGATCGTCGCCCGCTTGACGGCCATCGTGCCGGCCCTGGTCGGCAACGACAATCCCGACCGCGACCAGGTCGCCGAGGAGACGGCGCAGCAGATGGGCAGCGACTTCCTGGAGCAGTTCGCGTTCGGCCTGCGGGGCATTTTCGATGTGTCGATCCACCAGCGGGTGATCGACCGCCTCTACGCATCGGCGGATGACGACGTATGAAGACGACACCGGAGTTCGCGGCATTTGCCGAAGCCTATGGGGCCGGGCGCCCCCAGGTCGTGGCGACGACGCTGGTGGCCGACCTGGAAACGCCGGTTTCGGCCATGCTCAAGCTGGCCGACGGCCGGCCGAACAGCTTCCTGTTCGAGTCCGTCGAAGGCGGCGCCACGCGGGGCCGCTATTCGTTCATCGGCCTGAAGCCCGACATCATCTGGCGCTGCACCCGCCGGGGGGCGGAGATCAACCGTCGGGCACGCACCGACGCCGACGCATTCGAGGCGCAGCCGGGCGACCCGGTCGCCCGGCTGCGCGAGCTGATCGAGGAAAGCCGCATCGACCTTCCCCAGGGCCTGCCGCCCATGGCCGCCGGCGTGTTCGGCTATCTCGGCTATGACATGGTCCGCTGGATGGAGCGCCTGCCGGACAGCAACCCCGACACGCTGGGCGTGCCGGAAGCGGTGATGCTGCGCCCGACGGTCGTTGCGATCTTCGACAACATCGAAGACGTCGTGACCATCGTCACGCCCGTGCGCCCGGGCAACGGGCTGGACGCACGGGCCGCATTCGACCTGGCGCTGGAGCGGCTGGCCGATATCGTCGCCGATTTCGAGCGCAGCCTGCCCTATCGGCGCGACCGCGGCCTGGCCCAGGGCCAGCTTCCCCAGCCGGAATCCAACACGACACAGGCGTCCTTCCACCGGATGGTGGAGGTTGCCAAGGACTATATCCGCGCCGGCGATGCATTCCAGGTCGTCCCGTCACAGCGCTTCTCCGTACCCTTCAGATTGCCCCCCTTCAGCCTTTATCGCGCGCTAAGACGGCTCAACCCGTCGCCGTTCCTGTTCTTCCTGGATCTGGGGGGATTTTCGATCGTGGGGTCCAGCCCCGAGATTCTGGTCCGCCTGCGCGATGACCGGGTAACGATCCGGCCGCTGGCCGGCACGCGCAAGCGCGGTGCCGACCGGGCGGAGGACGATGCCCTGGCCAAGGACCTGCTGGCCGACCCGAAGGAACGGGCGGAACACCTGATGCTGCTGGATCTGGGCCGCAACGATGTCGGCCGCGTCTCGCGCATCGGGTCCGTCACCGTGACTGAGGACTTCCAGATCGAGTACTACAGCCACGTCATGCACATCGTGTCCAACGTCATCGGCGAGATCGACGAGGACAAGGACGCCCTGGACGCCCTGATCGCGGGCTTTCCCGCCGGAACCGTCAGCGGCGCCCCGAAGGTGCGCGCGATGGAGATCATCGACGAGCTGGAGGTGGCCCGCCGCGGCGTCTATGCCGGTGCCATCGGCTATTTCGGCGCGGGCGGCGATATGGACACGTGCATCGCCCTGCGCACCGGCGTGGTCAAGGACGGCACGCTGTATGTCCAGGCCGGCGGCGGCGTTGTCGCCGACAGCGATCCCGAGGCGGAATACCAGGAATCCTGCAACAAGGCCCGCGCACTCTTCCGCGCCGCGGAAGAGGCCGTCCGGTTCGCCAGCCGCACCGGGTAGCGGACCGGTACTGCCCAGACGGATCGCTTCGCTTGGCCAAGGACCGACAGCAACAGAACCGCAGCGGCACAAGACAGGTCGTCTTCCTGTCGGCGGCATTCCTGCTGTTGCTGCTGACGATCGGCGCGATCATCCGGCTTGTTGCCGACCTGGCTTTGGCGCCGACGGTGGCGGTGCAGGCACCCCCGTCGACCGAGTCCGAGGCGGCGGCGGAACCGCTTCCGGACGGGCAACCGGCAGGCGAAACCGGAGACGCCGGGGCCGGCGGCCCCGAGCCGCCCCGTCCCGGCGGGCCGGCGATCGGGGGAGAAGGAACGCTGCGGCCCGCACCGCCTGCCCCGGCCCCCTTGCCGCCAGAGCAGGAGATGCCCCCGCCGGCGCCCATCGTCCAACCCCATGACGACCCCCTGCCCCGGCGGGAGGCCCCTGCCGACGACCTGGACGATCTGTTCGCGGACCCGCCGACCCCCGCAGGCGGGGAGATGCCGGCCACGCAGACTGTGTCACGCTATCCCGCGATGGAAGCGCCGGACGTCATCGCTGCCGGTGTGGAGTTCCCGCTGCTCGTCTGGTTGAGCCGGACGCCGGTCGCCACCGATATCCAGATCCAGGGAGGCCCCCAGGCCGAAATCGGCGACGACGGCAGCATCCGGGTCACGCTGCCCACCGCCGACGACGGCACGTGGTCTTTGCAGGTGGTCCTGACGGCACACGGCTTCGACATCGTTGCGCCGGAAAGCTGGTCGGCCGATATCGTCCTGCCGCGCGACGGCGATTCGACCCCCGCCATGTTCCGCCTGAAGGCCCGCGAGGGCGCCCATCCCGACGGCCGCGCGCGGGTGACGGCGACGCTGTGGCACGACGGGACCTACCTGGCCAGCCTCTCGCGCACGCTGCAGGTCGGCCAGGTGGAGGGTGACAGGCCGTCCGTCGACGTCGTGTCCACCGCTGGCCAGCACACCATCGGTGCCACCGACCGGGACGAACCGGACCTTGTGGTGCGCATCGACTATGACGATCCCGAGGCCCTGGGCCCGGGGCAGATCATCATCGCGTCGCCCCACCTCGCCAACCGGCTTCTGGTCGGCGAGATCGATACGCCGGCCTCCGCCGTCACGTGGATGAGCGCCCAGCTCGCGCAGATCGTGGCGGCCGAGCGGGCAACCCGCCGCGGCATCCGGGCCGTCGGCGAGCCCGCCCCGACCCCGTCCA
>JACKIG010000054.1 GCA_020638595.1 Rhodospirillaceae bacterium | reverse complement strand
TTTCCTCCAGCGTGTTCCAGAGTTCCGCCGGCCATTTGCCTTCCTCCGCGTCGTTGACGACGCCGGGTTCGCACAGGTCCTGGCATACGCGGGTGACGGTATCGACGATGATCGAGTCGGTCATGGTTGGGACGGTTTCTCAAGCTCGGACGGAAAGGGGTTCGGCGCCAGCAAACGCCGGGCCGCCGCCGGTGTCAAGCGCCGGCGGCGGCGGGCCGGCATGCGCGGGCGCTTACCCCCGGAAGCGCGGTTCGGGCACGCCCTTGATGCCCAGGCCCTCGATCACGAACAGGCCGCCGTCGTCGGGGCCGTCGGCGGTCATGTTGTGGCTCTCGCTGATCGAGGTGATGTAGATGTCCTCCAGGTCCGGCCCGCCGAACATGACGCTGGTCGGGCGCGAGCAGGGCATGGCGACCAGCAGGTCGAGCGTGCCATCGGGCGCGAAGCGCGCCACCTTGCCGGCGGTCACCAGTGCCGACCAGATATAGCCCTCGGCATCGACCGTGCCGCCGTCCGGCCAGGCGTCGTGGGCCGCCTTGGTGTCGACCACGATGCGCTCGTTTGCGACGCCGGCGTCCGAATAATCGTAGGCGGCGATGCGGGCCTTTCGGCTGTCGGAGAAGTAGAAGGTCTTGCCGTCCGGGCTGAACGACGGGCCGTTGGTGACGATGATATCGCCCATCAGCGTGTCCAGCGACAGGTCGGGGTTCAGGCGGTAGAGCGTGCCCTGTGCCTCGCCGCTGATCCTGGTGGCCATGGAGCCGGCAAGGAAGCGGCCCTGCTTGTCGCACTTGCCGTCGTTCAGGCGGTTGCCCGGCTTGTCCGGCTCCGGATCGGTGATGTGTTCGGTCTTGCCGGTGGCGAAGTCGAGGAAGTGGAAACCATCCTCCATCGCCAGCACCGCGCCGCCCTGTTCGCGCAACGCCATGGAGCCGACGGTGGAGGGCACCTGCCAGTCCTCGCGCCGGCCGGTCCGGGGGTCGAGCCGATGCACGGTCGGCCCGCGGCTGTCGAGCCAGTAGAGCGCCTGCTCGGCCACATCCCAGAGCGGGCCTTCGCCGAGCCTGTCGCGGGTGGAGCCGATGCGGCGGACGGTGTGGGGGCGGGCGGTTTCGCGAGACATGGGGGCGGTTCCTCGGTTTGGTGCTTTTGTCTGCAGCCAGTCTACCCCACCCTTCGGCGTCATTGCGAGGCGGAGCCGAAGCAATCCAGGCCAGTGCCGGACCGGGAAGGGGCATTGCCTGGATTGCTTCGTCGCCTGCGGCTTCTCGCAATGACGCCCACGAGGATGAGACGGCCTACCGCCCGGCGAACACCGGAATGACATCTTCGATCAGGCGCTGGGTCTGGTCGAGCAATTCCTGGTCGCTGCCGCCGGTCGGGCGCAGGACGAATTTGGAGACGCCGGCGGCGATATATTCCTCGATGCGGGCGCAGATGTCGTCGGCCGATCCCACCGCGAACGCGTATTTGGGGTCGCGGCCGGTGCGCTTCTGGATGTTCTTGACCAGGAAGGGCAGCGGGCCGTCCTCCCAGCCGCCGAAGCGGAAATAGAAGCCGGTTCCGTAATGGTCGTCGTCGATGGAGCGGCCGGCCTCCGCCGTCGCGGCCTTGATCGCGGCGATCACCGGGGCGACCTGGGCCGGCGTCTCCGCGCCCGCCTGCCAGCCGGTGCCGATGCGTGCGGTCCGGCGGATCGCAGCCTTGGAGGAACCGCCGATCCAGAGCGGAATGTTCTTGTTCACCGGCCTGGGGCTGATCGTGGCCTCCTTGTACTGGAAATACTGGCCGTCATAGCTGACCTTTTCCTCGCGCCAGAGGGCCGCGATCAGGTCCAGCGCCTCGTCGGCGATCTTGCCGGAGCCCTGGGACGAGCGGCCGGTGGCGCTCCAGTCCGGCGCCAGCGGCGAGCCGACGCCGAAGGCGGGCAGGATGCGACCGCTGGAGAGGAAATCCACCGTCGCACACTGCTTGGCCAGCAGCAGCGGGTCGCGCAGGCCGGCGCTGGCGACATTCATGCCGAATTTCAGCCGCTGGGTGGCGCCGGCCAGCGCCGCCATGGTGCTCATCGCCTCCAGGAACGGCACTTTCGAGACCAGCCGATCGGTCTGCCAGAGCGAGTCGATGCCGCCGGTCTCGCACTGGTCGACCCAGCGCCAGAACGCCTTGGCGGACGAAAACGGAAACTCCGCCATGCCGAGGCCGATGCCGATTGCCATAATGAGGGTATCCCTTGTCCCGCGGGTGCGCGTGTCGGGCCGCAGGATAGGACGTTCGGCGGACAGCGTCGATACGCAACGGCAAAGCGCCGGCCCCTTGAAAGAGCCGGCGCCGGGGAAGGGACCGGTACCGGACGCCCCTCGATACGCCCCGGACGGTGTCCGCGGCCACTCGGGGTGAAGCGGGGAGTGGGGAGTCGACCGCCCACCGGCGCTTCATCCCGAGTAGCGGGCAAGGCCCGCGTATCGAGGGACGGTGTGCCTGACGCCCCTCGATACGCCCCGGACAGTGTCCGCGGCTGCTCGGGGTGAAGCGGAGGGGGCGGGACCGAAACGGCCGGGCTTCGGCCTATGTCTCGGGCGACAGGTCGACCTTGAACAGCGAGGTGTTGGCGATGTCGCGCAGATCGACGGTCATCACGCCGCTGTCGGCGGCAATGTCGATCCTGCCGTAGAATTGCAGGCCCTCGGACGGCGGCAGGTTGGCGACGCCGCCCGGGTCTTTCGAGAATTTCACCTCCGGCCCGAAGGTGTTGTCCATCGCACCCGGACCGAACGAGCCGGCATGGATCGGGCCGGAGACGAACTCCCAGAATGGCAGGAAGTCCTGAAACTGCGCCTTGTTCGGGTTGTAGTAATGGGCGGCGGTGTAGTGCACGTCCGTGGTCAGCCAGACGGTGTTGCGGATGTTCGCCGCCTTCAGGAAGGACAGCAGTTCGGCAATGTCGAACTCACGCCCCAGCACCGGGCCGTCGCCGTTGGAGCCGTTCTCGAAAGCGGTCTTGCCGTCGCGCACCAGGATGCCGATCGGCATGTCGGCGGCCATGACCTTCCAGGTGGCCTTGCTGGTCGCCAGTTCGCGCTTCAGCCACTGCAATTGCTCGCGGCCGAGGAAGTCGGTGGCGCTGCTGCGCGTCGGCTGCCGGTTCGGCGAGTTGTCGCCGCGATAGCTGCGCATGTCGAGCACGAACACGTCCAGCAGCGGGCCATAGGAAATCTTGCGGTAGACGCGGCCCGGCTCGACCAGGGACGGGTTGGTCGGCATGAATTCGTGGAAGGCCTGGTTGGCGCGGGCGGAGAGCAGGGCGACGCTTTTCTCGGTGTAGCGGTCGTCGGCCAGGATCTCGTTCGGATACCAGTTGTTCAGGGTCTCGTGGTCGTCCCACTGGGCGATCACCGGCACTTGGGCCAGCAGCGCGCGGACATTCGTGTCCATCAGGTTGTATTTGTAGTTGCCGCGGAACTCGGCCAGGGTTTCGGCCACCTTGGACTTTTCTTCCGTGGTGACGTTCTTCCAGATGCTGCCGTCCTTCAACGTGACTTCGGGCTTGATCGGGCCGTCGGCGTAGATGCAGTCGCCGTTGTTCAGGAAGAAGTCCGGATTCTGGTCCAGCATGGCCTTGTAGCCGCGCATGCCGCCCCATTCGGTGTTGATGCCCCAGCCCTGGCCGCAGGTGTCGCCGGACCAGACGAAGGTGATGTCGCGCTTGGCCATGGGGGCCGTGCGGATGCGGCCCACCATCGGCTCGGACGTGGCCTTGTCGCTGTCGAGGCCGGCAAAGCGGACGCGGTAGAACACGTCCTGGCCCGGCTCCAGGCCGGTCACGACCATTTTCGCGGTGTAGTCGCTGTTGGCGAGTGCGTGCGGGCCGCGGATCAGGCGGGCGTTGTGGAAGTCTTCGGTGGCGGCGACTTCGACCATCATGCGGGCGGCGCGGTCGGCGCGGCTCCAGACCACGGCGCTGTTGGCGGTGATGTCGCCCGATTGGATACCGTGGGTGATGACCGGGCGGCCGCCGACAGCCAGCGCCGGACGGGCCAGGCCGCCGGCGGCGGCGAGCGTCAGGCCCGCGCCGGCGGTCTGCAACAGGCGGCGGCGGGTGGTGAGGATGCGGGACATGGGCGGGCTCCGTGTCGGAAACGGTCAGAGACCCGCCTCCCTTATGGCGCCATCGCTACGCTGCCGTTGCAGACATTTGAAGGTTCGGTGACGGCCCCGCGCAGGCGCTCTCGTCCGTGTGTCTTTGTCCGGGAGGCATTCGCACCCGACTTTCGGTTCCCTCCCCCATTTCCCCCGCGCAGGCGGGGTGAGCCAGAGCGCTTTCGGCACTGGTTGACCCACTGTCCCGCCCCATCTCCCGCGCAAGCGGGAGCCCATGCCTGAGAGCGTCTCACAGGACACGGACTCTGTCTTGGTCTCTCAGGCATGGGTCCCCGCATTCGCGAGGACGGGGAAGATTGGGTGGTGAGCCAGTGGGAAAAGAACTTGCTCTAATCGGGACGATGGAGGGTCCGGATATCAATCCGCCGGCACGAATTTCGGCGGGTGGGCGCGGATCACGTCCTCGTTCAGCTTGGCGCCCCAGCCGGGGCCCGGCGGCAATTGCACCGCCCCGTTGCGGATGTCCGGCTTCCAGGTGAGGATGTCGTCCTTCCAGGGAATGTCGTCGATATCGATCTCCATCACCCGGAAATTCGGGATGGCCGCACAGAAATGCGCGCTCATCAGGCTGGAGAGGTTGCCGTAGAAATTGTGCGGCGCGCAGTTGATCTCATAGGCCTCCGCCATCGCCGCGATCTTGGCGCCGAGCCAGGTGCCGTTCCAGGGCAGGTCGACGATGGCGACGTCCATGCTGGCCTGCTCGAAAAAGGGCCGGAATTCGCGCAGGCCGAACAGGGATTCGCAGGACGCGATGGGGGTGGCGACCCGCTCGCGGATGGCGGCCAGCGCCTTCGGGTCGTAGAGGTCGATCTCGATCCAGGTCAGGCCCAGATCGTCCAGGCCCTGGGCGATCTGGCGGTAGCCTTCCGGCTTGAAGTTGAAGTTCAGGTCGAGGCGGATGCCCATTTCCGGGCCGGCGCCCTCGCCGAGCGCCGCGATCTGCTCGCGCAGCCCGTCCACCAGCGCCGGGGTCGCGGGCAGCGCCGGCCAGCCGGGCGAGCGGCCGAAGCCCGGCATGTGCAGGCCCGCCGTTTCCGCCTCCGGATCGAACAGGAAAATGTTGGTCTTCAGGCCGCGGAAGCCGGCATCGCGCACCCGGCGGCCGAGCGCCACCAGGTCGTCGACCTTGCGGATCGCCGGCTGGCCGATCTGGTCCGCCATCTCCGGGTTGAGCAGATAGGTGCCGCAATGGCTCCAATAGACCGGGATTTCCGTGCGCATGGCCCCGCCCAGCAGGTCGTAGACCGGCGCGTTCAGGGCCTGGCCCTTGATGTCGAGCAGCGCGTTCTCGATCGCCGCGATGGCCTGCTGGTTGACGCCGCCCGGCGCCTGGCGGGTCATGGCGTAGAGCATCTGGTGCACGCGTTCGTGCGCCATGGCATCCATGCCGACCACGCGCTGCACCAGCCGGCGGATGACGACCGAAAGGCCGGGCGAGCCATAGCACTCGTTGTACTCGGCGATGCCGGTAATGCCCTCGTCCGTGGTCAGCTTCAGGAAGGAGAAATCCCGCCAGCCCGCGTTGCAGTGCAGGATTTCGCAGCCAGTGATGCGCATGGGATGGTCCGCCCGTCTACCGTTGAACGTGTCGGAACCGAGACTAACGAAACCAACCCAGCCCGCCCAGAGGGAATGGCGGTTGATGTGCGGTGCGCTATCGCAGGCGGACGCCCGCACCCATCGGGATCGCCTGTCAGAGGCGCCCGTCAGAAGCGTCCGTCGCAAGCGTGCGGGGTCCGGGGCGCCCGTTGGGGCCGCCCCGGGTGCCGGGCGATCTGCCGGTCAGACGGCGAAGCCGCCGGTCTTGGTCTCCAGGTATTCGGCAATGCCCTCGCGCGCGCCCTCGCGGCCCAGGCCCGAGTCCTTGGTGCCGCCGAAGGGTGCGCTGGCCGAGGTCGGATTGATGTCGTTGATGCCGATAATGCCGAAATTCAGCCCTTCGAAGGCGCGCATGCCGGTGGCGATGCTGTTGGTGTAGACATAGGCGGCGAGCCCGTAATGGGTGTCGTTCGCCATGGCCAGCACGTCGTCATCGTCGCCATAGGCGATCACGGGCGCGACCGGGCCGAAGGTTTCCTCGCGGTAGATCAGCATGTCCGGGCGCACGTCCGCCAGCAGGGTGGGGGCGTAGAAGCTGCCGCGGTCCAGGCCGTTGTCCATCAGCCGATGGCCGCCGGCCAGGACGCGCGCGCCCTTGGCGACCGCGTCCTTGACCTGGCGGTCGATTTTCTCGATGGCGGCCTCGTTGATCAGCGGGCCGACGCCGATGCCGTCCTCCAGGCCGTTGCCGGCGCGCAGCCGGTTCACCCGGCTCGTGAACTCCTCCAGGAAGGGCTCGACCTGGCTTTCGTGCACGAACATGCGGTTCGGCGAGATGCAGGCCTGTCCGGTGTTCAGGAACTTCACCGCCGCGGCGCCCTTGGCGGCGTGGACCGGGTCGGCATCCTTGAAGACGATGAAGGGCGCATGGCCG
>JACKIG010000053.1 GCA_020638595.1 Rhodospirillaceae bacterium | reverse complement strand
CCTGCCGCCCCGAATGGCGCATCGACGGCGCCAAGCCCGGCACCAGCCTGGAACGTCTGCGCACCGACGCGCTCGACGCCTTCGGCCTCAGCCACGCCATCTGCAACTGCATCTATGGCGTGCAGTTGCTGTTCAGCGAGGACATGGCCAAGGCCTTCGCCCGCGCCGTCAACTCGTGGATCGCGGCGGAATGGCTGGCAAAGGAGCCGCGCCTGCGTGCCTCCATCGTCGTCCCGACCCAGTCGCCGGAATTCGCGGCCGAGGAGATCGACTACTGGGCCCAGGACAAGCGCTTCGTCCAGGTGCTGATGATCGTCATGGACGAGATGCCGTTGGGCCGCCGCCATTACTGGCCCATTTACGAGGCCGCGGCCCGCAACGGCCTGCCGGTCGGCATTCACGCCGGCAGCGCCTACAAGCATCCGGTGACGCCGGTCGGCTGGCCCTCCTATCTGGTGGAGGATTACGGCGCCCAGTCGCTGGCCTTCCAGTCCATGACCACCAGCCTGATCTGCGAGGGCGTGTTCCAGAAATTCCCCGACCTGACCGTGGTGTTCCTCGAATCCGGCGTGACCTGGCTGCCGGCGCATCTGTGGCGCCTGACCAAGTTCTGGCGCGGCATGCGCGCCGAAATCCCGTGGGTGACCGAGCCGCCGTGGGAGATCGCCCGCCGCCACATCCGCCTGACCGCCCAGCCGCTCGACCTGCCGGGCGGCGAGGACGGCGAGGACGGGGCCGCGGCGACGCTGGAGCGGATCGTCGACCATATGCGCTCGGACGCGATGTTCCTGTTCGCCACCGACTACCCGCACTGGCAGTATGACGGCCTCGCCGCCCTGCCGGCAGGCTTGTCTCAAGACCTGGTTCGTAAGATGATGGTGGACAATCCGCGCGCCACCTATGCGCGCCTGTAGGAGTGTTGGCCCGATGACGCCTCCGACCGCCCAACTGCTCGACCGCCCCGCCGACCGCAGCCGCGGCAAGCGCACCGGCAAGAACGCGCTCGCCATTGCCGATTGCGACGTGCATGTGGTGCCGGGCGACCAGAAGAAAGAGCTGTTCCCCTTCCTGGAACGTCGCTGGCAGGACTATATGGCCAGCTACGGCCTGCGCCCGCGCCAGGGCTTCGCCGGCGGCCCGGCCTACCCCAAGGGCCAGCCGGACGCCGCCCGCCGCGACGCGTATCCGCCCGGCGGCGGCAAGCCCGGCTCCAGCCTCGCCTTCATGCGCGAGCAGCACCTGGACCCGCTGAACGTGCAACTGGCGGTGCTGAACCCGCTCCGCACCGGCCAGGGCATGCAGAATCTGGAGTTCGCCACCGCCTTCAGCCGCGCCATCAATGACTGGCAGGTGGCCGAGTGGACCTCGAAAGAGCCGCGCACCAAGGCCAGCGTCGTCGTCACCTATGAGGACGCGCCGGCGGCGGTGCAGGAGATCGAGTCCCGCGCCGGCGACCCGAATTTCGTGCAGGTGCTGCTGCTCTCCCGCTCGGCCGAACCCTTCGGCCAGAAGCGCTACTGGCCGGTGTTCGAGGCCGCGGCGGCCGCGGGCCTGCCGGTCGGCATCCATGCCTTCGGCTATGGCGGCGCCCCGGTCACCGGCGGCGGCTGGCCCTCCTACTATCTGGAGGAGATGATCGGCCACGCCCAGTGCCAGCAGGCGCTGCTGATGAGCCTGGTCATGGAAGGCGTGTTCGAACGCTGCCCCGACCTGAAAATCGTGCTGGTCGAGGCCGGCTTCGCCTGGCTGCCCTCGCTCTGCTGGCGCATGGACAAGCTGTGGGCGCGCATGCGCGACGAGGTTCCGCACGTGAAGCGCCCGCCATCCGAATACGTTCGCCGGCAGGTCTGGCTCACCACCCAGCCGATGGAAGAGCCGGAAGTGAAGCCGCATCTGGCCGACACGGTCAAGTGGATCGGCTGGGACCGGCTGCTGTTCGCGACCGACTATCCCCACTGGGATTTCGACCACCCGGACCATGTGCTGCCGATGCGCGTTGCGGAAGAGAACCAGACCAAATTCTTCCTGCAGAACGCCATCGACCTCTACCGGCCGCGCCCGGTCGCCTGACGCCATGGCAGAACCGGCCCGCGCCCCGGAAAAGGCTCCCCAAAAAGTCCCGGAAAAAGCCCCAGAAAGAGTTCGGGAAAAGCACGTGGTCGCGACCCTGGCGGAGATGCCGCCGGGCGCGCGCAAACTCGTCACCGTCGGCAGCCGCGAGATTGCCCTCTTCAACATCGACGGCGAATTCTTTGCGGTGCTGGACCGCTGCCCGCACCAACAGGGCAGCCTCTGCAAGGGCAAGCTGATCGGTCTGGTCGAGTCGGACGAGCCGGGCGACTACCGCTTCTCCCGGCCGCAGCAGATCGTGCGCTGCCCCTGGCATGGCTGGGAGTTCGACCTGCGCACGGGGCAGAGCCGCGTCGACCCGTCTTCCATCCGCGTCCGCCCCTATCCGGTGGAAGTGGCGGACGGCTCGGCAGTGCGAACCGGCCCCTACAAGGCGGAGGTCTTCGACGTGCATGTCGAGGACCAGTATGTGGTGATCACGGTCTGAACCCTATGGCCGACGCTCTGAGGACTGGCGCCCGCCGCCCGGATAGAGCGTCGTCGCCCCGTCGCCCATGAGCACGAAAGCGGCCCAATAGGTCGGATGCGATGACGCCGGGTTCCGGCGCACCTCCGCCTGGGCCCCGCGCAGGGCGGCACCGAAGCCGGCATTGTCCACGGCGATGCGCCGGTACATCGCACGCATCAGCACCGACGTCTCATCGGCCAGCACCTGCCACTGGCTGGCGATCACCGTGCGGGCACCGGCCGCGAAAAACGCCCGCGTCAGGGTCGACAGGCTTTCGCCCCCGGTCTCGGCCAGCCGGCCTTCCGCGCCGATCGTATCGCAGGCCGACAGCACGACCAGTTGGGCATCCAGATGAAACTGGCGGATTTCGGTCGTCGTCAGCAGGGTGTTGCCCGCGCCCGACGGATCGAACGAGGTGGTGAGCGCCGGCTCGGTGAAGCAGTTGGCCGAACTTGGCAGCAGCCCGTGGGTCGCAAAGTGCAGAATGCGGTAATCGCCCAGGTCCGCGCGATGGCGGGCAAAATAGCTCTTGGTGAAGGCGGGGCCCACCACCGCTTCGCTTCCATGGCCCAGAATTGCCGCCACTTCCTGCGCCTGATCCCGCATGCCATAGAGGCGCGGCAGCGACGCCACGCCCTCGGCAAAGGCACGACAGCCCTGGGGCAGGCCCGCCGCGCGCATCAAGCCATCCGCGGTCATGCCCTGTTCCGGGTCGCCGAAGGTCAGCGCGGCGCGCTGACCGCGCGACGCCCGCGTGACCGAGCGAAGATCGACCAGATTGCGGGCCGCGGGCAGGTAATCGATCTCCACCGCATCCCCGAGCCAACTCAGGTGCGAATAGTCGAACGGTGCCCCGCGCCAACTGCCCTTGCCGGAACCAGGATTTTTCGTGATCAGGGTCTCGAACGGATAGCTTTGCAACATCCCGTTCGAGACCAGGAAAACCCGCTCCTGCGCCTCGACCAAACCGGCCAGGTCGCCGAACAACAGCCGATAGAGTTGATGCGACAGGTCGGCGGGGAACTGGTCGATTGCGACGGCACCGGGCCGCAAATACTCCGCTTCCAGGATCGAGCGCATGCCGCCGACAATCCCCGCGACATGCCCGCTGTCGGCGTGGATGGTGCGAACCCGGACCGCCGGACCGCCCGCTGCGGCCGGCTGCACCACGAGCATCAGAGAGCGCGGCTTGCCCACCAGGATCTGCACCAGGACTTCGCCGTGCCGCAACGTCTTCCGGACCCGGTCCAGCGAAACGGGCGCCTCCAGCGCCGCCCGATACTCCGGCGCGACCCGATCCCGCCGGTCCCGCGCCGCGCGCTCGGCCGCATCCGCCTGCGCCAACTCCCCTTCCAGCGCATCCAACTGGCTTTGCAGCACCAGCGGGTTGCGTCGGGCCACCAACAAAAGCCCCTTGACCGATGCCAGCCGGTCATCGGCCTGTTTCCAGCTTCGGACCGCCTCCGCCTCGTCGCCGTCTCCGGCGGCAAAGCTGCGGGCGGCCCCGGCAATCGCCTTCACGGTGCCCGAGGAGCGCACCAGCTGGGCCACCCGGAAAATCCGCGCCTGCCAGGCCGCCGCCCGGTCCGGGCGTTGCGCGATCTCCGCCTGGGCGAACCGGATCAGCGGCCAGGCGGTTTCGTACTGAATGGCAACGGGGTTCTGCTCATAAAGGTCCATGGCGGCGTCGTATTCCGGCACCGCCTCGCCCGCGCGGCCCGCTTGCACCAGGGCATCGGCATGGATCATCCGGGCCCGCGCCGCAACGGCGGAGTTGGGCACCACCTGGTCCACACCACGGACCCCGGCCTCGGCACTCGCCACCGCCGCCTGGGTCTGGCCGAGGGCAAGCTGGGCAATGGAGCGCTGCAGATAGAAACGGGGCGCCATGGTCACGGCCGCGACCGGAACCGTCTGCAACGAGCGAAGCCCCTGTTCGATCCGTTGCAGGGCCGCTTGCGCCTCTCCCGAGCGGATCAGCGCCGCGGCCTTGGCGAGGTCATCCCATGCGTCGGCCACGATACGGCGCTTTTGCGCGTCCGATAGCGCAATCAATCCGCCGCCGGTATCGGCGTGGACCGCGCCCTCTTCGACGCCCGTCGGCGCCGCATCCGATGGCGTCAACACGGGCGCGGCGCCGGTAATGGCCGAGCGGTGCATCCGGTCGACCAGTTCAATCGTCGACAATTCGCCCGACAACACCGACCGGTCTTCGGCGGTGGGGTTGGCTTCTCCCCGGCGGGCGTCGGCCAGCAATTCGCTGGCGGAAAGAAACTCCAACTGGCCGCTTTGAACATTGGCCAGCCGGGCCGTCACCCGCGCTTCGGACGGAGCCGAAGGGCAATGCCGCCCGGCCCCGGATTTCAGCGCGGACAACACCTGAACATACCGGCTTTCCGCCGTTGCGAGGTCCATCGCATAGACGTCCCGCTCGGCCTGATAATACTGCTCGCTGATCGAGCGGCAGACATCGGGCGCCGGGACGGCCGGAGGCGAGGTGTCCACACAAGCGGCGAGCGCCGCCAGCATGAGGCTGGCGGCGCTGCGTTGGATGGCCCGCGTTGGCGTGGTCATCGGTTAGAGGGTCCGGCGCCTCACTTCAGGACGCGGATTTCGACGCGGCGGTTCTTCGGCTCCCGCACGCCGTCGGCGGTCGGCACGGCCAGGTCGGCCTCGCCGGTGGCGCTGACATTGATGCGGTCGCTTCCGACACCGTCGGCGTTCAGCATGCTGACCACCGACTGCGCCCGCCGCGACGACAGACCCAGGTTGTACGAGGCCGGGCCGCTGGTGTCGGTGTGGCCGGTCACCACCACCTCGCCATTGCCGCCCGCTGCCGCCTGGGCCGCCTCGTCGATCGCCTGACGCTGATCCGCCGCGACATTCGAACGGTCGAAGCCGAAGTAGATCGTCCACGGTCCCATCGCCATCGGCGCGAAGCTCGCCATGCTCACCTGGTGGTCCAGGTTGTACAGCATCGCCTCCGGCACGCCCCAGAGCTCCTCGTTGCCGATCGGCACATAGAGGAAGTCCAGCTGGTCGCGGTCCAGTTCGAACAGGTTCGGCTCATCCGAGATCCGGTAGATCAGATCCACCGGCGGCAGCGAGCCGCACGTGTTCGTGTCGCCGATCACGCAGTTGTTGAACCGGTAGCGCGCGCTGCGCGGGCCATGCGGCAGAAGCCCTGCCACCTGGGTCCGCGTCACCCGCAGGAAGCCGGTCAGGTCGATCAGCTCGTGTCCGCCGGCATACCAGAACGACCGCGCGATGTTCACGCCAAAGTAGGCATTGTTCGCATCGAAGTTCGCGTTCGTCGCCGCCGTCCGCGGCAGGATGATCCGACCCGGCGCACGCTGCACGTTCAGGCTGCGGACATAGAAGATGTCCTCCCGGAACCCGGGCTCGCCCGGCGCCGACAGCAGCGGATCGAACGTCGCCGCATTCGGATCCGTCGGATCCGCCAGCACCCCGATCACAACGTCGTCGTCGCTGTTGATGACCACGTCGCCGACCGCACCTTCGCCGCCGACCACGCTGCCGTCCCGGATCGTCTGCGTCAGCGAACGATCCAGACCCAGAACCTGACGGAAGAACACCGAACCGTCGTTCGCCGTCGTCACCTCCAGACGGTTCGCGACCACCGCACCGAAGTGGATGTCGCTCGCGTCCGTGAGCTGCACCGTCTCGCCCCGCACATGCACGCGGCCGATCGGCAGGGTCAGGTTGTTGGCCGGGTCGTCGTGATAGCTGCCGAAGTTGTTGTCGGCCGCCGTCAGGATCACGTCGCTGACGGTGTTCGCGTCCAGCGTCGAGTTGCCCGCAACCGTCAACACCGTCCCCGGAGCCTGCAGGATGTCCTGCCCGGCCACTTCCGGCTGGACCAAGCCCCGGTCGCCCAGGATGCGCAGCATGGCCGGATCGGCCGAGTAGCTGCCCCGATCGGCGATCACCGTCAGGTTGCCGTGGTCCGGGTTCATCGCGTTCTGGCCGCGATCGATCACCAGCGAGGCCACCGCGAACGAACCGCCGTTCACCGCCACATCCTCGATGCCGTCGGTCGCCGTCGACCCCACCGGCCGGCTCGGAACCGGGATGACGTCGTCGAACGTCACCTGGCCCGTGTCGCCGGCGATGACCACGCCGCCACCCAGCACGACACCGAAGTCCGCCTCGATCGCGAGGTTGAAGTTCCGGAACGTGCCCGAAACCGCAACGTCGCGCGGATCGCTGCCCGCCAGACCGTTGACCAGGTCCGCCGGACCCACCCGCAGGTTCTGGATGTCGACATTGCCCATGCCCATCGACCCTTCGGCCCGGACCGTGCCCGCACTCCAGTCGACCAGCAGGTTGTCGCCGTCGAACGTGCCGATCGCCGTGCGGGCGTCGCCGTTCAGCGCCGACTGGCTCAGGTCGCCCGCCAGCGTGTTGGTCACGATCAGGTCCGCATCGCCGTCCGCCGCGCTCAGCGTGGCCGAGCCGCCGATATCGTCGATATTGGCCAGGATCCGGTCCGGCTGGCCGTCGCTGTCGCCCGCCGTCTCCGTCAGGCTCACGGCACCGCCCACCGACGTCGCATCCACCAGGATGTCGTCCAGGGCGCTGACCGTCAGCGCGCCGCCGACCGAGGCGCGATCCACGCCCGTCGGCGCCGGCTGGCCGTCCACATAGGCCGACCCGCCGCTCGCCGTCACCGTCAGGTCG
>JACKIG010000052.1 GCA_020638595.1 Rhodospirillaceae bacterium | reverse complement strand
CCTCGCTGGGTGCCGGCGCCGCTTCGCCGCCTTCGGCCTTGGCTTCGCCCTTGATCTCATTGGCATGGGCGGTTTCCAGCTTCCCGCGCAGCTCGCGCGCCTTGCCGACCAGCTCCTTCTCCGTCTCCCAGCGCTCGTTCAGGGCGGCGAGTTCGTCTTCCGTCTGCTGGCGGACCTGGCGCAGCTCGGCGATCTGGGCGGCATGATCGGCGCCGGAGGCCGCCTCGCGCTCCAGGATATCGATCTCGGTGGTCAAGAGGTCGATGCGCCGGCGCCGGTCCTCCACCGCCGCCGGCGTGGCGGCCTGGCTCATCCGCACCCGCGCACAGGCGGTGTCCAGCAGGCTGACGCTCTTGTCCGGCAGCTGGCGGCCGGGGATGTAGCGGCTCGACAGCCGCACCGACTCCACGACCGCCTCGTCAAGGATGCGCACGCCGTGGTGGCCTTCCAGCTTGGCGACGACGCCGCGCATCATGCCGATGGCGGCGGGCTCGCTCGGCTCCTCCACCTTGACCACCTGGAAGCGGCGGGTCAGCGCGGGGTCGCGTTCGAAGTATTTTTTGTATTCGGCCCAGGTGGTGGCGGCGATGGTGCGCAGCTCGCCGCGGGCCAAGGCCGGCTTCAGCAGGTTGGCGGCATCGCCCTGGCCGGCCTGGCCGCCGGCGCCGATCAGCGTATGCGCCTCGTCGATGAACATGATGATCGGCTTGGGCGAGGCCTTGACCTCTTCGATCACCGACTTCAAGCGGTTCTCGAACTCCCCCTTCATGCCGGCACCGGCCTGCAGCAGGCCCAGGTCGAGGCTGCGGATCGACACGTTCTGCAAGGCCGGCGGCACATCGTTCTCGACGATGCGCATGGCGAAGCCTTCGACCACCGCGGTCTTGCCGACACCGGCCTCGCCGGTCAGGATCGGGTTGTTCTGCCGCCGTCGCGTCAGGATATCGATGATCTGGCGGATTTCCACATCGCGGCCCAGCACCGGGTCGATCTTGCCGGCCGCCGCCTGCGCCGTCACGTCGACGGTGAACTGATCGAGATTGGGCGTGGCCGTCGGCCCCGTGGCCGTCGGCGTGACCCCGGGCGCACCGCCCGCGGCAACCGCCGCCGCAGCGATCTCGGCTTCGGCGCTGTCGGCGATGATCGTCGGCAGGTCCCGCTTCAGCGCCTCGGGCTGGATCTTGGCGAACTGCCCGGATGCGCCCTGGGCGAACGGGGCCAGCGTGTCGTCCAGCAGGAACGCTGCCAGCAGGTGGCCGGACCGGACATGCGCCGCACCGTATTGCAGCGACCCCAGGACCCAGGCCTCGCGGGCAAGGGCAACGACATTGGGCGAGAGGGCCGGGGGACGGGCGTTGCCCGTCTTCAACTTATCCAAGAGTCGGGTCAGGTCTGCGGTCAGGCGGGCAGCGTCGATTTCATAATGGGCGAAGATCTTGGCCAAGTCGCTGTTGTTGACTTCCAACAACTTCAGCAGCCAATGCTCGATCTCGATGTTGTAATGCGTGCGCGACAACGTCAGACCGGCAGCCCCTTCCAGCGACCGGCGGCACGGATCATTGAGCTTCGCCACGAGGGACTTCAGGTCGACGGATGCCATTGCGTGTCCTCCTGCCCTATCGTGGCCTGCACATCGCCCTCGGGATCGATAAGGGCGTGGCGGCCTTGAAACCCATTTGTGGGGGGCCGTCGATTAATGCGCGATTACCGCTTCGAGGCCAAATGATAAATCATCGACATCGCGGCGATGTTGGATGCCAGGCGGCGCGGCGAGGTTACGCCCGGTCCTATCCCGCCCGTCGCGGGCTGCTTCCATTCGCCCGGCTCGCGCCCGCTTGTGTGCGCCGCCGTGGCTTGGTATGCCCGCAGCACGATCTCGCCGTCGGAGTGCGCGACCCATGGACATCGAACAGTCGGCTGTCGGTCCTGTGACCAGGATCGCCCCCATCGGTCGCGTCGACAGCTACAGCGCCCGCGATTTCGAAAGCCGCCTGATGGCCGTGATCGGCGGCGGGGCGGCAGTGGTCGTCGACCTGGAGCGGCTGGACTACATCAGCAGTGCCGGGCTTCGCGTACTGCTGCTGGCCACGAAGCAGGCGCGGGCGCAGAATGCCCGGCTTGCCCTTGCGGCCATGCAGAAGAGCGTGCGGGAAGTGTTCGACATCAGCGGGTTTTCGTCCATCTTCGAGATCCATGCCAGCGCCGACGAGGCGATCGCCGCATTGTCCAGCCGCTGACCGCTGGGCGTACGATCGATCCGGGGCGTCGCGGTGGCGGCCAATGACGAGGGGTGGGGCATTCGATGCCCGAGCATGAGATCGACACCCTGGGGCCGTACCGGATCGAGGCCGTCCTCGGCCGCGGGGCGATGGGCGTCGTCTACCGTGCCCACACGGCGGAAGGCGGCAGGCCGCTGGCCATCAAGACGCTGCGCCGCGACCTGGCCACCGCCAGCGACGAACAAGCGGTCATCGCCCGCTTCCAGATGGAAGCGCGCATCGGCATGGCTTTCGACCATCCCAACATCATCAAGGTGCGCGACTACGGCGAGGCCGGCGGCTTGGCCTATATGGCCATGGATTTCATCGAAGGGCAGGACCTGAAGGAACTGCTGGTCCGCCAGCCGCCGCTGGGCGTGGACGAGGTCGTCCATCTGACCTTGCAGCTTCTCGACGCGCTGAACTATGCCCACCGCCGCCGCGTCGTCCACCGCGACATCAAGCCGGCCAATGTCCGGGTGCGCCAGGATGCCAGCATCGTGCTGACCGATTTCGGCGTCGCCCATGTCGCCGCCTCGGAGCTGACGCAGACCGGCGACATGATCGGCACACCGGCCTATATGGCGCCCGAGCAGCTTCAGGGCCACGCCGTCGACCATCGCGCCGACATGTTCTCCGTCGGCGTGCTGCTGTACCAGATGCTGACGCGCAAGCGGCCTTTCGACGGATCGCTGGCGGCGGTGATGCAGCAGCTGATCTTCGTCGACCCGCCCCTGCCGTCGACGGTGGCGGCCGGGATCCCGCCGGCCTTCGATGCCGTCATCATGAAGGCCCTGGCCAAGCAGCCCGAGCAGCGCTTTGCCACCGCGGCCGAGTTCGCAACCGCGCTGCGGACCGCGGCAGAGCGAAGCCGCGGATATATCGGCACCGCCGCCCCTGCGGTGCGCCCGCTGGGCGAGAGCGAGGCACCGGCGGATGGCGGCGAGCGGGTGCCCGCGTCGGCCGTCAGTACCGACAGCGGCGTCAAGCGTGCCCTGGACCGCCTGGAAGCGTCGATCGAGGCGGAGATACGCGAGGCGCTTGGCGGGGAGACGACCGGCCGCCACCTGGACCGCCTGACAGCCTGGCTGGACGACTTCGTTCTGCTGTCGCAACGGCTTGGCGGCCAGCCCAACGAAGACCGGCTGGTGCGGCTGATCGACGGGCGGGTCCTGCCCGGCCTGGCCGACCGCATCGTCAAGGGTGCCCCGATCCCGGGGCGCGAGAGTGCGGAGATCCGCGGCGACTGGCTGTTCTGCGTCCGCCTGTTCCGCAGCCTGCACGGTGCGCTGGACAGGCTGGCCGCCGCCCGGGCCGGTGCCACCGCGCTGGAGCGGATCAAGACCGAACTCGCCGGCGTCTTCTTCGGGTATTCGGCAACGCTGAGCCGGCTGCTGTTCAGCGAGGACGATCCGGACATCCTGCGCATTTCCCTCGACTTCATGCGCCTCGACGCCATCCAGCTGGCGCTGGAGGAGCTGGACGCCGGCCGTGAGGTTGCGCAGGTCCGGTCGTCGCTGGTGATGTTCGCCAGCCAGGTGATGCAGAAGGTGAACGCGATCGTCCGCCAGTTCACGCAGACCGGCGATGCCCTGGCCCGGTTCGGCGTCGCCAACCTGCTGGTCGAGATCGAAGAGCTGATCGTGATCGCCGAGCGCCTGGTCGAGAAGGACATGGGCATCGACCTTCCGGGCAGCGCCGTCACCGCGGGCATCGGCCGCGAGGTGATTGCGGAGTTCATCGCCAACGCACGCAAGCTTGCCCAACTGACCGTCGACGAGGTGATTGCCGAGACGCAGCAGGGCCAGGCGGATGTCGGCAGCTTCACCGGCAAGCTGAAGCAGCTGGGCTTCCTCTACCTGTTCGCCACGCGCCTGGACGACCAGGAGGCACGGCCGCTGCTTCACGACCTGGTCACGGAAGTCCATGACGGCGTCGTCAACCTGGCCAAGGAAGTCGTCGGCGCCGCCCAGGCCGCCATCAGCGCCGGGCGGCGCGACGAGGACCTCGCCAACCGGATCGATAGCCAGCTGGCGGCGCTCTACGACCTCTGCCAGGATTTCGGCTGGCTGGACATCGCCAACTGGCTGCTCATGGAGCTGCGCAAGCGGGTCTTGCAGGACCGCTGAGCCTAGCACGCGGGCACCGGCCGGATGTATTGATGGGGGCCGCGCGACGGAGAGCGACCTCCGCTGCCTGGCCCGGCAGCGTCGCGGCGAGATGGGTGAAGAGGGAGCGATGGCAAGCCAGGGAGGCCCCGTGGCGATCCGGATGCGCAACGACCTCGGGGATCTGAGCCGGTTCCTCGACGAGGTTGAGGCGTTCTGCCGTACGCAGGGGCTGCCGGACGAGGTCGCCCGGGGCCTGGCTGTCGCGCTGGACGAGCTGATCACCAACACCGTCACGCACGGCTACCCCGACGGCCGGCAGCACGACATCGAACTGCACCTGGAAGTCGCCGACAGCCGCTTGCAGGCAGAGCTGGTGGACGATGCCGAGGCTTTCAATCCCCTTGACCATCCCGTGCCCGATACGACCCTGCCGGCCGAAAAGCGGCCCATCGGCGGCCTCGGCATTCACCTGGTCCGCAACTTGATGGACGATGTGTCGTATGAGCGTCGAGACGGCCGGAACCACACTCGGTTGTCCAGACGCCTGTAGTTGGAACGGCGCGGCACGTATCGCACGCCGCGCAGTCAAGCCCGTGTTTTTCAATCCCTCCAACTGCAATGGCGTTGACTTGCCTCAATTTCCCGGGTCCACTACGATTTCCATCATCAAAGGCCGCGGCAACGTCGGACCACTCGCAATTCCGATGGACAACTAGAAACAAACGTTCGGTGGTCGCATGCAATCGCGATCCCGAGGCAACACGTATGAAGGGAGAAACGTTCAAATGACAAAGGCACCCTCGAGAAACCGTGACTCGATCGAAGGCGTGGTCGGGGCACGGCGGCGCTTCCTGAAGGGCTTGGCTGCCGGTGGTGCGGCCGTGGCCGGCGGCGCGACCCTCGGCGCACCGGCCATCGTCAGCGGCCAGGAAGCCGGGCACACCTTCCGTATCCAGACATCCTGGGCCCCTGGCACCACCGGCTATCACCTGTTCGAGACGTGGTGCGCCAGCATGGTTGAGCTGACGAGCGGAGAGCTCGCCTTCACGCCCTTCCCGGCGGGTGCCGTATCCGGCGATTTCCAGCTGTTCGACGCCGTGCGCAACGGCGTGCTGGAAGGGATGAACGTCTTCACCGTGTATTGGGCCGGGCGCATGCCTGCCGGCGTCTTCCTGTCGTCCTATCCGATGGGGCCGAACCATCCCCACCATTGGGACATGCTGTTCGACGCCTATGGCGGCACCGAGCTGGCGCGCGAGCTGTACGAGAAGAACGGCCTCTATTACGTCGGCCATGTCCATCACGACATGAACCTGATCCACTCCAAGATCCCGATCAACTCGCTGGCGGATTTCGAAGGCCTGAAGCTGCGCGTGCCGGGCGGCATCGTCGCCGATTGCTTCGCCGATATCGGCGCCAGGACCACGCTGCTGCCGGGCTCCGAAGTCTATCCCGCGCTGGAGCGCGGCGTGATCGACGCCGCCGACTATGTCGGCCCCGCGGTGAACTATGATCTCGGCTTCCAGCAGGTGACGAACGTCATCGTCATGGGGCCGCAGTCGACGCCGTGCCTGCACCAGCCGGTCGACTTGATGGACATCGCCTTCAGCCTGCGGGCGTGGAACCAGCTGTCCGACCAGTTGAAGGAACTGATCACGCATCTGGTCCGGTCGTATTCCCGCATCCACTATGCCGGCATCCAGGCGGCGAACCACGAAGCCTGGGCCAAGTTCGAGGAAGCCGGAACGACGATCTCGCGCCTGTCGGAAGAGGATGTCGTCCAGTTCCGCCAGGTCGCGATCCCGCGCTGGTTCGAATGGGCCAACAAGGACCGCGACGCCGCGCGCCTGTTCGCGCTGCATCTGGAAGTGATGCAGGACCCCGAGGTCGCGTACATCACCCCCGCGGATATCGAAGGCTACGAGCTGAACCTCTAGCCCCTGTCGGGAGTATCCACGGTGTTCGGGGGCGGGGCACTGCGGTGCCTCGCCCCTGCTTGCGGGTGACGTTCCATGCTCGATCTCGACATCAATTTCGTGCTGCCTCACTGGATGTACTGGGGCGGCCTGTTCATAGTGCCCGCGGTGATGATCGCGATGGCCGGCTGGCGCGAGCCCAAGGCCGCGGTGGATCCCGCCGAACTGCTGGATCCTGCCGGCACCGCCCGGTCGCCGACGCTCACCGCGCCCGGAAACGCCTTCACGGCAGCCATCGACCGCATCTCGCAATTCAGCGGCGCCTGTGTCGCCTATTGGACGGTCATAGCGGTCGTTGTGTATTTCTATGAAGTCGTCGCCCGATATTTCCTGAATTCGCCGACGAACTGGGCGCACGAGTCGATGTTCCTGATGTTCGGGATGCAGTACATCCTGGCCGGGGCCTATGCCTTCCTGCACGACGCCCATGTGCGGGTTGACCTGTTCTATGCCCGCGGCAGTGCGGCGACCAAGGCCGCCGTCGATATCCTGACGTTCTTCGCATTTGTCGTCTTCGCCTTGGCTTTCATCTGGACCGGTTGGACCTTCTTTTCCCAATCGATGAACCAGAACCAGTTCTTCTTCGCCTCCGGCTACTACAACGAAGTCTCGTTCACCGAGTGGGCGGTCGCCTACTACCCGGTCAAGTTCGTCCTGGTCGCCGGCGGGCTCTTGCTTCTGGCCCAGGGCGTCAGCCGCCTGATCAAGGACCTGCAGACGCGCCGGCTCCACCGCTACACGGTCATCGAAAGCGGCGGCAGCGGCGCGGGCCGGTACGCCCCGGTGGAACGCGACCGCAAGGCGGCCGCCCAGGCGTCCGGGCTGACGCTGCCGACGACGCAGCTGGGCTGGGTCGTACTGCTGGGAAGCGTGGTTCTCGGCTTCATCCTGTTCGTCGAGGTGATGAACGTCGCCTTCTACGACCCCTATGGCGACGAGCACTTCCTGTTCACCTTGCAGGGAACGCTGGCCGGCGTGCCCATCGATACGCTGTCGGTACTGATGTTCGGCTCGCTGCTGGCCCTACTGTTCTGCGGCCTGCCGCTGGCCTTCGTCACCGGCTCGCTGGGCGTCGTGTTCATCTACATGGTCGGCGATCAGCTGATGCTGAACATCATCCCGACCCGCATCTTCCCGCTGATGACCGACTATCAGCTGTCGGCCATCCCGCTGTTCATCTTCATGGCCTCGATGCTGGAGCGCGCCGGCCTGATCGACGAGATGTTCGACGTCCTCTACAGGTGGATGGGCGGCCTCGGCGGCGGGCTGGCCATCGCCACCATCGTTGCCTCGACGATCCTGGCGGCAATGGTCGGGGTCATCGGTGCGGCGGTCGTCACCATGGGCATCATCGCCCTGCCGGCGATGCTGAAACGGCACTATGACCCGCAGATCGCGCTGGGTTCGATCATGGCCGGCGGCACGCTGGGCATTCTCATTCCCCCATCGATCCTGGCGATCATCTACGCCGTCGTGGCCCAGCAGTCGGTGGGCGAGCTGTATGTCGGGTCCGTCCTGCCGGGCCTGATGCTCTCGGGTCTGTACTGCCTGTATGTCGGCGTCAGGACTGGCATCAACCCCACCCTGGGACCGGCGCTGCCGAAGGCCGAACGGATCAGCATGGCGGAAAAGCTGCGCCTGTTGCGGCAGATGCTGGCCCCCGTGCTGCTGATCGCCGTGGTGCTGGGGGTCATCTTCTCCGGCGCCGCGACGCCCGTGGAGGCCGCGGGGATCGGCAGCTTCGGGGCGATGGTGGTGGCCGCCATGCACGGGCGGCTGACCTGGCAGACGGTCAAGGAAGCCTGCCTGGGAACCGCCCGGGCCAGCGCCATGGTGCTGTGGATCATCTTCGGCGCCACCATCTTCGTCGGCTTCTACATCCTGCAGGGCGGCCAGCATTTCGTGTCCGAGATGATCCTCGGCACCGGCCTCGGCCCCTACGGCGTGCTGATCCTGATGATGGTGATCCTGGTCTTCCTGGGCATGTTCCTGGACTGGGTCGGCATCCTGCTGCTGGCCGTGCCGATCTTCATCCCCATCGTCCATCAGCTGGAATTCTCCGGCGTGGCCGGCCTTCCGGGGGTGGAACATGGGGATATCGCCTTGTGGTTCGGCGTGCTCTACCTGGTCAACATGCAGATGAGCTTCCTGTCGCCGCCCTTCGGCTATGCCCTGTTCTATCTGCGTGGGGTCGCGCCCCGCAGCATCTCCACCGCCACGATCTTCAAGTCGTCGCTGCCGTTCCTGGCGCTGCAGACGCTGGGGCTGATCCTGTGCATCCTGTTCCCGCAGATCGTCATCTGGCTGCCGCGGCTGATCTACAGCCCCGGATAGGCGCGACCGGCGGCTATGCCCCGCCCGGCCCGGCGCGGCGCAGGTGGCCCAGCAGCGCGTCCGGCAGCGGCGACCACACGCCGGTGCGGACGCCTGCCCGGGCCAGGGCCTCGCGCACCCATTCGTTGCATGTCCGAAACAGCGTGTAGGTGCCGCGCGCTTCATAGAAGCCGTCATTGCCGTGGTAGCTGTAGCCCGCGATCCGCTGCGGCCTGCCGTCGACGCCGGGGGCGATGGTCGCCAGCACGTGGTCGACCAGCAGCCGGTACGCCTCCGGCGAGACCAGCGTGACCGCATAGGCATCGCCTTCCTGCAACGGCGGCCAATAGGCCGCGTGCAAGGCGGTGCCCCCGATGCCGATGGTGGCCTTGAGCCCGACCCACAGGTCCAGGTCGGCCCAGCTCGGCGTATGCAGGTAGAAGTCGCGGCTGCCCCAGCCGAACGAGATGGTGTCCGCCCAGGTCGGCGGGCTGGGGAACTGCGACGGCGGAAACAGGTCCGTCCAATCGACGTCGAGCGCACGCACCGGCAGGTGCAGGTTGGCATGGACGCCGTTCGACGACACCCCGATCGGCACGCCATGGTCCGCCGGCACGAAATCGTCGTTCACGGCGATGCGCGACAGCCCGAAGGCCGCCGCGAAATAGACAGCCGCCAGGCCGGCCACGATGCCCACGGCGGTGGCGAGCCACCGGACCACCCGCCCGATCACCGGCCGGCGGGTGCGGCCTTGCCGCGTGGCTTGACCGGGCACCCGCGTTCACCCGCCGCCGGGCTTGCGGCCCCAGGCACCGAAGATGCCCACGTAGCCCCAGGCGGGGCGGGCCGCATCGTCCGCCCAGTCCCGCAGTTCCGTCCGCGCGCGGTCCGGGTCATAGGCGGTGGCGTCATCGTCGACACGGAACGACAGCGCGGATGCGACGAAATCCGCCCGGCTGAAGCGCGAGGTCGTCACCACCCGCACGTCGACCTCGCAGCTCTCGAACCCGGCCTCCGCCAGCATCACGCCCAGCTTGCGCCCGATATGGCGGTTGCCGTTGGCCGCGACCTGCCGCGTGCCCGATGTTTCCACCAGCGCGCGGAATACCGGCGGTTCCGGATACAGCGACAGCCAGCCGTCGTCCGCATCGATGGCGCAAAGCCGTCCACCCGGCGCCAGCAGCCGCAACCCCTCCGCCAGCGCATCGGCCGGCCGGTGCAGGTGCTGCAGGACGAACCGCATGACGCAGAAATCGAAAGTGCCGGCGGCGAAGGGCAACGCATACAGCTCCCCCGCCGCCAACGACACATGCCCGCAGCCCGCCGCATCCGTCGCGGCGCGGGCGCGGCGCAGCATCCCCGGGTCGCGGTCGACGGCCACCACCTGCGCCCCCGGGACGCGCCCTGCGATCCGCGTCGTCACCGCCCCCGGGCCGCAGGCGACCTCAAGCACCCGCATGCCGTCGCGCAGGCCGGCCTGTTCCAGCATCGGCCAATCGATCGCATCGAAGATCGTGGCCTGCACGTGCAGGCGCGCGATCTCGCCGTCCCCGTCGGCGAAGTTTGATAGACGGTACGAGCCACGCTGCCTTGCCATCGCCCGCGGTTCCCTGCACTTGTGCACCCCATCGGGGCCGGCGGACACGCGCCGCCGGCAGCCCTGGAGCCTGATCCGATGACGTCGGATCGACGTCATCGGTGAATCCTGCTCTAGGCAGTTGTTAACCAATCCGCGCCGATCCTGCCGGCCTTCGCACGCCGCCGAAAGGGCCGGACATGGATGTCAACGAAGCCGTGTTGTCGCACGGATACGTCCGCGTCAAGAAGTGTCGCGACGGGTACTTCGTCTACAACGCCAACGACAGCTATATCGGGCGCTCGCTGGACCTGTACGGCGAATATTCCTATGCCGAAGCGCTGCTGTTGCAGCAGTTCCTGCGGCCCGGAATGATCTTCGCGGAAGTCGGGGCCAATATCGGCGCCCACACGGTGGGCCTGGCCCGCCGGGTCGGGCAACAGGGCCGGGTCCTGGCCTACGAGCCGCAGCGGATCGTCTTCCAGAACCTGTGCGCGAACATCGCGATCAACGGGCTGATGAATGTCGAATGCCACTGGATGGCCCTGGGCGAACGCAGCGGCATGCTGAACGTCGCCGAATTCGACTTCACCCAGCCCGGCAATTTCGGCGTGTTTTCCGCCGATCGCGT
>JACKIG010000051.1 GCA_020638595.1 Rhodospirillaceae bacterium | reverse complement strand
CTCGAACGAGCTGAAGTTCAGCGCGATCTCGGCCAGCACCGGGGCCACCAGCACCAGCGCCGTCGTCCCGATCAGCCCGCCGATGACGGAGCAGACCAGCCCGGTGCCCAGCGCCTTTTCCGCCTCGCCCCTCTGGGTCATGCGGAAGGCTTCGTCGACATAGGCCGCCGATGCCGGCGTGCCCGGAATGCGCAACAGCGCACCGGGGATGTCGCCGGCGAAGATCGCCATGGCCGTGCACGTCACCATGGCGCCGATGGCCGGCACCGGGTCCATGAAGAAGGTGATGGGCACCAAGAGGGCGACGGCCATGGTGGCCGTCAGCCCGGGGATCGAGCCCACGAACAGCCCGAAGCAGGCGGCCAGGAAGATGACCACCAGCGTGTGCGGCTGGACGACCAGGTCTATGGCTTGACCGATGGCGTCCATGGCCTACCACGCCACCGGCAACAGGATGCCCCAGGGCAGCGGCACCCGCAGCAAGGTATAGAAGGCATAGTGCACGACCAGGGTCGTCGCCAGGGCGGTCAGCAGCGCCGGCAGCGGTGCCACCCCCTGCACCAGCAGCATCGTGGCGATGATCGCAACGCCGAAGGGGATGAAGCCCACCTCTTTCGCGGCGGCGATGTACAGCACCACCAGCACGACCGTGATCAGCGTGTTCAGGTGGCCCCGGCGCGATTGCGCCCAGTCGGCGTATTGCACCGCGCCCGTGGTCCGCCATTGGCGCATGCCGCCGATGACCAGCGGGATCGAAAAGCCGACCAGTCCGATGGCGATGACCATGGGGAACACATAGGGGCCGACATTCTGCCCGGGCATGTCGGGCAGCGTCCGGGCGTACAGGAACACGGCCACGCCCAACGCCATCAGCACCAGGCCCAGCAACGCATCGTTGATCCTCATGGCCGCACCATGTCGGTGGGGATGGCGTCAGCGGGCCTGCCCGCCGGCGTCCATCCGAGTCATGGAGGGTTCCCCGATCGCATCGATGCCGCCGGGCATCGGATGCGGGGGATGCAGCACCGCCGGACACTGGCCTGCTTCCGGCGGCGACGTCCGGCGGCCGGGTGTTGCATCCGGCCGCCGGGCGTCCACGAAATCAGGCTATTGGACGATGCCGACGGCCCTCATCACATTGCCCAGATTCTCGTTGCTGTCGGCCATGAACTGGCGGAATTCCTCCGGCCCGGCCCACACCATGCCGTAGCCGCGCCCCGCCATGAATTCCTGGAATTCGGCGCTGTTGAAGATCTCCTCCATCGCCGCGACCAGGGTGGCGGTCACGTCGTCCGGCATGCCCGCCGGACCGACGACGCCGCGCCAGGCCCCCATCTCCCAGTCCGACCCCACCGCCGACTGAAGGGTGGGGACATCGGGGAAGATGGCGTCGGCCTGGTCGGACATGATCACCAGGCTGCGCACCCGGCCCGCTTCGATCAGCGACCGTGCTTCGGGCATCGAACAGGCGACCAGGTCGACTCCGCCGGCCACCAGGTCCTGCAGGCCCGATGCGGCACCGTCGCTGGGGATCCACTGGATGATGCCCGGGTCCAGCCCGACTTCCTGCAGCATGCCGGCCAGGGCCAGATGCCAGATCCCGCCCTGTCCGGTGCCGGAGGCCTGAAGCTGGCCGTCCTCCGACGCCTCAAGCAGTTCGTCCAGGGTCGCATACGGCGACTCCTGCGCCACATGGATGGCCGCCGGGTCGGCGTTCATCAGGGCGATCGGGGTATAGGCCTCGTAGGTCAGCTCGGTGAGGCCCTGCCAGTGCATCATGCCGATCTCGACCGTGGCGATGCCGATGGTGTAGCCGTCGGGATCGGCCGCGGCGATGGCCTGATGGCCGACGACGCCGCTGCCGCCGGTGCGGTTGACGACGTTCACCGGCTGTCCCAGCCGGGCTTCCAGCAGGCTGCCGATGATGCGCCCGGTGGCGTCGGTTCCGCCGCCGGCGCCCCAGGGGACAATCAGTTCGATCGGCCGTTCGGGATATTGGGCCGCTGCCGTACCGGGCAGCGCGGCAACGCCCGCAAGGACAAGCGCGGATGCCGCCGCAAGGGTCATGCCTGTTGTCGATTTCACGTCAATCCTCCCAGGATCCAGATTGATGTTCTTCTGCTTGCGCATTCACCGAACGGAGAATACCGCCATCATCGACGATGCGCCATCCACCTTGGAGACTGACAGTGCTTCAACCATGCCGCATGGGACCCGTTGGGCCGCGGACCCGCCATTCGCAGACGGCGACGGGTCGTCACGACGCGCCGGCAATCGCCTCCAGGCGCTCTTGCAGCAGCCGCCGCTCCTCGCTGCCCTCGGGCAGCATGTCCAGAAGCTGACGCCAGAGGCCGGCGGCCTCTTCCGCGCGGCCGTCGGTCAGCGCGGCGACACCCAGCAGCCACAAGGCCATGCCGTTGCCCGGCTCCAGCGCATGCAGCCGTTCCAGGACGGCGACGGTTTCGGCCGTCGGCACGCCGTCGCTGCTGTCGGTCATGAGCGCCCGCACCTGGGCCGCGAGGATCGCCGGATCGTCGGGGGCCAGCGTTGCGGCGCGGGCGAACGCCGCCGCCGCATCCGCCGGCCTGCCCAGCACGCCATAGGACTGGCCCAGCCGCAGCCAGCCGTCGAGGTCGTCCGGCTGCTGCTCCAGCCGGGCGGCCAGGCCGTCCACCATGCTGCGGATCATCTCCGCCTGCTCCTCCGGCGGCAGGGCGGCCGCGGCCCGGGCCGCATCGGGGTCGACGCCCATCGGCGCGATGGCCGTCTGGCCGGGGTCAAGGCCCAGGCGCTGCGCCGTCTCGGCAATCCGCCCGGCCACCATCGGGACCCATGGCGCATCGGCGGGGCTCATGCGCATCAGCGCCTGCCAGCCGGCCAGCGCCCCTTCGTCGTCGCCGGCCTGGGCGCGAGCCAGCGCCAGGTAGTGGTGCGGCCGGGGATCGAGGGGCTGCATCTCCAGCACCCGCTGGAAGGCAAGCTGCGCCTGCTCCGACACGATGCCGGCATCGGCCTCCACCAGCGCTTCGGCATAGGCGGCCAGGATCTCCGGATCGTCCTCGGCCAGCCCGACGGCGCGGGCCAGCGCCGCCACCGCATCGTCGCCGCGGCCGAGGGCACGGTAGCGCTGTCCCAGCTCCGCCCAATCGGCGGCACTGCCGTCCTCGGCCTCCAGCTGCCGGGCCAGGCCGGCCGTCTCCGCCAGCATCTGGCGATGGGCCTCCATCGCCGTGCGGTCGCGGGCCGCCAGCGGCTGCGACGGCAGGTCCGGCCGCCCCCCGGCCAGGTAGATGCCCAGTGCGGCCAGCGGCAGAAGGACGGACAGCACCAAGGCCAGCCGCCGCGCCGGCCGGGCCGATTGGGGGGCCGGCCCGGCGGAGGCCGCAGTCAGCATGCGGCGCGAGACCTCCGTGCGTACGCCTTCGGCCTCGGCCGGGGAGAGATTGCCCTGCGCTTCGTCGCGCGCCACCTGCAGCAGCTGGTCGCGGTAGACGGCCAGGGCGCGATCGCCGGGCGCGCTATCGGCGCGGCGCCCCCGTGCCAGCGCGCCGACAAGGGGGGCGACGGCGGCGGCGGTCAGCACCGCCGCCAGGATCCACAGCAGCATCAGCCCGACCCCTCGTCGCGCCCTGCCAGCAGCGCCTCGACGCGCTGCCGTTCCTCCGGCGTCAGGGGGTCCGGTTCCGGCCTGCGGCGCCGGCGGGACGTGGTGAAGACAAGGATGGCAACGCCGGCCAGCAGCACCACGGCCGGCCCGAACCAGAGGATGTAGGTGTTGTCCTGCACCGGCGGCCGCAGGCGCACGAAGTCGCCATAGCGGCTGGTGACGAAGGCCATGACCTGATCGTCGCTGTCGCCGGCCGCCAGCCGTTCGCGCACCAGCACGCGCAGATCGGCGGCCAGCGGCGCGTTGCTGTCGTCGATGGACTGGTTCTGGCAGACCAGGCAGCGCAGTTCCTGCGAGATATCGCGCGCCCGCGCCTCCAGCACCGGGTCGTCCAGCATCTCCGCCGGTTCGACGGCCAGCGCAGGTGCCCACGGCAAAAAGAGGACGGCAAGGATGGCCACCCACCTCATCGCGCAAGCTCCCGCAGCAGCGGCAGCAGGGTGTCGTCCACCAGGTCCGGCGTCAGCGGCCCGGGATGGCGCAAGCGGATGCGCCCCCCGGCATCGACGACGAACGTCTCCGGCACGCCGTAGACACCCCAGTCGATGGCGACGCGGCCGTCGCGGTCGGCCCCGATGGCGAGATAGGGATCGCCGTGCTGCGCCAGCCAGGCCAAGGCATCGGCACTCTCGTCCTTGTAGTTGATGCCGACCACGCGGATGCCGTCTTCGCGCGCCAGGCGCGTCAGCAGGGGGTGTTCGGCCAGGCAGGGCACGCACCAGCTGGCGAAGAAGTTCACCAGCGTGACCTGGCCGCCCAGATCGGCCGACGAGGCGCCCGCCGCATGCCCCGGCAATGCCGGCAGGTCGAAGGCCGGGGCCGGGCGGTCGATCAGTGCCGACGGCAGCTCCTGCGGGTCCTCGCCGCGGATCAGCGGGACGGCGACCCAGACGGCCAGCGCGATGAACGCGGCGAGGGGGACCAGGAAGAAGGCGCGGCGCACGGCCCCTACTCCGCCGGCTGTGCGGCCAGCCGCGTCCGCCGCGCGGTCACGGCGACACGCAGGCGGCGGTCGGCCAGGCTGGCCAGCCCGCCCAGGGACATGACCAGGGCGCCGATCCAGATCCACGGCACCAGCGGATGGTGATACAGGCGCACGGTGCGGCCCGTTCCGCCACCCGGTTGGGGGTCCCCCAACGCGATATAGAGATCGGCAAGCCAAGTGGTCCGGATCGCCGCCTCGGTCGTCGCCATGCGCGTCACCGGGTAGAACCGCTTTTCCGGCTCCATCACCGCGATCGTGTCCCCGCCGCGGCGGATCGTCATATGCGCCCGTTCGGCGGAATAGTTCGGCCCGTCGACCTCTTCGACACCGTCATAGGTCACGCCATAGCCCGCGATCTCCGTCGTGTCGCCCGGCTGCAAGACCACGATGCGCTCTTGCAGGAAGGCGGTGGAGGCCACCATGCCGGCCACCGCGATGCCGAGCCCGGCATGGGCCAGGACCAGCCCCCAGGCACCGCCCGGCAGGCCGACGGCCCGCCGCAGGCTGGCCATGGGGGGAATGCGGAACAGGCGGATGCGTTCCGCCAGTTCGACCAGCGAGCCGACGATGGCCCAGGCCGCCAGCGCCAGCCCGGCCAGCGCCATCACCGGCGCCGCGTCGGTCCAGTAGAGGACGGCCAGCAGGACCACGACGCCGAAGCCCGCCGCGGCCCCCAGGCGGCCGAGGGCGCCCGCGAGATCGGCCCGCTTCCAGGCCAGCAGCGGCCCCACCGCCATGGCGGCGATCAGCGGGATCATCAGCGGTACGATCGTCGCCTCGAAATAGGGTAGGCCGACGGAGACGCGGTCGTCGCCCACCGCCTCCAGCATCAGCGGATAGAGCGTGCCGATCAGCACCGTCGCCGTCGCCGTGGTCAGCAGCAGGTTGTTCAGGACCAGCGCGCCCTCGCGGCTGACGGGCCGGAACAGGCCCCCCGGCGCCAATGTCGGCGCCCGCCAGGCATACAGCGCCAGCGCCCCGCCTACGGTGGCGACGATCAGCACCAGGATGAAGATGCCGCGGTCGGGATCGACCGCGAAGGCATGCACCGAGGTCAGCGCGCCGGAGCGCACCAGGAACGTACCCAGCAGGCTGAGCGCGAAGGTCAGGATGGCCAGCAGGATGGTCCAGCTCTTCAGCGCGTCGCGCTTTTCCACCACGATGGCGGAATGCAGGAGCGCCGTACCGGCCAGCCACGGCATCAGGCTGGCATTCTCCACCGGGTCCCAGAACCACCAGCCGCCCCAGCCGAGCTCGTAATAGGCCCACCACGACCCCATGGCGATGCCCAGGGTCAGCCCGATCCAGGCCGCCAATGTCCAGGGGCGCACCCAGCGTGCCCAGGCGGCGTCCACCCGGCCTTCGATCAGCGCGGCCACGGCGAAGGAAAACGCCATGGAGAAGCCGACATAGCCGAAATAGAGGAACGGCGGATGGAAGGCGAGGCCGGGATCCTGCAACAGCGGGTTCAAATCCTGCCCGTCGAAGGGCGGGATGCCGGCAATGCGCAGGAACGGGTTGCTCGTGACCAGCATGAAGGCCAGGAAGCCCGCACCGATCATGCCCTGCACCGCCAGCACGCGGGCGCGCAGCGTGTCGGGCAGGCCGTTGCCGAACAGCGCCACCGTGGCACCGAACAGCGCCAGGATCAGCACCCACAGCAGCATCGAGCCTTCGTGGTTCCCCCACACGCCCGTGACCTTGTACAGCATCGGCTTGGCCGAATGGCTGTTCTCCACGACGTTCAGCACGGTGAAGTCGGAAACGACGTGGACATAGGTCAAGGCCAGGAACGCCAGCGCGATGGCAGCGAACTGGCCCAGGGCGGCCGGCCGGGCCGTCATCATCCAGGGCGTCCTGCCCCTGGCTGCGCCGACCAGCGGCACCGTTGCCTGCACCAGGGCCAGCGCCAGCGCCAGCGCAAGGGCGAAATGGCCCAGTTCCGGGATCATTGCGTGGGGTGCCCCGCGCGTTCCAGCCGCTCCGCCACCTCCGGCGGCATGTAGTTCTCGTCGTGCTTGGCCAGCAGTTCGTCGGCCTGGAAGACGCCGTCGCGGTCCAGCATGCCGTTGGCAATGACTCCCTGGCCTTCGGCGAACAGGTCCGGCACCGGACCGACATAGACGACCGACACCGTCTCCACCGTATCGGTGACGTCGAAGGTGATGGTCAGGCCGTCGTCCAGCCGGCGGATGCTGCCGTCGACGACCAGGCCGCCCAGCCGGAAGCGCTGCCCGGCGACCAGGTGCTGAGCCTCGATCTCGCCGGGGCCGTAGAAGAACAGCAGGTTGTCCTGCAGCGCCGCCAGGGTCAGCGCCGCGGCGGTGCCGATGCCGATCACCGCCATGGCGAGCAGGGCCGTCCGCTGATGCTTACGGCGCATCGCCATTCCCCATGGATTGCTGCCGGCGGCTGGCGCGCAGCCCATCCAGCATCTTCAATGTCCGTTCGTTGGCCCGCAGCCGCTTCAGCGTCAACACCACCAGCAGCACCATCACCACCGCGCACAGGCCGTAGGCGCCCCAGACATAGGCGCCGTAGCCGCCCATGGACAGGAACTGTTCAAGCCGGTCCGGCATCCCTCACTCCGCCGCCCCGTAGGCCTGGGCTGCCCGCAGCACCTGGATCTTGCGCTGGATGATCTCAGAGCGGGTGTTCAGCAGCACCAGCGTGATGAAAAAGGCGGTGAAGGCGGCCGCCATGACCAGCAGCGGCCACAGCATGCTGGGGTCGATGGCGGGCGTGCCCAGGCGGCTGACCGACGGCGGCTGGTGCAGCGTGTTCCACCATTCCACGGAAAACTTGATCACCGGCAGGTTGACGGCCCCGACCAGCGCCAGGATGGCCCCGGCCTTCAGCCCCCGCGTCGGATCGTCGAAGGCGCTGACCAGGGCGAGATAGCCGAGATAAAGGAAGAACAGGATCAGCACGCTGGTCATCCGTGCATCCCATTCCCACCAGGTGCCCCACATCGGCTCGCCCCACAGGCTGCCGGTCGCCAGGCACACGGCGGTGAAGGTCGCACCGATGGGTGCTGTCGCCTTGCAGGCGAGATCGGCCAGCGGATGCTTCCAGATGTATCCCACGGCACTGGCGACGGCCATCGAGGCATAGCCGAACAGCGACAGCCAGGCGGCAGGGACATGCACATACATGATGCGCACCGTGTCGCCCTGGCGGGCATCCGGCGGCGATGCGACCAGGGCCAGATAGAGACCCGCCGCCATCAACACGGCCGCCAAGCCGGCCACCCAGGGCAAGACCTGCCGGCTCAGCCGCAGGAACCGGTTGGGATTGGCAAATCGGTGCATGACTCCATTCGTCGCCCACGGCCGGGACGGCGATCCTGACGCCCCAGGCGGACCCCCCTCCGTGTACTGCCGGTTCCGCAGGGGCATGACCCGGCGCCCCTGCGCTACGCGCCCGGCATGTCCGAAACATGGCGACGGGCACGGGTGCGGACCATAGTCGAGATGGCGCGGAAAGGCGATTTTATCCCATCGCCGCCCGACGACGGGAAACCGCGATGAACAGCGGTTGAGTTCGCCCGGGGCCGCGCCTAGCTTCACCATCGGATTTCCCCCGGGGCCGAGGTCGCCGTGACCAGACAGCATGCGGATTACCTGGTGATCGGCGGCGGGATCGCCGGCATGTCGGCGGCGGCCGAGATCGCCGCCGCGTCATCGGTGATCCTGCTGGAACGTGAGTCGCAGCCCGGCTACCACAGCACCGGCCGGTCGGCGGCGATGTTCGTGGCCACCTATGGGCCGCCGCCGGTGCGCGCGCTGTCGGCGGCCGCCAGGCCGTTCCTGGACGCCCCGCCCGACCGTTTCGCCGACCATCCGCTGCTGACGCCGCGCGCGGTGCTGGCGATCGGCCGGGAAGACCAGGCCGCCACGCTGGCGCAGATGGTGGCGGATGCCGCGGCCGAGGGAACGGTGGTGGAGGCACTGACGCCGGAGGCGGCGCTGCGCCGCGTGCCCGCCCTGCGGCCGGGATATGTCGCCGGCGCGGTGCTGGAGCCGGATGCCAGCGACATCGACGTCCACGCCCTGCATCACGGCTACCAGCGCATGCTGCGTGGCCGCGACGGCCAGCTGTTCACCGACGCGGAGGTCGAGCGCATCGAGTGGACCGGCGGGCACTGGCAGGTGTTCACGCGGCGCGGCCGGTTCGAAGCCGGCGTGCTGATCGATGCCGCCGGCGCCTGGGCCGACGGCGTCGCCCGCCTGGCGGGTGTTGAACCGGTGGGCCTGACGCCCAAGCGGCGCACGGCCATCACCTTCGATCCGCCGGAAGACATGCCGACCGCGGGCTGGCCCTTGGTCCTGGACTGCGACGAGCAGTTCTATTTCAAGCCCGAAGGCGGCCGCATCCTGGCGTCGCCCGCCGACGCCACGCCGGTGGAGCCGTGCGACGTCCAGCCCGAGGAGCTGGATGTCGCCGTGACGGTCGACCGCGTGCAGACCGCCACGACCCTGCCGGTCGCCCGCATCACCCATCGCTGGGCGGGCCTGCGCACCTTCCCGCCGGATGGCGTCCCGGTGGCAGGATGGGACGACGGGCGGGACGCATTTTTCTGGCTCGCGGGCCAGGGCGGCTATGGTATCCAGACGGCACCCGCATTGGCCCGGCTGGCGGCAGCCCTGGCGCGCCAGAAACCGCTGCCGGCCGAGATCGTCGACCGCGGGGTCGAGGCGGCCGACCTGTCGCCGCGGCGACTGAGGAAGGGAACCCGATGATCCTTCTGCACCCCATCTCCGCCCGGGCCGCGGCGGGCCTGTGCCTGCTGGCCGCCGCATGCACCGCTTCGGAGCGGGCGGAGGAGGCCGAGGTCGCACAGCAGGCCATCGTCGGCATCTCGCGCACCCAACTGCTGGCCTGCGCCGGCACCCCCGACCGGTCGCGCCAGATCGTCGATGGCGAAGTGCTGACCTATGAAAGCCAGCGGGTGGGCCGGCCCATCGACGCGGGCACGCCGGTGTTCACCAACAGCACGCGGTCCAGTGTCGTGTCCGGGTCGACGGCGGGTGCCGCATTCGGTTCGCCCAGCCCGATCGAGCGCGACATCCGCAGCGACTATTGCGAGGCCTCGTTCACCATCATCGACGGGACCGTGACCAGCGTCGACTACCGCAGCCCCGGCGGCTTCCGCATCGCCGGTTTCGGCACCCAGCATTCCGAATGCGCGGATATCGTCGCCAGCTGCCTGGACCAGTTCCGGGGTCCCGTCACCCAGGACTAGCCCGGCACCGCCCGGGATTGCGCCCCCGATCGCGTCAGGAACGACATGACCGAGCAGCAGAAAGGCATTCCCCAGCGGATCGCCGCCGCCATTGGCGAGATCGCCGCCCAGGGCGAGACACCGACGGTGCACGCCGTTTCGGCCATCGTCGCCGACGCCCCCCTCGGCGTCGTCCATCAGGAGCTGCGGGCCTGGCGCAAGCGCCAGTCGGCCGTGCCCCCGCACGCCGAGACGGACGAGCAGGAGCCGGACACCCACCCGGACGGCGAGCTGGTGGAGCTGGGGATGACCGGCGCCCCCCACACCCCCGACGCGGTGATCGCCGCTGTCGATGTGATCTATGCCGCCATCAGCTCCGAGATCTCGGCTGCGGAAGCGCGCGGGCGCGAGGCCGCCGCGGAGGAGATCCGCGCCATCCGGCGAACGATGGACGCATTGCGGATCGAGAACGAGCGCGCGCTGGCCGCCGCCGATGCCCGTGTCCGCGTCGCCGAGGAGGAAGCCGCCATCCTGGCGGCGGAAAACCGGCGCCTCGCGGCAGAGTTCGACGACGTGAAGGAGGAGCTGGAGACGCTGTCCGCCGCCAACCTGTCGGCCGGCACCGACTACCGGACACTGATGCGCGAACGCGACGCGCTGCAGGCAGAACGCGACGCGCTGACCTCTGCCCTGGAGGAGAAGGAGCAGCATTCCGCGACCTCCGCCACCGCCCAGCAGATCGTCCAGGACCTGCAAGTGTGCCAGGCGCACATTGCCGCGCTGGAGGCGGAACGCGAACGCCTGAAGGGCGAGCGCGATGCGGCCCAGCAGGCGGCCCTGCACGCCAAGGGCGAGCGCGATGCCCTGAAGGCGGTGATCGATTCGGTGAAGTTCGCCCGCGCGACGACGCGACGGCGCTGACGGCGGGGGCCCCGCGCCCCGGTTGCCGCTACGCCGCGTAGCCGATGCGGAAGGCCCCCCAATGGTGGCCCCGAACGATGACCGGGGCCGACAGATCCTTCATCAGGACGAACCGCCCGTCGCCCATGTCGCGCCGATAGTTCTGCAACAGGAAGGGCTTGCGGTTGCGCCCGGCGGCCAGCCCGACGCGGTCGTTGAAGATGCGGCGGTTGCGGCAGTTGGCCGTGTTCCACTGGACATCGCCGCCCTGCGGCTGTGAGAACTTGCGGTTGTGCGTCGGCAGATAGCCGTTCCGGTCCACCGCGGCACAGAACATGATGCGGGGATCGGACGCCAGCAGGGCCTCCTGGATCTCCGGAAGCACCCTGTCGGTGAATTCGGTGAAGCGGGTCAGGTACTGGGCGGGATTGGTGCCCGGGATCTCGCGGTAGTCGTTGTCGAACAGGTCCGAGGCGTGGATCCGCTCGCGGTCCAGCGCCTCTTCGAACACCGTGGCGATCCGGGCGGCCGTCGCCGTGGCCGCCCTGATATAGGGCGTATCGGCCGTCTCGATGCCCGATGTCGCCGTCAGCGTGACCAGGCTCTCGCCCAGCTCGACCAGCGCGTTCAGCCGATTGCGCGCCTGGCTGAGATCATGGGTGGAATGGCCGAGGTCGTCGTTCAGGGATTCGACCCTGTGGTGAAATACCCGGCACCGGTCGTCGATCTCCGATGCGCAGGTCTCCATCTCCGTGGCGTGGGCTTCCATCTGCTGCACCGACTGGCCGACATCCTCGATGACGACGGCGATGGCGCTGGTGCCGCTGCGCACGGCTTCCGCCCGCTGGGTGCCGGACGAGATATCGGCGACGATGCTTTCCGCCTGGCGCACCAGATCCTTCAACGTGCTGTCGATTTCCGCCGTGGCCTTGCCGGTCTGGCCCGCCAGCGCCTTGACCTCGCCGGCGACGACCGCGAACC
>JACKIG010000050.1 GCA_020638595.1 Rhodospirillaceae bacterium | reverse complement strand
TACCTTCAGCGGGATATCGACGACGTCGTGTCGCTTGTGGCGACGGCCGGCGGCGACATCGGCCGACTGCTGGCCCGCTGGGACGCGGTGGACGATCCCCCCGCAGCCCTGTGGATGGCCGAGCAGCGCCGCAACAGCCTGGTCCAACGGCGCGAGCGCCCGTATTTCTACAACGTCTTCATCAATGGCGCCGAACCCGAAGCGATCAGGGACGCCTCGTACACCATCGGCGCATTTCTCGCCCGGCCGGAGGTCGCGGCCAGGATCGAGGCGGCGTTCTTCACCGTCGACCATCCGGGCCTGCAAGAAATCCTGTCGCAAGGACTGGGATGATCGATGACCCGCGCCGTTTCGACGGCGTGATGCCTGTCACTGCACTATAGCCCAAGCATCCACCATGATCTGCCGCGGCAGAGGTAATTGTCACTGCGGAAGGTTCATCGACGGAAACCCCGATGGCTGCCTTCGAGGTATCCATTGGACGAAATTGTACTGGAGATTACCTGCCATGACGTTTGCAAAGCTCTCCGCCTTCCCGGTCATGATCGCCGCATTGCTGGGCACGTCCGCAGCGCTGGCACAGGTCGCGGTCGAGGTCCGCCCGCTGGAGGACCGTCGCATCGTTCCCATGCTGGGCTGCGAGATCGCGCCACTCAGCCCCGGCTACGGCGTCTGGGTGCGCAATCTGGCTAATCTCCCGGTTGCCGTGGCGCCGGGCACGCAGATCCGCTGGACGGCCGCGAACGGACTGACCGGCTCGTTCACGATCGGCAGCGGCGGCCTCGCGGCCGGCCACGCGGTCCTTGTCGGGACCTCGGGGTCCGCTTCGTCCTGTTCCGCAGGCATCGTCTGACGCAGGGCGGCATCGGGCCGACCGGCCCGCTGTCTGACTGCCGTCCCATTTCCGACAGGGGGGCCGGGTTCCGCCATTCGTGCCGCGGCCCTGCCCCCCCCGGGGGGCGGCTTCGGTTTGCCGCCGCCTACCCGGCGCGTCCGGGTGTCCGGGTGCCTGCTTCGATCCCGGAATGCGCGATCGATTGCCCTGGACCATGGCAATCCGCGCCGTCATCCCCTAAAGTCGCGCTCGAACCCGATTTGCGATGCGGATGTCCCGCCCCCAATGGGCATTGGGTGGGCTTTCGACCGGATCCGCGTCGCCGGCAGTGTGCCCGATTGCCCGTCCGCACCGAAAGTCCGTGAAGGAGGATTTCTCGATGGCCTTGGATGCCCCCGTTTCCGCCAGGCTGAAGCCCGGCGTCGTCACCGGGAAGGACTACGAAACGCTGGTCGCCGCCTGCAAGGCCGGCCGCTATGCGCTGCCCGCCGTCAACGTCACGTCGTCCAATACCGTCAATGCGGTGCTGGAAGCGGCGGCCAAGAACGGCAGCGACGTCATCGTCCAGCTGTCCAACGGCGGCGCGCAGTTCTATGCCGGCCAGGGCTTCCCCGACGGCAGCCTGGCCAAGGTGCTGGGCGCCGTATCGGCCGCCCGCCACGTGCACATGATGGCGGAGCACTATGGCGTCTGCGTCGTGCTGCATACCGACCATGCCAACAAGAAGCTGATCCCGTGGGTCGAGGCGCTGCTCGATCACGGCGAGGCGTTCTACAAGGAAACCGGCAAGCCGCTGTTCAGCTCGCACATGCTGGACCTGTCGGAGGAGCCGATCGATTTCAACCTGTCGGAATGCGCCCGCGTCTTGCAGCGGATGAGCAAGATCGGCATGTCGCTGGAGATCGAGCTGGGCGTGACCGGCGGCGAGGAAGACGGCATCGGCGGCGATTTCGACGACACCGCCGACAACTCCAAGCTCTACACCCAGCCCGAGGACGTGCTGCAAGCCTACGACGCGCTGAATGCCCTGGGCTCGTTCTCGGTCGCCGCCTCGTTCGGCAACGTCCACGGCGTCTACAAGCCCGGCAACGTCCAGCTGCGCCCGGCCATCCTGAAGGGCTCCCAGGACCTGGTGGCGGAGCGCCACGGCACGCCGGAAAACCCGCTCAACCTGGTGTTCCACGGGGGCTCGGGGTCGGAGAAGGACAAGATCACCGAGGCTCTGGGCTACGGCGTGTTCAAGTTCAACATCGACACCGACACGCAGTTCGCCTTTTCCGAGGCGGTGGGCCGCTTCGTCGACGACCATCCGGTCGCCTTCAAGCACCAGATCGATCCCGTCGACGGCACGCCGTACAAGAAGCTCTATGACCCGCGCAAGTGGCTGCGCCAGGCCGAACTTGGGCTGATTGCCCGCCTGGACGAGGCCTTTGCCGATCTGGGCGCGACGGGACGGTCGCTGGCCCGGGCGTAAGGTCGAGGCAACGCCGGCCCGGCCCGCACCAGCGCCGCCGGGCCGGCGCGCCCTGAACAAGGACGACACGATGCACTATCGCTGCCTCGGGGCGAGCGGGTTGAAAGTATCGCCGCTCTGTCTCGGGACCATGACATTCGGCGCCCGCACGGACGCCACACACGCGGCCCGGATCGTGGCCGCAGCCGCGGATATCGGCACCAACTTCATCGATACCGCCGATGTCTATAACGGCGGCGTGTCGGAGCGGATCACCGGGCAGGCCATCGCCCGCAACCGCGACTGGTGGGTTCTGGCGACCAAGGTGTGCAATGCCATGGGGCCGGGCCCGCACGAGCGGGGGCTATCGCGCCGATGGCTGGCCACGGCCTGCGAGGCCAGCCTGAAGCGCCTGGGCACCGACCATATCGATGTGTACTACCTGCACCGCGAAGACCCGGCCACGCCGCTGGGCGAGACGGTGCGGGCGGTCGGCGACCTGATCGCCGCCGGAAAGATCCGCTATTTCGGCCTCAGCAACTTCCGGAGCTGGCGCATCGCCGAGATCTGCCGCCTGTGCGACGACCATGGCATCGACCGGCCGATCGTGTTGCAGCCGTACTACAACCTGCTGAAACGGCAGCCGGAGGTCGAAGTGCTGCCGGCGGCGGGGTATTACGGCCTGGGTGCCGTCCCCTACAGCCCGATCGCCCGCGGCGTGCTGACCGGCAAATACGGCCCCGAAGCGGCACCGCCGCCCGACAGCCGGGCCGCCCGACAGGACGAACGGCTGATGCAGACCGAATGGCGGCCGGAAAACCTGGTTATCGCCCAGGCGATCAAGCGGCATGCCGAGGCGCGCGGCATCACCGCCGGTCAGTTCGCCACGGCGTGGGTGCTGAACAACCGCTTCGTCACCTCGGTGATCGCCGGCCCGCGGACGCTGTCCCAGTGGCTCGACTACCCGCCCGCCCTCGACTACGTCGTCACCGCCGAGGACGAGGACGTGGTCGACGCCCTGGTGGCCCCGGGCCACGCCTCGACCCCCGGCTACACCGACCCGGCCTACCCGCTGGAGGGCCGGCCGCGGGCTTGTGGCTGAATTGCCGTGCGGTATGCGCTATGATCGGGGCACGGATTGACGAGGGTCAATGCGAGTCTATTGCAACGCGGCAAACTCTGATGGCGGTTCCCTGTTGGCCGATCGCCGAGGGGTGGATGCACCGGGACGCGAATATCGGTAGCAGAAAGGGGGGCTAGATCTCCCATTCAGGATGAAATGCCGATCCACGTAAGCCAACGAGACCTGAACCCGTTCCGCGCGGCGCCGTGCGCCGACCCCTATCGCATTCGCCGCGCCCCACTGGCGTTGGGCGCCGCCAGCGAATGCGCCGTCAAACCCCTGCCCTACCCGATGGGAGATGAGTGATGACCGAGACTGCCCTCCAGGGTGCCCCGACCCGAAACACGAAGCTGCTGGCCTGGGTGCAGGAGATGGTCGACCTGTGCAAGCCGGACAAGGTGCATTGGTGCGACGGCTCGCAGGAGGAATACGACCAGCTCTGCGGCGACCTTGTGAAGGGCGGCACGTTCATCAAGCTGAACGAAGCCAAGCGCCCGAACAGCTATTACTGCCGTTCCGACCCGCGCGACGTCGCCCGTGTCGAGGGACGGACCTATATCTGCTCGGTCAACAAGAACGAGGCCGGCCCGACCAACAACTGGCGCGATCCGATGGAGATGCGCGAGACGCTGGTCAGCCTGTTCGACGGCTGCATGCGCGGCCGGACGATGTACATCATCCCGTTCAGCATGGGGCCGCTCGGCTCCCACATCTCGCATATCGGCGTCGAGATTTCCGACAGCGCCTATGTGGCCGTCAACATGCGGATCATGACCCGCATGGGCCAGGGTGCGCTGGATGTGCTGGGCGACGACGGGCATTTCGTCCCCTGCCTGCATTCCGTCGGCCAGCCGCTGCAGCCGGGCCAGAAGGACGTGCCGTGGCCCTGCAATCCTGAGAACACCTATATCGTCCACTTCCCGGAGGAACGGCAGATCTGGTCGTTCGGCAGCGGCTATGGCGGCAACGCGCTGTTGGGCAAGAAGTGCTTCGCGCTGCGCATCGCATCGGTCATGGCCCGCGACGAAGGCTGGCTGGCCGAACATATGCTGATCGTCGGCGTGGAAGACCCGCACGGCGAGAAGACCTATGTCGGCGCCGCCTTCCCCAGCGCCTGCGGCAAGACCAACTTTGCCATGCTGGTGCCGCCCAAGGGCTTCGAGGGCTGGAAGATCTGGACCGTCGGTGACGACATCGCGTGGATCAAGCCCGGCGGGGACGGCAAGCTCTATGCCATCAACCCGGAATCCGGCTTCTTCGGCGTGGCCCCGGGGACGTCCGACGACACCAACCCGAATGCCATGCTGTCGATGACCAAGAACAGCATCTTCACCAATGTCGCGCTGACCGACGACGGCGACGTCTGGTGGGAAGGCATGACGAAGGAGAAGCCGGCCCATCTGATCGACTGGAAAGGCAACGACTGGACGCCGGCATCCACGACCCCGGCGGCGCACCCGAACGCGCGCTTCACGGCGCCGGCCGGCCAGTGCCCGACCATCGACCCGGAATGGGAGAACCCGAAGGGCGTGCCGATCGCGGCCTTCCTGTTCGGCGGGCGCATGAGCCAGAACATGCCGCTGGTCTATCAGGCCTTCAACTGGTCGCACGGCGTCTATTCGGCAGCCACGATGGGGTCGGAAGCCACGGCAGCCGCGGAAGGCCAGGCGGCGATGCGCCGGGATCCGATGGCGATGCTGCCCTTCTGCGGCTACAACATGGCCGACTACTTCACCCACTGGCTGAATGTCGGCCGCAAGATCCCGAACCCGCCGCGGATCTTCCGGGTCAACTGGTTCCGCAAGGACGAGAACGGCAAGTTCATGTGGCCCGGCTTCGGCCAGAACATGCGGGTGCTGAAGTGGATCGTCGACCGCGTGCATGGCCGGTCCTTCGCGGTGGAAAGCCCGATCGGCTGGATGCCCCGCCACGAGGACCTGCCCTGGGACGGCATGGAGTTCGCGCCGGACACCTTCTACCAGCTGATGACGGTCGATCGCGATGCCGGCACGCTGGAAGCCCACGCGCACGAGGAGCTGTTCGACCGCTTCTTCGACCGCCTGCCGAAGGAGTTCGTGTACGAGCGCGAGCTGCTGCGCTCGCGGCTGTGGCGGTCGCCGCAGATCTGGGAACTGGCGCGCGAGCGGTGATACCGACGCGCCTACGGCAGCGAACCTGACGTGAACACCGGCCCCGGGGACCGTCCCCGGGGCCGGTCCCGTTCAGGGACAGCCCGACAAACCTGTGGATTCCCAGGTGCGTATCTGGCTCTCTACCGCAATGCGGTCATTGATGACATGGCGCCATGCCCTTGCCGCCCCAGCGGTTTGCCTGCTGCTGTTTGGATACGGGGCCGGCGCCCAGTCCGACTGGATCGGCATTCCCCTGAGCGGGAGCGCCATGCTTGAGACCTTCGCCCAGAACTACATCCTCGGCGTCGACGACGACGGCCGGCAGTTCGTCCTGGATTTTTCGGTGGATGGCGACGTGGTCATCCGCCTGCAGGACGGTCGCAGCCTGTCCGGCCGGTGGCGCATGACCGACCACACCGCGTGCATCACGTGGGCGGACACCACCGCGGAAGCCTGCCACGACGTCTACCTTGCCGGCGATGCCGTGAACTTCACCACAGCGGACCAGCAGGTGCTCAGGACCACGCGCCTGCGGCACGACCCGCCGCCATGGCTGGCGCCGTAACCCGGCCAGGCCGGGCTACGGTTGCCGCCGATGCCGCCCCTTTGATTACCAGCCGACGTGCGTGGCGAACTCACCCATCATCGTCTCGAACGACCGGGTGTATTCTTCGATCGTCGCCTCGCTGACGCCGCCGGTCACACGCAGGTCGATTTCCATGTAGGAATACTGGCCCTGATAGAGATAGGCGCGGGCGAATCGCCAGTCCGTATTCCACTGGTTGAAGGATTCGACAGTCGGCGCCGGCTGGATGTTGAATGCGATCTGCCATTGAAGGTCGCTGCACCGCGGGAACTTTCCTTCCCCGCAGTTGAAGAAATTGACGTCGAAGTTCAGCCCGCGGGCATTGCTGCGGATCACCTGCGACCCGTCGCTCAGGCTCTCGATCTCCGTCGGATAGCCCCACTGCTGCATCAGCTGGGCCATTTCATTGGGAGAGATGTCCTGGAAGACCTGGCCCTGCGCGAACGCCGTCTTCACCGGCAGAACCGCAAGCGCCAGCACCACCGCAACAACCGACCACCGCATTCGTGCCTCCTGTTCCTGTCTATTCTCAGACCGGCTGAAACTGCCTCAAGCCTGCCTGCTCGGCCCCCGCGATGCAAGGGACGCGGCGCCAAAACTTCGTCTCAACACCAATCGTCCCCGCCCCGCCGCACGGCGTGGACCTGCCTCTAGCGAAGCGCCGCCGCAGGCTTCACCGCCGCAGCACCGACACCCGCCGACCCCGCCGTCGGCGCCGGAGTGGAAACATCGCATGAGGCCGGCAGCCGGACGATCGCTGTGGTGCCGGCGCCGGGAACGCTGTCGATCCTAAGCTCGCCGCCATAGGCATCGACCATGCGCTTGCAGATCCACAACCCCAGCCCGGAACCGATGGTGGCGCGCGCGACATGCGGGTTGGAATTGTGGAAGGGCTCGAAGATGGTCGCCATCTGCTGTTTTGACATGCCGACCCCCGTGTCCCGCACCACGATCTCCACACCGCCGTCGTCGGCCGATGCCAGGCGGAAGCTGACGGTACCACCCGGTTCGGTGAACTTGATGGCATTGGACAAGAGGTTGATCGCGACCTGCTTCAGCCCTCGCCGATCCACCTCCAGCTCCAGCCCCGTAACCGGCACGTCGCGGACCAGGGTCAGCTGCCGTCGTTCGGCAAGGCCACGCACCATGGCCAGGATTTCCGACGCAAGGTCGCCGGCCGAGATATGCTCGAGGCTGTGTTCCTGGTCCAGCAGCTCAAGGCGCGACAGATCCAGCAGGTCGTTCACGATGGCCAGCAGGTGCTGCGCGCTGGCGAAGATGTCCGTGGAATAGCCGCGATAGGTGTCGTTTCCGAGCGCGCCGAACATCTCCCCCGACAGGATCTCCGAAAAGCCGATGATGGCGTTCAGCGGTGTCCGCAGTTCGTGGCTCATGGTCGCCAGGAACTGGTTCATCACCGAATTCGCCGTCACGGCGATGTCGCGCTCGTGGCGCAGGCTGCGTGCGCGTTCGGCCGCGACGACGGCGGCCGTCACGTCCCGGCCGACGCCGCGATAACCCAGGAACCGGCCGGTATGGTCGAAGACCGGGTCGCCGGAGATCGAAGCATGCCGGATTTCCTCCGACTCCCACCGGAACGCGTATTCCAGGTTGCGGAAGGACCGGTGCGCGGCCAGGTCCTCCGCATGCCGGGCCCATTTCTCGCGCGTCTGCGGCGTATCCGGATCGGCCCCGATCCGGGCGATCAGCTCCAGCCGCGTGATCCCCAGCAGGTGTTCCAGGGAATACCCATAGTGGTGGAGTATATTATACGAATAGTAGACGAATTGATGCTGCTCGTTGGTTTCCCACAGCCAGTCCGCCCCGGCCTTGGCGAAAGCGCGAAAACGCGCTTCGGCCTGGGCCAACTGGTCCCTGGCTTCACGCAGTTCCTCCGCCTTGTCCACCGCGGCACCGCTGTCGCTGGCCCGATTGCCGCTGTCGATGACATGAACCATCATCGCCGCGCGCCCGCCTTCGGTCAGCGGGACCCCGCGGCATCGGCACCGGACGGTGACGGGAACATTGCCGGGGTAGAGCGTCCACGTCGCTTCCACCTGCTGGCCCAGGGCAAACCGATCCCCATAGCCGCCCAGGCGCGATCGCGTAACGTCCGACATCGGGCCGAAGTCGCGCGCGCGAAGCTCGTCCAGCGACGCCGCGCGCCAAAACACCAACGCCGCGTCATTCGCCCACACCATGCGGTGCCGGTCGAGATCGAAGACCCAGATGGGATCGGCCAGCAGCGACCAACCGGACGGATCGATCGCCAGCCCGGCCGTGTCTTCGCGATCGGCCTGAGGTGCGCCCATGGCATTCCTGCAAATGGCGAGGCCCTTGCAGCGCAGGCCCAAACGGCCCGCCCTTGCCCTCCCCCCTTCCAACAGCCTAGCGGAAGAGTACCAGGGACGCGTTAAAGATGTTTAAGTCTGTTATCCATCTACAATGCGCCGGCCCGCCCGCGCTACCCGCCCACCGGCAGGGGGATCGGTTCCAGCCCCCAGATCTCGGCGGCATACCCCTGAACGGTCAGATCGCTGGAAAAGCGGCCCATGCGGACCGTGTTCAGGATGGCGCGGCGCGTCCACTCCTCCTCCTGGCGATAGAGGGCATCGACCCGTCCCTGGCAGGCCAGGTAGTCGGCAAAATCCGCCAGCAGCAGGTAATGGTCGCCATGGCGGGTCAGCAGGTCGAAGATGGGTCGGTAGAGCGTGCGCTCCCCTGACGAGAAGGCCCCATCCCTGATCTGGTCCAGGACCTGGCGCAGAACGGGGTTGCCTTCGTAATACATCCACGGATCGTATTGCTGCGCCCGCATCGCCCCCACCTGGTCGGCGGTCAGGCCGAAGAAGAACACGTTGTCCTCGCCGACCTCATCGGCAATCTCGATATTGGCGCCGTCGCGGGTGCCGACGGTCAGGGCGCCATTCAGGGCCAGCTTCATGTTTCCGGTGCCCGAGGCCTCGGTCCCCGCCGTGGAGATCTGTTGCGAGACGTCGGCCGCCGGGATGATGATCTCGGCCAGGGAAACGTTGTAGTTCGGCAGGAACATCACTTTCAGCCGATCGCCGACGGCGGGATCGTTGTTGATCCTCTCGGCGACATCGTTGACCAGCCGGATGATCAGCTTGGCCATGGCATAGCCGGATGCGGCCTTGCCCGCGAACACCACCGTGCGCGGCACCAGTCCGCCCGACGGATCGGCCTTCAGCCGGTTGTAGCGGGCGATCACATGCAGGACGTTCAGCAGCTGGCGCTTGTATTCGTGGATGCGCTTGACCTGGACGTCGAACAGGCTGTCCGGGTCGATGGCCAGCCCAAGCCTGCCCGCGGCCACCTGGGCCAGGCGTTCCTTGTTGCGGCGCTTGACCTGGCGGAAGGCCTTGCGGAACTCCGGGTCGTCGGCAAACCGCTCCAGCCGGCGCAGCTCGCGCAGGTCGCGGGCCCAGCCATGGCCGATCTTGTCGGTGATCAGCTGCGCCAGCGGACGGTTGCACTGGTTGAGCCAGCGCCGCGGCGTGATGCCGTTGGTCTGGTTGACGATGCGCTGCGGGAAGATGCGGTGCAGGTCGGCAAAGGTGCCCGACTTCATCAACGTGGTATGCAGCTGTGCGACACCGTTCACCCGGTGGCTGCCGACGAAGGCCAGATGGGCCATGCGCACGCGGCGCTCCCCGCCCTCGTCGATCAGCGACACCCGGCGGATCAGGTCATGGTCGCCGGGGAACCGGCGCCGCACCTCGTCCAGGAACTGGTAGTTGATCTCGTAGATGATCTGCAGGTGCCGCGGCAGCAGCACCTCGAACAGGCTGACGGGCCAGGTCTCCAATGCCTCCGGCATCAGCGTGTGATTGGTGTAGGAGAAGGTGCGCACCGTGATGTCCCACGCCTCCGGCCATTCCAGGCCGGAATCGTCCATCAGGATGCGCATCAGCTCCGCCACCGCGATGGCCGGGTGGGTGTCGTTGAGCTGGATCGCCACCTTATAGGGCAGCATCTGCAAGTTTTCGTGCGTGCTGCGGAAGCGGCGGACAATGTCCTGAAGCGAGGCGCTGACGAAGAAGTACTCCTGCTTCAGGCGCAGCGTCTTGCCGTCGAAGGTGCTGTCGTCCGGGTACAGCACGCGTGACAGGCTGGCCGCCCGCTGCTGCTGGCGTACTGCATCGATATAGTCGCCGCGATTGAAGACCTTCAGGTCGAATTCCAGCGACCGTGCCGCCCACAGGCGGATATTGTTGACCATCCCCCGCCCATAGCCCGCGACCAGCTGGTCATAGGCCATCGCCGACACCTCGTCGGTGTCGAGCCACCGCACCTGCCGGCGACCGCGCTCGTCGGAAGTCTGCTCCACCCGGCCGTAGAAGCGCACGGGAAAGGTCAGCTCCGGCCGGGGGAACTCCCACCTGTTGCCGTAGCGCAGCCAGTCGTCCGGCATCTCCAGCTGCTGGCCGTCCTCGCCGATATACTGCGAGAACATGCCGTAGTCGTAGCGGATGCCGTACCCATAGCCGGGGATGCCCACTGCGGCCATGGAATCCAGAAGGCAGGCCGCCAGCCGGCCGAGCCCGCCGTTGCCCAGCGCCGCCTCCGGCTCCTGCGCGGCGATGACGTCCACGTCCAGGCCCAGGTCGCCCATCGCCTCGCGGCAGATGTCGAAGCGGTCCGACGCCAGCAGGTTGTTGACCAGGGACCGGCCCAGCAGGAATTCCAGCGACAGGTAGTAGACGCGCTTGTAGTCGTTGGCATAGACGGTGCGCACGCTTTCCATCCAGCGCTCGACCAACAGGTCGCGCACGGTCAGCGCCGCCACATGGTACCAGTCCCGCTCCGTCGCCGTGATCTTGCCCTTACCCACCGTGTGGGTCAGGTGGCTCAACATCCTTTTCTGGAAATCGACGACCTGTGCCTGCCGGCTCTCGTCTTGGCCCGGATCGTGTTCAAGGACGCTGCTCATGGCACGAAGGCTCCCAAACCGATGACCGCGACTGCGGCTGTTCTTGTTTGGTCGAACTGGCCGGCCGCCGAACCGTTGGCCATCCTCCCGATGAAAGGATGCAAGGGGGCAGCTTGCCAAGTCGACATGAAAAATCGCCGATTCGGTATACGTCACCGGCGATCGGGCGCCTTGCGCTAGGTCAACCCCGGGCGGCCTGGCGCAGGATGTCATCGCGCTGACCGGGGTCGGTGTTCCGCCGGCCGGGCGCAACCAGGCCGGGCTTCAGCGCAGGATCGGGGCCAGGAAGTCGGCCAGCACCGCGTTCGACCGTGCCCGGACCGCATCATCGCGGCCGATGACGAAGCCGCCGCTGCCGGCGCACAGGCCCAGGATCGCCTGGCGCGCCAGGCGGCCGGTCATGGGCAGGCCGGTGTCCAGATCGCGGACGACGGCATCGGCCCCGACCTGCAACCGGCACCCGGCGATGGTGCGGCCGACCTCGCGCGGCGGGGCCGCCCGGCCGTCCCACTGGTGATAGGCCTCGGGGAAGACGACCACCTGTGCCGCCGACCCGCCGGCCTCCAGATCGCCGGCCACCTGCCGGCACCGATCCACATCGATGATGGCGTCCCGCCCGCCCAGCAGCATCAGCACCGGTGCCCCCGTGGCACGGATATCGGCGAACCGGGCGATGCACGGGCCGTAGTACGAGACATGCGCGGCGAACCTCTG
>JACKIG010000005.1 GCA_020638595.1 Rhodospirillaceae bacterium | reverse complement strand
TTTAAGGGGGCAGGCGGTCGCGAAGATAGCGGTCGCCATTCCGTCCCAACCTCAGCGCACTGCTCCAGGAGATCTCCGCTTTCTCGGGGATGACGGGATTTTGTTTGGTTTGACTATCAACAAGATCGTCATCCTCGCGCAGGCGAGGATCTTCTGGGCAGGCGCGAGATGCAATCCAAGGGCACGGCCGATGCGTTGGCGATCCAGGTTGCCAGGGCAGGGGCCGCCGAAGTAGCGTGCGGCCCGCCCCAGCGCGCCCACCCCAGCTCTCGAGCGAATGTGACCGACCCATGGTGACGGTGAGCCCTCCGCCGACCTCGTTCCAGGACGTGATCCTGCGCCTCCAGATGTTCTGGGCGGCGCAAGGCTGCGTCATCCTGCAGCCCTTCGACATGGAGGTCGGCGCCGGTACCTTCCACCCGGCGACGACGCTGCGCTCGCTGGGGCCGGAGCGCACCTGGAACTGCGCCTATGTGCAGCCATCGCGCCGTCCCACCGACGGGCGCTATGGCGAGAACCCCAACCGCGTCCAGCACTATTACCAGTTCCAGGTGCTGATGAAGCCGTCGCCGGCCGACAGCCAGGGCCTCTACCTGCAGAGCCTCTATGCGCTGGGCATCGACCCGGCGCTGCACGACATCCGCTTCGTCGAGGACGACTGGGAAAGCCCGACGCTGGGCGCCTGGGGCCTGGGCTGGGAGGTGTGGTGCGACGGCATGGAAGTCACGCAGTACACCTATTTCCAGCAGGTCGGCGGTATCGAATGCGACCCGGTCCCGGTGGAGCTGACCTACGGGCTGGAGCGCATCGCCATGTATGTGCTGGGCAAGGAGAACCTGTTCGACCTGCCCTTCAACGACCCGGGCGCGCCCGGGGCCAAGACCTATCGCGACGTCTTCCACCGGGCGGAGCGGGAGTATTCGACCTACAATTTCGAGCTGGCCGACACCGCCGTGTTGCTGCGCCATTTCGAGGATGCCGAGCGCGAATGCGGCGCCCTGATCGAACGGCGCCTGGCGCTGCCGGCCTATGACCAGTGCATCAAGGCCAGCCACCTGTTCAACCTGCTGGACGCGCGCGGCGTGATCAGCGTCGTGGAGCGTGCGGCCTATATCGGCCGGGTGCGCGCCCTGGCGCGCGCCTGCTGCGAGATGTGGCTGGAGGCAGCGTAGACCCATGCCCGACTTCCTGCTGGAGCTGTTCTGCGAAGAGATCCCGGCGCGCATGCAGGCGCGTGCCGCCGACGACCTCGCCCGGCTGATGGGCGAGGCGCTGGCGGCGGAACGGCTGGCGCCGACGGGGTCCGTCACCCACGTCACGCCGCGCCGGCTGGTGTTCGCCGCCCACGGCCTGCCCGCCGCGCAGCCGGACCTGGAGGAGGAGCGCAAGGGCCCGCGCGAGGGCGCGCCGCAGGCGGCGCTGGACGGCTTCCTGAAATCCACCGGGTTGACGCTGGACCAGTGCCAGCTGCGCGACACGCCGAAGGGCAAGAGCTGGTTTGCCATGCTGAAGCGCCCCGGCCGCCCGGCGCCCGAGATGCTGGCGGCGATCGTCGCGCGCGTGCTGGCCGATTTCCCCTGGCCGAAGAGCATGCGCTGGGCGGAGACGACGTTCCGCTGGGTGCGGCCGTTGCACCATGTGCTGGCCCTGTTCGATGGCCGGCCGCTGCCCGGCAGCTTTCACCCCGATGCGGGGCTGGACCTGCCCTTCGTCGCCGAGACGCGCGGGCATCGCTTCCTTGCCCCCGGCCCGGTCGCCGTCACCGGCTTTGCCGACTATTGCGAGAGGCTGGCGGCGGCCCAGGTGGTGCTCGACCGCCAACAGCGCAAGGCGGCGATCCTGGACGGGGCGGCGACGCTGGCCGGGTCGGAAGGTCTGGCATTGGTCGAGGACGACGGCCTGGCGGAGGAAGTGACCGGCCTGGTGGAATGGCCGGTGGTGCTGATGGGCCGTATCGACGAGGCATTCATGGCCCTGCCGCAGGAGGTGCTGACCACCTCCATGCGCACGCACCAGAAATACTTCGCCTGCCGCAAGCCCGACGGTGCGCTGGCGCCGCGGTTCATCGTCGTCGCCAACACCGTGACCGGCGATGGCGGGGCCGCGGTCGTGGCCGGGAACGAGCGCGTGCTGCGCGCACGGTTGTCGGATGCCCAGTTCTTCTGGGACCAGGACCGCAGGACACCGCTGGAAGACCGCCTGCCGGCGCTGGCCGATATCATCTTCCACGCGCGCCTTGGCAGCATGGCCGGCAAGGTGGCCAGGCTGGAAACCCTGGCCGCTGCGCTGGCCGCCCGCATTCCGGGCGCGGACGCGGGTGCTGCAGCCCGGGCGGCGAAGCTGGCGAAGGCCGACCTCGTGTCCGGCATGGTGGGCGAGTTTCCGGAGCTGCAAGGGATCATGGGCCGCTACTATGCGGCCGGGCAGGGCGAGGACGCGCAGGTCGCCCAGGCGATCGCCGAACACTATGCCCCGCTGGGCCCGTCAGACCGCTGTCCCACGGCGGCGGTGTCCGTCGCCGTGGCCCTGGCCGACAAGATCGACACGCTGGTGGGCTTCTTCGCCATCGACGAACGGCCGACGGGCAGCCGCGATCCCTTCGCGCTGCGCCGGGCGGCCCTGGGTGTCATCCGCCTGATCGTCGAGAACGGCGTGCGGCTGCCGCTGCGCGGCGTGTTCGCCGACGGGGCCCGGTCCTATGCCGGTACGGTCGACGCCGACGGGGCGGTCGTGGGCGAAGGACTGCTGGCCTTCTTCGCCGACCGCCTGAAGGTGTCCTTGCGCGAGCAGGGGGTACGCCACGACCTGATCGACGCCGTCTTCGCCCTGGGCAACGAAGACGACCTGGTGCGGCTGCTGGCACGGGTGGAGGCCCTGGGGCGGCTTCTGGGCAGCGAGGATGGGGCCAACCTGCTGACGGGCTATCGCCGGGCCGCCAATATCGTGCGCATCGAAGCCAGGAAGGACGGCGCCGACGGGTATGGCGCCGCCGATCCGGCCCGATTTGCCCAGGACGAGGAACGGGCGCTGGCCGACGCGCTGGCGACGGCGGGCCGCGAGGTCGGCGCACGGGTCGCGGCGGAGGATTTCGTGGGCGCCATGGCCGCGCTGGCCGGCCTGCGGGCGCCGATCGACGCCTTTTTCGACCGCGTGACGGTGAATGCCGACGATCCCGGCCAGCGCCGCAACCGCCTGGCGCTGCTGCAGGCAATCACCGATACGATGAATAACGTTGCGGATTTCTCCAAAGTCGAGGGATAACCCCCCGGCGAATGCACATCGGTCCTTCGCCCCCGGCGGATTGATAGACGGCTTAGGGATTGAGCCATGTCAACGCCCGGGATGGAAGAGGGACTACAGTCGGCAACACTGGGGCGGGCCGTTTTCGGCGCGCCCTCCTTCCATGCTCGGAACGCGTCCAGGGAGACCGGAGATATGACGAAGTGGGTGTACAAGTTCGGCGGCGGATCCGCAGACGGACGCGCCGACATGAAAAACCTGCTCGGCGGTAAAGGGGCCAACTTGGCCGAAATGAGCCGCATCGGTCTACCGGTGCCGGCAGGGTTCACGGCGACGACGGAAGTCTGCACGTATTTCTACGACCACGGGCGGAAATATCCTGACGATTTCTCCGACCAGATCCGCGAAGCCATGCAGTGGCTGGAAAAGGTCAACGGCAAGACCTTCGGCGATCCCGGCAATCCGCTTCTCGTGTCCGTCCGCTCCGGCGCGCGTGCGTCCATGCCCGGCATGATGGACACGGTGCTGAACCTCGGCCTCAACGACGCCACCGTCCAGGGCCTGGTGAAGAAGACGGGCGATGCGCGGTTTGCCTATGACGCCTATCGCCGCTTCATCCAGATGTACAGCGACGTCGTCCTGGGCGTCGACATGCACCACTTCGAAGAGGTGCTGGAGACCGCCAAGCGCGAGCGCGGCTACAACCTCGACACCGACATGACGGCCGAGGATTGGCAGACCGTCGTCGAGCTGTACAAGGAAGTCGTCCAGAAATACCTGGGCAGCCCCTTCCCCTCCGATCCGGAAGAGCAGCTGTGGGGCGGCATCGGCGCCGTCTTCGGTTCGTGGATGAACCAGCGCGCCATCACCTATCGCCGCCTGCATGGCCTGCCGGCCAGCTGGGGCACCGCGGTGAACGTCCAGACCATGGTCTTCGGCAACATGGGCCAGGACTGCGCCACGGGCGTCGCCTTCACCCGCGATCCGTCGACCGGCGAGAACGAGTTCTACGGCGAATACCTGGTCAATGCGCAGGGCGAAGACGTGGTTGCCGGCATCCGCACGCCGCAGCCCATCAACCTGATCGCCAAGGAGCGCAGCGGCGTCGACCTGCCGTCGATGCAGGAGGTCATGCCCGACCTCTACAACCAGCTCTACGAATTCCGGCTGAAGCTGGAAGACCACTACCGCGAGATGCAGGACCTCGAGTTCACGATCGAGCAGAACACGCTGTATATCCTGCAGACCCGCAACGGCAAGCGCACCGCCCCGGCCGCCCTCAGGATCGCGGTGGAGATGTGCCAGGAAGGCCTGATCGACAAGACCGAGGCCGTGCGCCGCGTCGACCCGGCGTCGCTCGACCAGCTGTTGCATCCGACCCTCGACCCGAAGGCCGAACGCAAGGTCATCGGCCACGGCCTGCCGGCTTCGCCCGGTGCGGCGTCGGGCAAGATCGTGCTGACCGCCGACGAGGCCGAAGCCCAGGCCAACCAGGGCGAGATCGTCATCCTGGTGCGTGAGGAGACCAGCCCGGAAGACATCCACGGCATGCATGCAGCCGCGGCCATCCTGACCACCCGCGGCGGCATGACCAGCCACGCGGCCGTGGTTGCCCGCGGCATGGGGCGTGCCTGCGTCGCCGGCGCCGGTGACATCCACATCGACCACAAGGGCGGTACCGTCCATGCCGGCGGCATGACGCTGAGGGCCGGTGACATCATCACCATCGATGGCAGCAAGGGCGAGGTCATGGCCGGGCGTGTGCCGACCATCCAGCCGGAGCTGTCCGGCGACTTCTCGATGCTGATGGGCTGGGCCGACGACCTGCGCCGCATGCGCGTGCGCGCCAATGCGGAAACGCCGCTGGACGCCGAGACGGCGCGCAAGTTCGGGGCCGAAGGCATCGGCCTCTGCCGGACCGAGCACATGTTCTTCGACGGCGACCGGATCACCACCGTGCGCCGCATGATCCTGGCCGACAGCGAGACCGAGCGGCGGGCCGCCCTGGCCGAGCTGCTGCCGGTGCAGCGGCAGGACTTCGTCGACCTGTTCAAGATCATGGCCGGCTTCCCGGTGACGGTCCGCCTGCTCGACCCGCCGCTGCACGAGTTCCTGCCGAAGACCGATGTCGACATGGATGTCGTCGCCAAGGCCGCCGGCGTGGACGTGCCGAAGGTGCGCCAGCGCTCGGCCCAGCTGGCGGAAGCCAACCCGATGCTGGGGCATCGCGGCTGCCGCCTGGGCATCACCTTCCCGGAAATCTACGAGATGCAGGCCCGCGCCATCTTCGAGGCGGTGGTGCAGGTCCGCAAGGAGACCGGCAACACGGTGGTCGCCGAGGTGATGATCCCGCTGGCCTTCTCCAAGGCCGAGCTGGACATCCTCAAGGCCGTGATCGACCGCGCCGCCGAGGAGGTGATGAAGGAGAACTCGGTGGAGTTCACCTATATGGTCGGCACGATGATCGAGCTGCCGCGTGCGGCGCTCAGGGCCGGCGACCTGGCGCAGACGGCCGAATTCTTCAGCTTCGGCACCAACGATCTGACGCAGACGACCTTCGGCATCAGCCGCGACGACAGCGGCCACTTCCTGCCGGAATACATCAACCACCATGTGCTGGAGACCGACCCGTTCGTGTCGATCGACCAGGCGGGCGTGGGCGAGCTGATCCAGATCGCGGCGGAGCGCGGGCGCGAGACGCGGCCGAAGGTGAAGCTGGGCATCTGCGGTGAGCATGGCGGCGACCCGGCCTCGATCCGGTTCTGCGAGTCGGTGCATCTGGACTATGTCTCCTGCTCGCCGTATCGCGTGCCGATCGCGCGCCTGGCCGCTGCCCAGGCCGCGCTGGAGGAGCGGGAGTCGGACGCCTGAGCCATCGGGCGGTTCGGCCCGGCGGTGGGTGAGGACCCGGGATCTTGACGTCGGTGGCCTGAGGCTGCGCCTCGGCCACTGGCCCGGGCCCGCGGACGCGCGGGGGACGGCCTTGCTCCTGCACGGACGGGCCGAGTTCCTGGAGAAGTACGAGGAGACGGCGCGCGAGCTGATCGCGCGCCGTTTCCATGTGGTCAGCTTCGACTGGCGGGGTCAGGGGCTGTCGTCCCGGCTGCTGGCCAACCCGCGCAAGGGCCATGTGGGGGCGTTTGCCGACTATCTCGACGACCTTGCCGCCGTCATGGGCTGGGTCGTCCGGGAAGGCCCGCCGGGGCCGGTCTGGGGTCTTGCCCATTCCATGGGCGGCCTGGTGGCCTTGCAGCATCTGGCGCGCCTGCCGCGGGCAGCGGCGTCCCCGCTGGCCGCGCTGGTGGTGACGGCCCCCTTGCTGGGTCTGGCGCGCAACCCGTCGCAGGAACGGGCGATGGCGGCCCTGGCCGGCCTGGCGGTCCGCCATGGGCTGGCGCGGTCCTATGCCGCCAGGCAGGGCAACCGGCACATTGCCGACAGGGGGTTTGCCGGCAATCCGTTGACGACGGACCGGACGCGATTCGAGGCGCTGTGCCGGGCGCTGGCGGTGAACCCGGGCTTGCGCATCGGCGGCGTGACCTGGGGTTGGCTGCACCAGGCGATGGGGGCGATGTATGGCCTGCGCCAGGGCGAAGTCGGCCGGCTGGCCGACACGCCGGTGCTGATCCTGGGGGCGGAGAGGGAGCGTGTCGTCCGCAATTCCGCCCTGCGGCCTTTCGCCCAGCGATGCGGTGCCGCCAGCGTCGTCATGCTGCCCGGCAGCGAGCATGAGATCCTGCAGGAACGCGATGCGGTGCGGGACGCGTTCTGGGCCGTGACCGACGGCTTCCTTCGCGATGTCGGCCTGTGATCGCGCGTCGACAGCCGGGCGGCCGCCGGGCTATATCCCCGCCGGGTGGGTGACGCGTGCCGCAGGCCCCCTGCCGGCGGTGGAAGCAATGCAGGACCGATGACCTCTCTGACCGCCTATCTATCCGAGATCGTAGGGCGAGCCTTCGCCGCGTGCGGCCTGCCGGCGGAGCTGGGCCGGACCCAGGTGTCCGACCGGCCGGATCTGGGGCAGTTCCAGTGCAACGGCGCGCTGGCGGCGGCCAAGATTGCCAGGAAGCCGCCCCGGGCCGTGGCCGAGGCTGTGGTGGACGCCCTGCGCGCGGAAGAGGCCTTTGCCGGCATCGCGATCGCCGGGCCGGGCTTCGTCAACCTCACGCTGACCGACGGCTTCCTGGGAGCGCATATCGCCGCCATGGCCGGCGACGCTCGCCTGGGCGTGCCGGCGCGGCCCGACCCGTTGACGGTGATCCTGGACTTCGGCGGCCCGAACGTGGCCAAGCCCATGCATGTCGGGCACCTGCGCGCGACGATCATCGGCGACAGCCTGCAACGGCTGTACCGTTTCCTGGGCGACCGGACCATCAGCGACGTGCACCTGGGCGATTGGGGCCTGCCCATGGGCATGCTGATCACCGAGATCCGGAACCGCCGGCCGGACCTGCCCTATTTCGACGAGGCCTATGCCGGCCCCTATCCGGATGACGCGCCGGTGACGCTGGAGGACCTGGAGGAGCTGTACCCCGTGGCCGCTGCCGCCTGCCGGGACGATCCGGCCCGGCTGGAGGAAGCGCGCGCCGCCACGGCGGCCTTGCAGGCGCACCGGCCCGGCTATTGGGCGCTGTGGCGCCATTTCATCAGGGTTTCGCTGGCGGCGCTGGATCGGGATTTCGGGACGCTGGGCGTCCGCTTCGACCTGTTCAAGGGCGAGGCCGATGTCAACGACCTGATCCCTGCGATGATCGCCCACCTGACGGCGAAGGACCTGGCCCGACGGGACGAAGGCGCGCTGGTGGTGCCGGTGGCCGAGGCGGACGACAAGCAGGAGATCCCGCCCCTGATCCTGGAGAAGTCCGACGGCGGTGTCATGTACGGAACGACCGATCTGGCGACCATCGTCGACCGCGTGCAGTCATTCGATCCGGACCTGGTGCTGTATGTCGTCGACCAGCGCCAGCACCTGCATTTCGAGCAAGTGTTCCGTGCCGCACGCAAGGCCGGGCTTTCGGGCAAGGCGCGGCTGGAGCATATCGGCTTCGGTACGATGAACGGGCTGGACGGGCGCCCGTTCAAGACCCGGGCCGGCGGCGTGATGAAGCTGCAGGACCTGATCGGCGCGGCCACCGACCAGGCCGAAGCGCGGCTGACCGAGGCGGGACTCGCCAGCGATTACCCGGCGGAGGAGCGGGCCGACGTGGCCCGCATGGTGGGCATCGCCGCGGTGAAGTTCGCCGACCTGTCGAACTGGCGCATGTCCAACTACATCTTCGACCTTGACCGCTTCATGCGCTTCGAAGGGCGGACCGGCCCCTACCTGCAATATGCCGCCGTGCGCATCAAGTCGCTGCTGCGCAAGGCTGCCGACCAGGGGGCGGAGCCCGGGGCGATCCTGCCGCCGAGCGATATCGAGCGCGACCTGATGCTGGAGCTGGCGCGCCTGCCCGACGCCGTCGCTGCCGCGGAGGCCAAGCGCGCCCCCAGCGAGCTGGCCGACTTCGCCTATGGCGCGGCGCAGGCGTTCAGCCGATTCTATGCCTCGTGCCACATCCTCAGCGAGGCCGATCGGGGCGTCCAGGCGTCGCAGCTTGCCCTCTCGGCCCTGACCCTGCGTACGCTGGTCCAGGTGCTGGACCTGCTGGGTATCGAGGTGCCCGAACGGATGTAGCCGGTGCGCCGGCTGCCCGGCGCAGGGGCAAAATCGCCGTCATCGACACCGGCGTGCCAGAGACCCTGGACACCCGGCGGGACATTTCCTATAAGCACCTCCGCCCCGGACGGGGCGCCACCGGATGCCCAGGTAGCTCAGGTGGTAGAGCATCGCACTGAAAATGCGAGTGTCGGTGGTTCAACTCCATCCCTGGGCACCATTTCCCGCTTCCATCATGGTCATGGCTCCGGCGGCGGCTGCGTGCGCCGCATCAGGCGGTATGCGGGGGCGGCAAACATGATGATCAGCAGAATCCGCACCAGGTGGTGGGTGGACACGAAGGCGGCGTCGCTGTGCAGGGCCAGCGCCACCAGGCTCATCTCCGCCAGGCCGCCGGGGGCATAGGCCAGCACCAGGTCGGCGATGGGGATGCCTGTGGCGAAATGCAGCGCCACGGCGAACGCCACCGTGATGGCCAGCAGGATGGCCGTCAGTCCGGCGGCGATCAGCAGCACGCGGGCGGCCAGGCGCAGGCGCGTGCCGACGAAGCGGCAGCCGATGAACGACCCGACGACGACCTGGGCGATGGCGATCAGCACGGCGGGCGGACGGCTGTCGGTGATGCCGGCCAGATGGATGGCGGCGCTCAGCACCATCGGTCCCAGCAGCCAGGCGGCGGGCAGCCTCAGGCGGCTGGCGATCGGCCCGCCGATCGCGCACGCGCCGAGCATCAGGTATTCCACCAGTTCCAGCTCGCCGAAGGCTGGCCCCATCGATGGCCGCGGCCCCATCTGGACGTCGCCCATATAGCGGAACCAGACCGGCACCGTGAACACCACCAGCATCACGCGCAGGCTGTGACTGAGGGCGATCGTCCGCTCGTCACCGCCCAGGGCGGTGCCCATCAGCACCATCTCGTTGAAGCCGCCCGGCGTGGCGGTGAAATAGGATGTGACCGGATCACACCTGCCCAACCGGGACAGGTACAAACTCCCGATGGCGGTGCAGACGACGATGTAGACGGCCAATGCCGACAGCGTCACCGCCCAGCGGTCCAGCGCCGACAGAATCGCCGGGTTGAAGGCGCTGCCCAGCATGATGCCCAGCACCATGATCATGCCGCTGCGCATCGCCCTGGGCACGCGGACCCGCATGCCGGCAATGGCTGCGATGGCCGTCGCCAGCATTGAGCCGATCATCCAGGCCAGCGGCAGCTGGAAGGTATAGAGAAGCGCGCCGCCGGCGGTGCCCAGCGCCAGCGCCGTACCCTGGGCCGCCAGCCCCTGCCAGCGGCCGCCGGCCGGTGCGGCGCCCGTCGTCGTCCGGCATTCCGCGCCCATCAGCGCGCCGTCAGCCGATCAACCGGCCGAGACGTACGGCCGTCTGCCCCTTCGCCAGCCGGCGGGTGGGCATGATCAGGACGCAGTTGTCGTATGGGGTGACGATGGCGGTATCGCCGTCGAACCCGATGGTCATGCCGGCTTTCGGCAGGCATTCCATGCCGACGAAATCGCCGGCGAAGCGGAACCTGTCGGTGGTGATGGTGACGGCGTCCGTGACCTCGATCACCTGCGGCGGCGGGATGTCGGTGCTCAGGTGCGGTTCGGCCGCGCGGCGGTCGATCATGCCGAATTGCAGCAGAAAGCGCATGCTGGTTTCGATGGCGATGCCGGGTGCCGCGCGCTCCCAATGCTGTCCGCATTCCACCAGAAGGGCGTTGCGCGGGCTGGCGGGGTCGGCGAACCCGGCATAGTCGCGCAGGCGCCGGCCGGCGGCATGCCCGGCATCGGCGATGACGTGGCGCGGCAACCCGATCGCCCGTGCCAGGGTGCGCCCCTTTTCCAGCGGTCCGGCCATCATCAGCGGCACCGTGCGGTGCTGCATCGAATGGATGTCCAGCAGGTAGTCAACGGTGTCGATCAGCGGCCGGATCTCGCGTGCGCGCTCCAGCTCGACGGACGTGCGGTCTCCCTCCAGCGTGGCGATGTCCCAGACGCGGTTGAAGTCCTCGTCCACATAGCGCGTTGCATTGGGATCGGCGGGGTCGAAGCGCAGATAGGCGGCGACGTTGGCGAAGCCGAGGGTCAGGCGCCCGCGCGTCGGCCGGACCCGCCGGCGCAAGAGATAGTCAACCGCGATCGCGCCGCACAGCTCGTTGCCATGGACCAGGGCGTTGATCAGCACATGCGGGCCGTCGGTGCCGCTGTCGAAGGTGGTGTAGTAGGGCACGCCGGTGTTGCCGGTCCGGTAGCTGCCGAGATCCGGCGCCTCCAATTCCACCGCATAGCTGGGATAGCCGCTCATGATGCCGTCACCCGGTCAAGCAGGCGGTCGAGGAAGGTCTCGAGCCTGTGAAGCTGATCGATTTCGATGAACTCGTCGGGCTTGTGGGCCTGGGCGATCGAGCCCGGGCCGCACACCACGGTGGGGATGCCCGCCCGCTGGAACAGCCCGGCTTCGGTGCCGAAGGCGGCCTTGCCGACATCGTTGGCCCCGCTCAGGCCCTTAGCCAGCTCGACCACGGGATGCCGCTCGTCGGTCGCCAGGCCGGGATAGCGGACCAGCTCAGCAAAGGCGATGCCGGCGTCCGCACCGATCCGGCGCATCTCCGGCAGCAGCGCCGTCTCTGCCAAGGCGCGGGCCTCGTCGACCAGGGGCATCGGGTCGTGCGAGGGCAGGTGTCGGATCTCGAAGTCGAAGCGGCATTGCCCGGGCACGATGTTGAGGGCCGATCCCCCGGAGACGGTGCCCACCTGCATGGTCGTGTGCGCGGGGGCAAAGCCCGCCTCGAAGGGGCCGTCCGCAGCCAGCCGCCCCGCCATGCGGCGGATCAGGGCGACCAGGTCGGCCGCATAGTGGATGGCGTTGACCCCTTCCGGCGCCAGCGAGGAATGGCACTCCACCCCCGTGACCGTACAGCGCATGGCGATCTTGCCCTTGTGCGCGATCACCGGCGTCATGACCGTCGGCTCGCCGACGATGCACATGGCCGGCTTCACCGGCTGGTCGCCAAGCCAGGCCAGCAGGTTGCGCACGCCCAGGCATCCCACCTCTTCGTCATGGGACAGCGCGATGTGCAGCGGCGTCGACAGGGTCCTTTGCGCCGCCTTGGGTACCAGCGCCAGCACACCGGCGACGAAGCCCTTCATGTCGCAGGTGCCGCGGCCATGGATCCGGCCGTTGCGGCGGTCGGCCATGAAGGGATCGGTGGTCCAGTCCTGGCCGGCGACGGGGACCACGTCGGTATGGCCGGACAGGCAGATCCCCGGCCGGTCTTTCGGCCCGATGGTGGCGTAGAGATTGGCCTTCTTGCCCGTTTCGTCGTAGATCAGGTCGGCTTCGATCCCGTGTTCGGCGAGATACGCCTGGACATACGCGATCAGCGGCAGGTTGCTGTCGGCACTGATGGTGGGAAACGCGGTCAGCGCCTCCAGCAGCGGGAGGCAATCGGGACGGGACTCTGACAAGACGGGGACCTTGGTTGACGACGTGTGACGCAATCGAAGCGGTGAATATGGGCCCGGGCCGGCGGATTGGCCAGAGCCGACGCCCCGCGGCAAACGGTTAGGTGGCCCTGCCCATGCGCGTTGCCATCGCCGGGCTGCATATGGAATGCGCCAGCTTCCTGCCGGGTGAGCTCGACTACGCCGGGTTCGAGCGCGCGGCCCGGCGCGGTGGTGCCATCGCCGAAGCCTTCGCCGGATCGAACACCGCCGTCGGCGGCTTCCTGGCCGTGCTGGCGCGCGAGGGGATCGAACCCGTTGGCATCGTCCATGCCGACGGGGGCGCCGCAGGCATGGCCGCAGACGACGCCTTCGAGCGCTACCGGCAGGAGATCGTTGAGGGGCTGGAGGCGCTGGGCGGCAGCATCGACGGGGTGCTGCTGCACCTGCACGGCGCCATGGTCACGCCCGGCCGTACGGACCCGGATGCCGAGCTTCTGGCCGCCGTGCGCGCGGCCGTCGGGGCGGACAGGCCGGTGGTCGTCGCCTTCGACTATCACGGCAACCTGGACGGCGACGGGATTGCCCCGGCGACCGCGGCCTTCGGGTACCGGCTGTCGCCCCACACCGATATGGGCGAGACCGGCGAACGCGCGGCGGACTGCCTGGTGCGGACCCTGCGGGGCGAGATCCGGCCCGTGATGGCCGTGGCCAAGCCGGGGCTGATGGTGCCCAGCATCTTCAGTGCCACCGACCTGGTGCCGCTGTCGGGGATCGTGGCGGCGGCCCGGGCCTGCTCCGAGACCGCCGACGGCTATGTGGACGTCTCGGTGTTTGCGGGGTTCTCCTACGCCGACGTGCCGAACTGCGGGTTCTCCGTCGTCGCCGTCACCGACGGCGACCCCACGCTGGCCGACGCCCTGGCGCGCGCGATTTCGGGGGAGATCAGCGAACGCCGGCACGCCCTCTATGCGCCGGCCCCGGTGCTCGGGCTGGACGAGGCGGTGCTGCACGCCGTCCACCGCGCCCGCACGGCGGTCGGGCCGGTGGTGCTGGTCGAACATGCCGACCGCGCCAACGACAGCACCCATGGCCTGCGGGCGCTGCTGCGCCACGGGGCGAAGCGTACGGTCGTGCCCAGCCTGTGGGATCCGGGGGCGGTCGCGGCCGCCCTTGCCGTGGGACCGGGGGCGGAGGTCCGCCTGCAGGTCGGCGGCCATTCGGGGCCGCTGACGGGCGGCCCCGTGCCGCTGGAAGGGCGTGTCCGCGCGGTTTTCCCGCAGCTGCGCTATCGCGGCACTGCCGGCATGCGGGCGGGCACGCCGGTGGATCTGGGCGATGTCGCGGTGATCGAATCGGGTGGGGTGACGGTCAGCCTGACCGGCAAGTCCGAGACCGCGATCGACGAGGACGCCCTGACGCAGGTGGGCCTGCGCCTGGGCGATTTCGACATCGTCCTCTTGCGCTCCAAGACGCATTTCCGCGCGGCGTTCGAACCGATCGCGTCCGAGATCATCCTGATGGACACGCCCGACTACGGGCCGGCCGACCTGACCCGGCTTGCCTATCGCCATGTCCCGATGGACCGTGTCTTCCCCTTCGTCGAAGATCCGTGACCATTGGTTTCACCCATTCCAATCGACGCATGGACGAACGGCAGTATATGGTCGCTGGAATGTCGAAACGCCGTCCACTGCGTGATGGGGCGGCTGATGGGTCCGCGAGAGCGGCACCCCCAACAAGAACGGGAGGCATAAGCACGCAATGTTCGAACGCTTGACGATCCTGGCGGCCGCAATGGCGACCGCAGCCTCGCTGGCGGTGCCGCCGGCGAGCGCCGAAGACCTGACCATCGCGTTGGCGTCGGAGGCCACATCCATCGACCCCCACTTCCACAACACCGGCAACAACAACCAGATCGTCTTCCACATCTTCGACACGCTGATCAAGCAGGGCTCCAGCCAGGAGCTGGAGCCGGGGCTGGCCACCTCCTGGGGCCCGATCGACGACACGACGTGGGAATTCCACCTGCGCGAGGGGGTGACGTTCCACGACGGGTCGCCCTTCACCGCCGACGATGTCGTCTTCACGCTGGAGCGCGCCCCCAACGTACCCGACAGCCCGTCCAGCTTCGCCGGGTCGATCAACTCCATCACCGAGGTCATCGTCGTCGATGACTACACCATCCAGTTCAAGACCGCGGCCGCCTATCCGCTGATGCCCAACGACCTGAGCGTCGTGCGCATCATCAGCCGCGAGAACGGCGAAGGCGCCACCACGGCGGACTACAACAGCGGTGCCGCCGCCATCGGCACCGGGCCGTACAAGCTTGTGGAATACGTGCCCGGCGACCGCATCGTGTTGACCGCCAATGACGACTACTGGGACGGGCGGCCGGAATGGGACAATGTCACCTTCCGTCCGATCACCAGCGATCCGGCGCGCGTGGCCGCCCTGCTGGCCGGCGACGTCGACGTGATCGCCAGCGTGCCGACGGCCGATATCGCCCAGCTGGCCGACAACCCCGACGTGGTGCTGAGCCAGGGCGTATCGAACCGGGTGATCTACCTGCACATCGACAGCGCCCGCGAGGTGTCGCCGATGGTGACGGCGAAGGACGGTAGCGAGATCCCCAACCCGTTCCGTGACGTGCGCGTGCGCCGGGCCATCAGCATGGCCATCGACCGCAACGCCATCGTCGAACAGGTGATGGAAGGGGTTGCCATTCCGGCCGGCCAGCTGCTGCCGGACGGGTTCTTCGGCGTCAGCGAGAACATCGAAGTGCCGACCTACGATCCGGACGGCGCCCGGGCGCTGCTGGAGGAAGCCGGCTATCCCGACGGCTTCGCCGTCACCATCGCAGGGCCGAACGACCGCTACATCAACGACGAGCAGATCGTCCAGGCCATCGCCCAGATGCTGGCGCGCGTCGGCATCGACGCTTCGGTCGAAACCATGCCGCGGTCGGTGTATTTCGGACGGGCGACCGGCGGTGAGAACGGGTCGGAATTCAGCCTGATGCTGGTGGGCTGGGGCTCGGATACGGGCGAGGCCTCGTCGCCGTTGCGCGCGCTTCTGGCCACGAAGAACCCGGAACTCGGTTGGGGCAGCACCAACCGGGGCGGCTATTCCAGTGCTGAGATGGATGCGGCCCTGACCGAGGCCATGCAGACGGTGGACGACACCCGCCGGGCGGAACTGCTGGCCCGCGCGTGCGAGATCGCCATGGGCGATGTCGGGCTGATCCCGACCCACTTCCAGGTCAACACCTGGGCAACCCGGCCGGGACTTGCGTACATTCCGCGTACGGATGAGTACACCTTGGCCATGAACGTGGTCAGGTCCGAATAGCCGGAGGACGGTGGGCGGCGCGTTCGCAAGCCGATGCGCCGCCACCGTACCCCGTCGTTCGGGTCGCGCCAGCCGTATCGATGACCGTCTTCATCATCCGCCGACTGATGCAGAGCATCGCGGTCCTCGCGGTGACGAGCCTGCTGGTGTTCGTCGGCGTCTATGCCATCGGCAACCCGGTCGACATCCTGATCGCGCCCGACGCGACGGAGCTGGAACGGCAGGCCGCCATCGCCCGCCTCGGCCTGGACCGGCCGGTGTGGGAACAGTATTGGGTCTTCCTGACCAATCTGGCGGAGGGCGATCTCGGCCGGTCCTTCGTCTTCAACGAGCCCGCCCTGAAGCTGATCCTGCAGCGGTTGCCCGCGACGCTGGAGCTGGCGTTCGTCGCCATGCTGATTGCCGTCTTCATCGGCATCCCGCTGGGGCTGTGGGCCGGGTTCCACCCCAACGGCGTCTCCGGGCGCAGCATCATGGCCGGGTCGATCCTGGGCTTCAGCCTGCCCAATTTCTGGCAGGGGCTGATGCTGATCATGATCTTCGCGGTCATGCTGGGCTGGCTGCCTGCCGGCGGCCGCGGCGACCAGGGGGAATTCCTGGGCATCCGCTCGTCGCTGTTCAGCCTCGACGGCTGGAGCCATCTGATCCTGCCGGCGATCAACCTGGCGCTGTTCAAGACCTCGCTGGTGATCCGCCTGACGCGCGCCAATGTGCGCGAGGTGCTGCCGCAGGATTATGTGAAGTTCGCCCGCGCCAAGGGCCTGCGCCAGCGCCGCGTGGTCATGGTGCACGTGCTGAAGAACACCCTGATCCCGGTGGTGACGGTGCTGGGGCTGGAACTGGGCAACGTCATCGCCTTTGCCGTCGTTACCGAGACGATCTTCGCCTGGCCCGGCATCGGCAAGCTGATCATCGATTCCATCTTCGTGCTCGACCGTCCGATCATCGTCGCCTACCTGATGGTCATCGTGATGATGTTCATCATCATCAACCTGATCGTCGATATCCTCTATTCCGTGCTCGACCCCCGGGTGCGGCTGGCGGACCAGCGGGCCTGAGGCGGGGGGTGCTGCAGCGATGACCACCGTCGCCGAACCCCATGGCGCGACCTCCGCGGCAGCACCGGACGATGCGGTGACGCAACCGCGGGTGGTCACGCCGTTCCGGCGGTTCGCGGAGGACTTCGCCGAAAGCCGCGTCGCCCTGTTCGGCCTGATGCTGCTGGTCGGCGTCATCATCGTCGGGGTGTTCGCGCCCTGGATCGCGCCCCAGAACCCGTATGACCTGACCGACTTCACCGAGCGGGACGCAAGGCTGCCGCCGGGGTCCGAGCGCCTGTTCGACGCCCAGATTTTCGCCGTCTCGCTGCCGGGCCTGGAGGCCGGCGTGCCGGTGTCCATCGATGCGGCCCAGACCGTCGATCCGGCCAATCCCTTCGTCGACCACCTGGTGATCGACGCGGTCCTGGTCGAAACCGCCGACGGCAACGAGATCCGCCTGACGGTGGAGACGGAGCCGCCGGACGCCCTGGATGGCCTGGACACCATCCAGGTGGAGAACCTGCCGCGCGGCGTCGAACTGACGGTCGGCGAGAAGCATGCCTTCCGCAACCTGTGGACGCTGACGCGCGACGACCTGCGCAGCTTCGCCATCGCCCTGCCGCCGGGATACGATCGCGATGTCGGCTTCCGCCTGCGCCTGACGACGACGGCGACGGACCCCAGCTTCACCTATTGGCTGGGGACCGACGCCCAGGGCCGCGACATGCTGAGCGCGATGATGTACGGCCTGCGCACCAGCCTGGGCGTGGGGGTGATGAGCGGCATCTTCGCGCTGGTGATCGGCATGTCGCTGGGCCTGACGGCCGCCTATTTCGGCGGCCGGGTGGAAACGCTGATCATGCGGATCGTCGACCTGCAGCTCAGCTTCCCGGCGATCCTGGTGGCCTTGATGCTGTTGGCCGTGCTGGGGCGCGGGGTCGACAAGGTGATCCTGGCCCTGATCATCGTCCAATGGGCCTACTATGCCCGCACGACGCGCAGCGCGGCGCTGGTGGAACGCCGCAAGGAGTATATGGAGGCGGCGGCCTGCCTGGCGCTCAGCCGGTGGCGCATCATCTTCCGCCACCTGCTGCCCAACTGCCTGCCGCCGGTGATCGTCGTCGGCACGGTCCAGGTGGCCCACGCCATCGCGCTGGAAGCGACGTTGAGCTTCCTGGGCATCGGCCTGCCGCTGACCAAGCCGTCGCTTGGCCTGCTGATCTCCAACGGCTTCGACTACCTGCTGGCCGGCAAGTACTGGATCAGCGTCTATCCGGGGCTGGCACTGCTGGTCACGATCGTTGCCATCAACCTGGTCGGGGATCAGCTGCGCGACGTGCTGAACCCGCGCCTGCAGCGCTAGACCGGACGGGACCGCCGATGGCCGAGCGCATTCTGGAGGTGGAGGGGCTTCGCACCCACTTTTTCACCAAGGGCGGCGTCATCAAGGCGGTCGACGACGTGTCGTTCACGCTCGACCGTGGCCAGGTGCTGGGCCTGGTCGGCGAAAGCGGTTCGGGCAAGTCCGTCACGGGCTTTTCCATCATGGGGCTGGTCGATCCGCCGGGCCGGGTGGCGGGGGGGCGCGTGCTGTATCGCGGCACCGATCTTGCCGGCCTGCGCGAAGATGCCATGCGCAGGATCCGCGGGCGGCGCATCGCCATGATCTTCCAGGACCCGATGATGACGTTGAACCCGGTCCTGCGCATCGACACCCAGATGATCGAGACCCTTCAGGCGCACGAGACCATCGACATGGCCGAGGCGCGACGGCGCGCCCGCGACGCGCTGGGGCAGGTGGGCATCCCTTCGCCGGACCAGCGCCTGAAGGCCTATCCGCACCAGTTCTCCGGCGGCATGCGCCAGCGCGTGGCCATCGCCATCGCCCTTTTGCACCATCCCGACCTGATCATCGCGGACGAGCCGACGACGGCGCTGGACGTCACGATCCAGGGCCAGATCCTGTACGAGGTGCAGAAGCTGGTGCGCGAGCAGGGTACCGCGCTGATCTGGATCACCCACGACCTGAGCGTCGTGGCCGGGCTGGCGGACGATGTGGCGGTCATGTATGCCGGCCGCGTGGTGGAATCCGGGTCGGTGGCCGACGTGATCGACCGGCCGCTGCATCCCTATACGCGCGGCCTGATCGATTCCGTGCCGTCGCGCAATCCGCGCGGCCGGCCGTTGCACCAGATCCGCGGGATGAGCCCGTCGCCGCTGAAGCTGCCGCCCGGCTGCGCCTTCCGCGCGCGCTGCCCGCGGGCGGCCCCGCAATGCCAGGCGATGCCGGGGCTGGATGCGCTGCTGCCCGGCCACAGCGTCCGCTGCTTCCGCCCGCACCTGCCGGAGGCCGCCCAGTGACCGCCACGGCCGCGGCAGGCAAGCCGCCCATCGTCGCCCTGGAAGGCGTCAGCAAGCGCTTCGTCAAGCGGCTGGATGTGGCCATGCGGGTGGCCAACATGCTGGGCTCACACCTGCGCGAAGAGGTGGTGCGGGCGGTCGATACGGTCGACCTTGCCGTCGACGAGGGGGAGGTTCTGGGCCTGGTCGGCGAGAGCGGCTGCGGCAAGTCGACCCTCGGGCGGATCGTCGCCGGCGTCCATGCCGCTTCCGGCGGCCGCATGCTCTACCGCGGCCAGGATGTGGCCGACCTGCACGGGCAGCAGGCCCGCGACGTGCAGCTGAAGATCCAGATGATCTTCCAGGACCCCATGTCGTCGCTGAATCCGCGCCTGCGCGTCGGCGATATCATCGGGGAGGCGCCGCGCGTCCACGGGCTGGTCGGCCGGCGCGCGCTGGACGGCTATGTCGACGAGATCATGGGCCATGTGGGGCTGGACACGACGTACAAGCGCCGCTACCCGCACCAGTTCTCCGGCGGGCAGCGCCAGCGCATCGCCATAGCCCGCGCGCTGGCGGTGAAGCCGGAATTCCTGGTCTGCGACGAGGCGGTCGCAGCCCTGGACGTGTCGATCCAGGCCCAGGTGCTGAACCTGTTCATGCGGTTGCGCGAAGAACTGGGGCTGACCTATCTGTTCATCAGCCACGACCTGGGCGTGGTCGAGCATCTGAGCGATCGGGTGATGATCATGTATCTGGGGCGCATCGTCGAACAGGCGCCGACCGAGGCGTTGTTCGCGGCCCCGAACCACCCCTATACCCAGGCGCTGCTGGCCGAAATTCCGCGGCTGGTGGCCACGCGACGCACCTACACGCCGGTCAAGGGCGAGATCCCGACGCCGTTGAACCCGCCGCCCGGCTGCCATTTCCATCCCCGTTGCCCCCATGTCCTGCCGCGGTGCCGGGACGAGGTGCCGCGCCTGAAGGCGGTGGCGGCCGGGCACTGGTCGGCCTGCCACCTGAACGACCAGGCATGACCCGCACCTTCGGCACGCTGACGGCGCCCGGCGTCTTCGAATCCGTGTTTCCGGCCCATGACGTGCTGCCGTTGGTCTTCGAATCCCCGCATAGCGGCACCGGCCTGCCGGGCGATTTCGACACCCGCCTGGGTGCGGAGGATCTGGCCTGGACCGCGGATTCCCATGTGGAACAGCTGTTCGCGGCCGCGCCCGAAACCGGGGCCACGCTGATCGCCGCGCTGTTTGCGCGGGCCTATGTCGATGTCAACCGTGCTCCCGACGACATCGATGCCGGGATGCTGGCCGAACCCTGGCCGGCCCCGCTGCGGCCCACGACCAAGACCGGGAACGGCTATGGCCTGATCTGGCGCTATTGCCGGGGGGCCGGCAGCCCCATCTATGATCGGCCGCTGACGGTGGCCGAGGTCCAGGCCCGCATCGGACGCTACTGGCGGCCCTATCACGACCACCTGGCCGATACCCTGGCGTCGCTGTATCGCCGCTTCGGCCTTGTCTGGCATGTGAGCTGCCATTCGATGAAGTCCATGGGCGACGACACGGCGCCCGGCGGCGCCAGGCCACGGCCCGACATCACCCTGGGCGACAGGCACGGCCGGTCCTGCGACGGCGAAGTCGTGTCGATGCTTCAAGGGGCCTTCCGCGAGCGCGGCTACGGGGTTACGGTCAACGACCCGTTCTCCGGGGCCTACCTGGTCGACGCCCACGGACATCCCGGCCAGGGCCGCCACAGCGTCCAGATCGAGATCAACCGGGCACTCTACATGGATGAAGAGACACGCCGGCCGCACCAGGGCTTCGAGCGCGTTCGCAACGACGTCGCGGCGATCATCGCGCTGATGGCAGACCATGTGCGCACGCGGCTGGGTCTGGCGTGATGATGCGGCTGGTGGAAGGCGTTCTGGCCTGCCATGACCCGGTGGCACCACCGGTCCCGGTGGTGTTCGATTCCCCCCACAGCGGCACGAACTATCCGCAGGATTTCGGGTTCGTCTGCGACGTCCAGCTGCTGCGCCAGGCCGAAGACACCTATGTCGGCGAGCTCTATTCCGGCGTTCCCGCCCATGGCGCATCGCTGCTGGAGGCGCTGTTCCCGCGCAGCTATATCGACGTCAACCGCGCCGTCGACGACCTGGACCAGGGGCTTCTGAATGCGCCCTGGCCCGATCCGCTGCGCCCGGGGGAGAAGACCAGCCTGGGGATGGGGCTGATCCGGCGGCTGTGCAAGCCCGGCCTGCCGATGTACGACCGCCTGCTGTCGCCCGAAGAGGTGCGGCACCGCATCGACCGCTACTACCGGCCCTATCACGCCGCGCTGGACAGCCTGATGGAACAGGCGCACCAGCAGTTCGGGATGGCGTTGCTGGTCGACTGCCATTCCATGCCGTCGGTGACGGACGATCCGGCATCGGGCGGCACGCCTCTGCACGCCGACTTCGTCATCGGCGACCGGGACGGGACGACGGCCGCACGCGATCTCGTGGCCCTGGTGGAAGAGACGTTGAAGGGGTTCGGCTATGCCGTGCGCCGCAACGATCCCTACAAGGGGGTTGAGCTGGTGCGCCGCCACGGCGACCCCGCCCATGGCCGCCATGCCGTCCAGATCGAGATCAACCGACGCCTCTACATGAAGGAATCGACGCTGGAAAAGGTGGCGGGGTTCACGAGCCTCGCCGCGCATCTGGACCAGCTGGCCGCCGCGATCTGTGCTTTCGCGGCCTCACGCGCCCGGGCGGTCTGAGCCCGGGTGCCCGCCGCCGACGCTTTCCCTACGGCGTGAACTGTTCCTTGATGATCCGCTCTTCCAGGTTGTGTTCGGGGTCGAACAGCAGCTGCAGGCCGATGCTGCGATCCTCGAAGACGTGGACGCGCAGGACGTCGCGCACCTCGGTATAGTCGGCGGTGGCGCTGACGGGGCGCTTCTCCTCCTCCACGACCTGGAAGGTGATGCGCACGCGATGGGGCAAGAGGGCGCCGCGCCAGCGCCGCGGGCGGAAGGCGCTGATCGGCGTCAGGGCCAGGACGGCTGCCCCCAGCGGAATGATCGGCCCATAGGCGGACAGGTTGTAGGCCGTGCTGCCGGCGGGCGTCGCCACCAGGGCGCCGTCGCAGACCAGTTCCGGCAGGCGCACGACATCGTCGACGCTGACGCGCAGCTTGGCGGCCTGGCGCGTCTGTCGGAACAGCGAGACCTCGTTGATGGCGAGCGCCGACTGCGGATGGCCGTCGGCCGTCTCGGCGAGCATCCGCAAGGGGTGCAATGTCACGGCCACCGCACCGGCCAGCCGCTCCAGCAGGCCGTCTTCCCGGTATTCGTTCAAGAGGAAGCCGACCGAACCGCAATTCATGCCGAAGATGGGCACCTGGCGGTGGATGAACCGGTGCAGCGTTTCCAGCATCAGCCCGTCGCCGCCCAGGGCCACGATGACGTCGGCGGCTTCCGGGTCGCAGTCGCCGTACCGGTCCATCAGGCGAATGCACGCCTGCTGGGCGACCTCCGTCTCGGCGGCCACGAAGCCGATGCGGCGCCCGTCGGCCAGGCCGAAGGGCACCTGCGGGACCATGCCCGATGATTCGTCCATCACCATGGGCCGGGACTCTATCGTAACGTCGCGGCGGCCGCATCCCGCCGGTGGTCATGATCGCCATTCCCGTTGCGTAACCGCCGGTGCTTGGTCACTGTTCGGATCCCGTCCACGGTGTACCCTGCCGGAGCCGTCCGTCCATGCGCCTCGTCCATTTCGCCGTCCTGGCGGTCATCCTGTCGGCATCGACCGCTTTGGCCGACCGCCACGAGGGCTACTACTATCCCCTGGTCACGAGCCGGGAAACCTATGTCGCCCGGGCGGCGACGATGCCGGACAGCGACCGGGCGCGCCGCCTGGCGTTCGTCATCGGCATGACGCAGGAGCAGCTGGCCCAACCCTATCCGCCGCAATGGGCGATCTTCGCCAAGGGGACGGATGCCGAGAAGCTGATCATCGTGTCGCTGAGCCGCGACTATCTGGTGACGCTGTACCAGGCGCGGGGGATGCTGGCACAGCTGACGGCGATGGCGCGGACCACCCCCTTCTTCATCGATAGCGGGCTGGAGGACCGGTACACCTTCCTCGACCTCTTGAAGATGATCGGGTTCCGGCAACTGACCATCAGTGACGGCCAGACCTACGCCCACCAGATCACCATCCAATAGCTCGCCGGCGCATCAGGCCTCCGGCTCCGCCGTCGCGCCCCGCCGCCGGGCCCGGGCCCGCCGGGCCAACAGGTTCAGCGTCTCGACGCCGATGGAGAAGGCGATGGCGAAATAGAGGTAGCCGCGCGGGATGTGGAAATGCAGCCCGTCGGCGATCAGCGCCACGCCCACCAGCAAGAGAAAGCTGAGCGCCAGCATCTTCACCGTCGGGTGCCGTTCGATGAAGCGGCTGACGGGGTCGGCGGCCACCATCATCACCACGATCGCGATGACGACGGCGGCGATCATGATCGGCAGATGCTCGGCCATGCCGACGGCAGTGATGACCGAATCGATGGAAAAGACCAGGTCGAGGGCGACGATCTGGGCGACGGTGGCAAGGAAGGACGCGCTGCCCGCGGTGGCTTCGGGGCCCTCGCCTTCCATGGTGTGGTGGATCTCCGCGGTGCCCTTGAACAGCAGGAACAACCCGCCTGCCGCAAGCACCAGATCCCGCCACGACACCTCATGCTCCCACACGGAGAAGACCGGCTGCGTCAGCCCGATGATCCAGGCGATCGCCGACAGGAGGGCAATCCGCATGCCCAGGGCCAGCAACAGGCCGATTCGGCGGGCACGGCTCTGCTGGTGCGCGGGCAGGCGAGAGGAGACGATCGACAGGAAGATGATGTTGTCGATGCCCAGCACGATCTCGAGCGCCGTCAGCGTCAGCAGGCTGGCCCAGGCGTGGGGGTCTGTCAGAAGTGAGAGCATCGTGGTTCCGCCGGCCGGAGAGGATGGGGCACTGGCAATGCCCGCGACGTGTGCCACGATACGGCAACGCCGACCAGCCTGAAGGTGCGCCCGGCCGAGGGGCACAAATGCCGCATCCGACCTATCGGCCAGCGGGGGTCAGATCGCGCGGGCGACCGACCGTTCGGCGATGAAGTTGCCGATCTTGGAATCCTCGCAGACCGTGTGGCGTGCGAACCAGTTGACGATGAAGCGGACCAGGTCCTCGATGGCGAGCTGGCCCTCCTGATACAGGACGAAATACTCACCAAGAGTCTGAATTATCTTCTCGTGCAATCTCTTGTGTGTTTCGTACTCCGGGAAATGGTGTTCCTGCATCAGTCGCTCTTCGTCGGAGAAATGGAATGCAGCGAATTCGACGATCTGTGAAAACGTCGTATGGATTTGTTCCTCACCTTCCCCATTCCTGACGTCGATTGCCAGCTTGTTCACCAGGCTCAGGAAGATTTCATGCTGTTCGTCTATCTTGTCGTTGCCGATCTGATAGGCCGACAACCACTTTATTTCGTGCATTGTGACCGCTTCCTTCCCCTTCGAAGCCCGTAACCCGCGACTTAAGGTGAATTGCGACGCGCTGACAGCCGGCCGCCCCACCCGCGCCGGAAGGATGACCGGCGCAGACGATCCGCATGTTTTCTATGCGGAAGCATACAATTCAGAGAGTTTACAGAATATTAGGGGCACTCCGGCACAGTGACATGAAACCAATATTTCAGCGGCTGGGGGACCATGTCAGCCACACGCTTTGCGCGCAGTGCGATCCGACTTCCGGCGGCCATCTTGGCCATCTGGCTGTGCACGCCGACCCTGGGACACGCCCAGACGATCAGCGTCGGCGGTACCGGCGGCGCGCTTGCGGTTCTGGAGCAGCTCGGGCGGGCCTTCGCCCTCGACCACCCGGGGGTCCGCCTGGACGTCCTGCCCAGCATGGGCAGTTCCGGCGGGATCCGGGCATTGGGCGACGGTGCCATCGACATTGCCGTCAGCGGCCGGTCCTTGCGGGCGGAGGAGCAGGAGGGTGGCGCACTGGTCGAAGTGCCGTTCGCGCGGACGGCGATCGCCTTCCTGACGTCGCATCGCGGTGAAATCAACCTGCCGGTCGAGATGGCGGTGGAGATGTTCGGCGATGCCGGTGCGACGTGGTCGGACGGGACCGACGTACGCATTGTCGCCCGGCCGCAGAGCGAAAGCGACTACCAGGCGATCACATCCGTCTACCCACTGATGCAGGACGCGTTGGCCCGCGCGGGCGAACGGCCGGACGTACCGGTCGCCGTGACCGACCAGGAGAACCTGGAGCTTGCAGCGATGATGGAAGGGTCGCTGACCGTCGGCACCGTGCTTCAGGTCTGGTCGGAAGACGTGCCCTTGTACCTGTTGGCCCTCGATGGCACCGCCCCGACCTTGGACAACGTGGCCTCCGGCCGATATCCGCTGGTCAAGGAATACTGCCTGGTCTTCCGCGCCGACGCCGACCCGATCGTTCAGGACTTCATCGGGTTCATCGAGGCGGAAGCGGGCGCGGAGATCCTGCGGCGTGCGGGTGCATTGCCGGTCGAGTGAGGCGAAATGCTCTGGAAGCCCCACGAACCTGCGGAGGACGTCATCCGGCGCATCAGCCAGATGCGCCGGCTGATCCAGCGGTTGTCCCTCGTCATCGGCCTGGCCACGGCCGTCGCCGTGCCGGCCGGCACCTTCGCGGCCGGCTTCTTCGCGCTCGCCCATGACCTGCAATTCAAGGCGCAGCTGAATGCGGAGCGCCTGGCCCGGCACGCCCATGTCCAGGGCCCGACCTGGTCCTATGCCGTGGAGCACCTGGAACACGTGATCTCGCTAAGCTTCGAAGCCGACATGCAGGTGCGCCAGCGCATCTGGGATGCGCGGGGCCGGCTTGTCCTGGACTCCGGCGGCGACCTGGCTGCGCCCTTGGTCTGGCGCGCGAACGGCGTTGTCCTGCGCGGCGAGAGCGTTGGCCGCATCGCGGTGGGGGCCAGCCTTCTGCCGCTTCTGGTGAATACCGGTGTGGCCGCCTTTGTGGGGCTGCTGCTGGGTGCGGCGGCCTGGTTGGCGATGCATGTGCTGGCCGGCCGGTCGCTGAAGGTGTCGCTGGCACATCTGCGCGATGCGCACGAGGATGTCCGCCGGCATGCCGCCGAGACGGCAAACGCCTATGACGAGCTGCAGCGCCAGTACCGGATCGTCGAAGAAACGACGGAGCAGCTGATGCGGGCGCGCGACGACGCCCTGGCGGCCGACCGCAGCAAGTCGGCGTTCCTTGCGACCATGAGCCACGAGCTGCGCACGCCGCTGAACGCCATCATCGGCTTTTCCGACATGATCAACAGCGAGGTCTTCGGCCGGGTCGAGAACGACCAGTACCGCACCTATATCCAGGACATCCACGAAAGCGGGCTGCACCTGCTGGCGATCATCAACGACGTGCTGGACCTGTCGAAGATCGAGGCCGGCCGGCTGGTCCTGCACGTGAAGCCGGTGGACCTGTCGGTGCTGATCGACGAATGCGATCGCCTGATGGGCGCGCGCGTGGCCTCGGCCGGGATCGACCTGATTGCGGGGGCTGCCGCCGGCGCATTGCCGATCATCCGTGCCGATCCGGTCAAGCTGAAGCAGATCATCCTGAACCTGCTGTCCAACGCGGTGAAGTTCACGCCGGAAGGCGGGTCAGTCACCATCGCTGCGGCGAAGGTGAACGATTTGCAGGTCACGATCTCCGTCACCGACACCGGCATCGGCATGACGGAGGAGGAAGTGGCGATCGCCTTGCAGCCGTTCCACCAGGTCGACAACGAGCTCTCGCGCCGCTACGAGGGCACCGGTCTCGGCCTGCCCCTGGCCCGCGCATTGGCCGAAGAGCATGGCGGCCGGCTGTCGATCACCAGCGCGCCGGGGCAGGGCACCGCGGTTACGGTTACGCTGCCGGTCTACGGCCCGCCGGCCTATCGTGACTTCCCCCTGGATGAGCTTTCCGCCCCCAAGCCGCCGGTTCCCCAGGCGGTGGCCGGTGGCGACGCGCGCAGCGCGGTGGCGGCGCCCAAGGCCGTCAACGCTTGAGCCCGGGGGCATGAGCCCGGGGGCATGACCCGCGGGTGCGGCTATGCCGCGGCAGCGTGGCCCCCGTCGCGGATCAGCCGCCACAGCGTCTCGGCCCGGGCGGGCATGTCGACATGCCGCACGCCGAATTCCGCCAGCGCATCGACCAGCGCGTTGATCACGGCCGGGCAGGCGCCGATGGTTCCGGCCTCGCCTGCGCCCTTGATGCCCAGCGGGTTGGTCCGACAGGGGATCTCGTTGAAGCGGAAATCGATGAACGGGATGCTGTCGGCCCGCGGCAGCGCATAGTCCATCAGCGACCCGGTCAACAGCTGTCCGCTCTCGGTGTCGAACACCGCCTCTTCGAACAGCGCCTGGCCGATGCTCTGGGCGATGCCGCCATGCACCTGGCCTTCCACCAGCAACGGGTTCATCACCCGTCCGACATCGTCGACGACCGTGTATCGCACGATCTGGGGGCGGCCCGTGTCCAGGTCGACCTCGATCTCGCAGATATGCGCGCCGTTGGGGAAGGTGGACGCGGTGGGCTGGAAATCGGCGGTCTCGTCGAAGGCGGTCGCCGCGTCGCTGTGCACCGCGATTTCGGCCAGCGTGACCGATCGGTCGGTGCCGACAATGCGGAAGCGGCCGTCTTCGAAGGTGACGTCGGCGGGCGCAGCCTCCATCACGTCGGCGGCCGCTATCCTGGCCTTTGCCTGCACCTTCAGCGCCGCATCGGCCAGCGATGCCCCGCCCACGGGAATGGACCGCGACCCGCCGGTGCCGCCGCCCGTCGCAATCCGGTCGCTGTCGCCCTGGACGATGGTGATGGCGTCGGAGTCCACCCCCAGGTGTTCGGCGATGATCTGCTTGTAGGCGGTCTCGTGCCCCTGGCCGTTGGTCTGGGTTCCGATCAGCACGGTCACGTGGCCGTCGCGGTCGACACGCACAACCGCCGTTTCCGGCGCCCCGCTGGCGCAGGCCTCCACATAGGTGGAGATGCCGATGCCGCAGAGCTTGCCGGCCGCCCGGGCCGTGGCCTTGCGTGCCGGTGCACCGGCCAGGTCCGCGGCCGCCACGGCGTCGTCCAGGTTGCGGGCGAAATCGCCGCTGTCGTAGACCAGCCCCGTCGCGGTCTTGTACGGCATGGCCTCCGGCGGGATGTAGTTGCGCTTGCGCAGGTCCACGGGGTCGATCCCCAGCTGGCGGGCCGCGACGTCCACCAGCCGTTCCACCACATAGGCGGCCTCGGGCCGGCCGGCGCCGCGATAGGCGTCGATGGGTTGCGTGTTCGTGAACACCCCCCGTACGCGTGAATACACCACAGGGATGGCGTACAGGCCGCACAGCATGCGGTTGCCGGCATTCGTCGGAATGAACGGGCCGAAATTGGAGAGATATGCGCCGAGATTGGCCAGCGTATCGGCCCGCAACGCCAGGAAGCGGCCATCGGCGTCCACCGCCAGTTCGGCCTTGGTCAGGTTGTCGCGGCCGTGGTCGTCGCTGATGAACGATTCCGTACGCTCCGCCGCCCAGGCGACGGGCCGGCCGAATTTGCGCGCTGCGTACAGCGTGGAGATGTATTCCGGATACATGAAGATCTTCATGCCGAAACCGCCGCCCACATCGCCGGTGACGACCAGGATGCGGTCGGCCGGCAGGTGGAAGATGTCGTCGGCCAGCTGGTCGCGCAGGCCATGCACACCCTGGCTGGAGACGTGGAGCGTCAGCCGGTCGTCATCGGCGTCATAGGCGGCCAGGCAGGCGCGGCCTTCCATGGGGGTGGCGGCCAGGCGATTGTTCACCAGGTCCAGCGACACGACGTGGGCCGCCGCGGTGAAGGCGGCGTTGCACGCGGCCTCGTCCCCCAGTTCCCAGTCGAAGACGCGATTGCCGGGCGCCTGTTCCCAGATTTCCGGCGCATCGGGATCGAGGGCGGTGCGAAGGTCGACCGCGGCCGGCAGCGGGTCATAGTCGACCTCCACCAGTTCGGCCGCGTCGCGGGCCGCATCCGGCGTTTCCGCCACCACCAGCGCGACCGGGTCGCCGACGTGGCGCACGCGGCCCTGGGCCAGTGCCGGGCGTGGCGGCTGGGGCATGGCGGCGCCGTCACGGCTCTTGATCCTGACCTGGACCGGCAGGGTGCCGATGCCGTCCTCGGCAAGGTCGTCGCCGGTGACGATGCCGATCACCCCCGGGGCGTCCGACGCCGCGGCCGTGTCGACCGCGACGATCCGGGCGTGGGCGAAGGGCGATCGCACGAAGCAGGCGAAGGCCTGGCCCGGCAGCCGCACATCATCCGTATATCGGCCCCGACCCGTCAACAGCCGGGGGTCTTCGCTGCGCCTGACCGGCTGTCCGATTCCGAACTTCGCCATTGTCGCTCTTCCGCGTTGGGTTGGGGTTTCGGATAAACTCGTGCGTCCGAACGGGCCGGTCAACCGCCGCCCGACTGCCGGATGCGATCCGGCCGGGGCGGACGTCGCGCAAGGGGGGTGTGCATGTGCGGGCGCTATCTCATCACCTCGCCGCTGGAAGCGATCCTGGAGATGTTCGCGGTCGATCCGGCCGACCGCCCTAACCTGGAGCCGCGCTTCAACCTGGCGCCGACCCAGCAGGCGCCGGTGGTTCGCCGCGGGGACGACGGCGCCCGGCACCTGGCGCTGCTGCGCTGGGGGCTGATCCCCCATTGGGCCAAGGACGTGAAGATCGGCGCCCGGCTGATCAACGCCCGGGCGGAGACGGCGGCGACCGCCCCGGCGTTTCGCGAGAGCGCCCGCCGCCGGCGGTGCCTGGTGGTGGCCGACGGCTTCTTCGAATGGCAGAAGCAGGGCAAGGCCAAGCAGCCCTTCCTGATCAGGCGGCGGGACAACCGCCCCATGGCCTTTGCCGGGCTGTGGAGCGCCTGGACGGACCCGCAAGGCGCGCGGCTGGAGACGTTCACGATCATCACCACGGCGGCCGACGCGATGATGGCAGCGATTCACGACCGGATGCCGCTGATTCTGCCCTCGGCGGCCTGGCCGGCCTGGCTGGACCCGTCGCCGATCGACATCGCCACGCTGGGGCCGGCGGACGGGGCCGAGATGACGGCGGTACCGATTTCCACCCGCGTCAACTCCGTAAAAAACGACGACGCCGAAGTGATCGTCCCGCTGGCTGAACAGCCGACCCTGCTGTGAAAGGAGGGGCGGCCATTGGTACGGAAGCGAAGGAAACCGCCATTTCGGACGCCGCGGGGCGCATGATCGGGCGCGGAAGCCAGGCACGGCGGGGCGATGGCCCCCTGTTTGGAACTGATTTACCTCAAAGACGGGCGCCACGGCAGGTGATAGCTGCGATATCGGCTAGGCGGCGATGCCGCGCCGTCGGCCGCCGGATCGCGCGAGACGCGACCGGGAAAAGTTCGGCATATACACGAAATGCTGGCGCGAGGCTTGTGGGCTTCGCGCCTCTCTTCTAGGCTCTCGGACTTCCAGGCTCTGGACCCCCTTGCGATCGGACGGCAGGCAGCGATGGCGATAGCAGAAAAGCTTCTCGACGATCTGGCCAAGCGCCGCGAAACCGTCTTTGCCGCCGGCGGCGAAGACAAGATCAAGGCCCGACACGAGAAGGGGTTGTTGAGCGCGCGCGAACGCCTCGATGCCTTGTTCCAGGAAGGCACCTTCCAGGAGATGGGCGCGCACATCAAACACACCGCGCGCCATTTCGGCCTGGACGGCAAGGAGATGCCGGCGGACGGCGTCATCGTCGGCACCGGCTATGTGGATGGCCGGCAGGTCGCCTCGTTCAGCCAGGACTTCACGGTCGCGGCCGGCACGCTCGGCAAGATGCATGCGACCAAGATGGTCCATTCCATGCGCTATGCGCTGAAGATGGGCATCCCGCTGGTGGCCTTCAAAGACAGCGGCGGTGCGCGCATCCAGGAAGGCGTGGATGCGCTCAGCGGCTACGGCGACGTGTTCTACCAGAACGTGCTGCTGTCGGGCGTGGTGCCGCAGATCGCCATCATCGCCGGGCCTTGTGCCGGCGGCGCGTCCTATTCGCCGGCGCTGATGGACTTCATCATCATGACGCGCGAGAACGCGCACATGTTCATCACCGGGCCGGAGGTCATCAAGGCCGTGACCGGCCGGTCCACGACGATGGACGAGGTCGGCAGCGCGGCGGTCCACGCCACCGTCAGCGGAAACGCCCATTTCGTCGCCGAGAATGACGGGCAGGCCATTCTGCTGGCACGCAAGCTGTTGTCGTTCCTGCCGTCGAACAACAGCGAAGATCCGCCGCACCACCCGACCGACGAGATGACGCTGGCCGAGGATCCGGGCATCGAGGAGCTGATCCCCGAGACGTCCGGCGAGCCGATGGACATGTTGGCGGTGATCAAGCGCCTGGTCGATGCCGGCGACTTCCTGGAAGTGCATGCCGGCTGGGCCAAGAACATCATCGTCGGCTTCGCCCGCATCGAGGGCATCGTCGTCGGCGTTCTGGCCAACAACCCGATGCAGAAGGCCGGCGCGCTGGACATCGACGCCTCTGACAAGGGGGCCCGCTTCATTCGTTTCTGCAATGCCTTCAACGTGCCGCTGGTCACGCTTGTCGACGTGCCGGGCTTCCTGCCCGGGATCGAGCAGGAACGCGGCGGCATCATCCGCCACGGCGCGAAGATGCTGTTCGCCTATGCCTCGGCGACCGTGCCGAAGATCACGGTGATCACGCGCAAGGCCTATGGCGGGTCGTATCTCGCCATGTGCAGCCAGGAAATGGGGGCCGACCTGGTCTACGCCTGGCCGACGGCCGAGATCGCGGTGATGGGTGCCGAGGGCGCGGTCAACATCCTCTATCGCGGCGAGCTGAAGGGGGCCGAAGACCCGGTGGCCAAGCGGGCGGAACTGGCGGCGGACTACCGCGCGCAGTTCGCCACGCCGTTCCTGTCGGCCTCGCGCGGCTACATCACCGATGTCATCCGCCCCTCGGAAACCCGGGGCGTGGTGGCGCTGTCGCTGCGCAAGACGCTGAGCAAGCGCGAACTGCGGCCGATGAAGAAGCACGGAGATATCCCGCTCTAGGACCGAGGGGTGCGATCGGCCGCGGTACCGGAGCGCAGGAGACTGGCACTATGGAAATGGGCGATCTGATCGGTCAGTCCCTCGGGATGTATGGCTTGGCCATCGTGATCTCGATTGTCGTGGCCATCGTCATCAAGGGGATCGTCGCCGCGCTGTCGCTGACGGGGCGCACGGCCCCGCCGGCCGCCGCGCAGCTTGTCTCGAAATCCGCCCCCGGTCCGGCCGTCGATCAGGCGCAGGACGACATCGCGGCAATCGCCGCGGCCGTCTATGCCGTGATGGGTGCCCACCGCATTGTCCGCATCCAGGATGCGCGGCGCAGCCACGCCTGGGAGGCGGAAGGCCGGATCGTGCACCAGACGTCGCATGCCCCCCGCCATCGCTAACGACCACGGCATCCCGAACCGCTCTTAAGAAAATCAGGAACCTCGAGCCATGCAGCGGAGCTTCAAGATCACCGTCGACGGCCGGCCCTACAACGTCACGGTCGAAGACGTTTCGGAATCGCCGGGAAGCATCATTCCCAGCCCGGGCGACATGTCCGCCGCCATGGCTGCGCCCCCGGTCGCAGCCGCCCCGGCCCCGGCCGCCGCAGCGGCCGCCCCGGCTGCCGGACCCGGCGACGAGGTCAGCCCGCTGGCCGGTGTCGTCGTCTCCATCGATGTCGGCATGGGCCAGGCGGTGAACGCCGGCGACAAGGTGGCGACGATCGAGGCGATGAAGATGAAGACGATCGTCACCGCCCAGCGCGCCGGCAAGGTGACGGCGATCCATGCGAAAGCCGGCGACGGTGTGGAGCCGGGGCAACCCCTGCTGACCATCGGCTGAGCCTTTTGCAGCCCGCTGGCCGATCGTTCCGTCTCCTGCCTGGCGCTTAGAGGGCCCCATGGAAAGCTTCAATCCTCTGGAACTCTTCCAGGGTATCGCCACCCTGGTGGATGCAGAGCCGAAGATCTTCTTCGGGCGCATCTTCCTGATTCTCCTCGGCTGCCTTCTGATCTACCTCGGCAAGAAGGGCGTGCTGGAAGCGCTGCTGATGATCCCGATGGGGCTGGGCATGGCGGCGATCAATGCCGGCGTGCTGTTCTGGTCCAATCCCGACGTGCCGGGCGAGCGCATCCCGGGAACCCTGTTCCTCAATCCGCTGGTGGAGGGCACGCAAAGCCTGAGCCCGACGGAAAACATGATGCGCATTCTGCAGATCGATTGGCTGCAGCCGGTCTATACCTTCACGTTCTCCAACGGCCTGATCGCCTGTCTGGTGTTCATGGGCATCGGCGTCCTGCTGGATGTCGGCTTCGTGATGGCCCGGCCGTTCACCAGCATGGTGATCGCGCTGTTCGCCGAGCTGGGCACGGTCGTCGCCCTGCCTGTGGGTGTCTGGCTGGGCCTGCCGATCGGTGATGCCGCCGCGACCGCGACCATCGGCGGCGCGGACGGCCCGATGATCCTGTTTGCTTCCTTGATGCTGTCGGAGAACCTGTTCGTCCCGATCACGGTGGTGGCCTACCTCTATCTCGGCCTCACCTATGGCGGCTATCCGTACCTGATCAAGGCCCTGATTCCGCGGAGTATCCGCGGCCTGAAGATGCCGGCGGAGAAGCCGAAGGAGATCACGTCGGGCCAGAAGATCGTGTTCTGCGTGATCGCCGTCATCCTCTTGTGCCTGCTGTTCCCGGTGGCGGCCCCGCTGATCCTGTCGCTGTTCATCGGCGTGATCGTGCGGGAGAGCGGGTTGGTGAAGTTCGCCGAGCTGTTGAGTGGGCCGGTGCTGTACGGCGCCACCTTCTTCCTGGGCCTGCTCCTGGGCGTGCTGTGCGAGGCCAACACCATCCTGGATCCGGATGTGCTGATCCTGCTGGGCATCGGCATCATGGCCCTGACGATCAGCGGCATCGGCGGCATCCTGGGCGGCTATGTGCTGTATTTCGTCACCGGCAAGAAGTTCAACCCGGTGATCGGCATCGCCGGCGTCAGCTGCGTGCCGACCACCGCCAAGGTGGCGCAGAAGACCGTGTCCGAGGTCAATCCCGGATCGATCATCCTGCCCCACGCCCTGGGGGCCAGCATCAGCGGCGTCATCACCTCGGCCATTTTCGCTGCCATCTTCGTCAGCATGTTCGGTACCCTCTGATCCGGCCTGCGGGACGGGGCTGCCCGTTCCGGCCGGTCACGGCGTCAGGACAGTGCAACGGCGCGCGAAAGCGCGCCGTTGCCGTTTTCGGCCCAGGATTCCCGCCGGAAATCGGTGGGCCGGCCGCCGCGGCAGCTGGCGTCCCGCGGGTGCGGTGGTCCATCCGTCCGTCACCTGACAAGCGGCCGCAACGCGTTGCACGGCCTGGAACCTTTTGACGCGGCAATCGTTGAAACGGGCACAATCACACGCACAGGAGATTGGGCCGTGAACGCAATCATCTATCTCGTCGGCCTTGTGGTCGTCGTGCTGGCGATCCTTTCGCTGCTGGGGCTCCGCTGACGCCGTTTCGGCGCATCGGACGGTCGACGGCGTGACCGTCGCATCCAGGTCTGCAACGAGGCGAAGGGATCTGACACATGGCACAGGCAGGCATCACCCAACCACTTGTCACCGACGAGCCGGTGTTGGTGTACGAGAGCGGGAATGAAGGATATGTGGACTGGCCGGCGATCCTCGCCGGGGCGGTCCTGGCAACGGCGATCGCGTTCGTCCTGACGACGTTCGGGATCGCCATCGGATTGAGCGTCGTGTCCCCGTTCGGGGGCGAGGGCGTCGGCGGGGCGGGTATCGTCATCGGCATGGGCCTGTGGGCGCTGTGGGTCGCGGGCTCCAGCTTCATGGCCGGGGCGTATCTGACGGGACGCCTGCGCCGGCGTGTTCCGGACGCGACGGAACATGAGGTCGATGTGCGCGACGGCGCCCATGGCTTGGTCATGTGGGGTGTCGGCATCATCTTCGGCGCCATTCTGCTGGCGACCGGGGCCTATTCGACCGCCAATGTGGGCGCCCAGGTGGCGTCAGGCGCCGTCCAGGCCGCCGGCGAGGCCGCAGGCGCCGCCGACATCAGCCTCGACGGCTATCTTGCCGGCGCGCTGTTGCGCGGCGACGGAAGCCAGGCGCAGGCGGGACCGCGCATCGAGCCCGTGGACGGTGGCGGCGCTGCGCCGGCTGGCGCCCCGGCGCAGTCGATGCTGGCCGGCAACAGTGACGAGGTGGCCGGCATCCTGCGCACCGCGACGTCCGAGGAAGGGCTTGCCGACGCCGACCGGGGTTATCTGGTCGCCCTCGTGCAGCAGCGCACGGGGCTGTCGGAGGAAGAGGCCAGCGCCCGGATCGACGATGCCGTAACCCGCCTTCAGACGGCGGCGGAGGACGCCCGCCAGGTGGCCGACACGGCCCGCAAGATTTCGGTGGTCGCCGCCTTCATTGTCGCCGCGTCGCTGCTGGTGGCTGCGGCCGGTGCCTGGTGGGGGGCTGGCCTGGGCGGCCGCCATCGCGACGAAGGGACCGTGTTCGCGCATTTCGGTCGCCGCAAGTAAACGGAGGATAAGCCCGTGTTCTACCTGCTTCTCTGGCTGCTCGGCATGCCCCTGTCCATCGTGATCCTGCTGGCCCTGTTGCTGTAGCAGCAGCCGGCCGGCGACATGCGGCGGCCGAACGCCGGCGGAGGCCCATCGCTTCCGCCGGCGTTTGCATTCCGCGTGAATGCCGGCGGGCAAGCCGCCATCACGACGCGTGCGCAGGTGCGGCGCCGGGCCGAAGGATCTTGATCAGGGCGCAAGCGGCGCCGAAGCCATTGTCGATGTTGACGGTGACGACGCCCGGTGCGCAGGTGGCCAATGCCGTCGACAGCGCTGCCCGGCCCCCGACGGCGACGCCGTATCCGACCGAGCTGGGCACGGCAATCACCAGGGCCGGCGTCAGTCCGGCGACCACCGGGAACAGGGCGCCCTCCATCCCCGCCACGGCGATGATCGCCGGGGCAGCCCGCAGGCGGTCGGCATGATCGGTCAGCCGCCATAGGCCCGCGACGCCGCAGTCGGCCAGCAGTCCCACGTCCAGTCCGTGAAACCTCAGGGTGCGCTGCGCCTCCCGGGCAACCGGCAGGTCCGAACTGCCGCCGGTGACGATCAGGGCATCGCATGGGGTAGTCGGGAGCAGGCCGTGGTCAAGGATCGCCGTGCGCGACACCGCATCATAGTCGAAGGCGGTCCCGATTTCCGCCGCCAGCTCTTCCCCCGGCGCCGCAGCCAGGCGGGTGAGCAGCAGCGAAGACTGCCGCGTCTGCGCGCCGACGATCGCCTGGCGGATCTGTGCGCCCGACTTGCCCTCCGCCAGCACGGCTTCCGCGACGCCGGTGCGGTCCCGGCGTGCCCAGTCGAAGCGGAGGTCGGTCATGTCGCTTCACACGCAATGGCGCCGGTCCGCCGGCGGGCCGTTGCGCCGGTGTGTGTGAATGCCCGCACCTAGCCGCCACCCCCGCAAGGGCCGGGATCCAGCCCGGACGTCCCGACCCCCCGGGCCTGTTGGCCCTGGGCTTCTGCCGTCCGCAGGAAGGCGCTGCCCCTGCGGTAGGCCTCCAGCCCGGCGAACCTGCGGCCGGTTCGGGCGCACAGGGCGGCAAGGGTGCGCTCCAGGTCTGCGCGTGCCTGGGCATCCCCCAGGGGGACGCAGCCGGCAGGCACCTGGGCGACCACGCCCGACCGCGTAATCCGGCAGCGGTGGTCGCCGGGACCGAGCCTGTCCGTCAGCGTACTTTCGATGGCGCCGACGAACGCCAGGTCGTCGGCCAGGACGGCGATGCCGGTTTCGATGCGGCTGGCCAGGCAGGGCTGCGCGGGCAGTGCCGCGATCTCCGGCAGGCCCTCGGCCCGGGCGATCGCCCGGATCGCGGCCTTGCCGATCCCGGCGTCGACGAAGGGCTGGCGCACGCCGTGTTCCCGTGCCGCCGCCAGGCCGGGGCGGAAGTCGCCCAGGTCGTCCGTATTGGTGCCGGTCGCCAGCACCGCATCGGGTGCCGCCGTCCGCATCGCGGCGAACAGATTGGTCTTGCAGAAATAGCATCGGTTCAGCGGGTTGGCACGATAGCGGGGATCGGCGAACTCCCCGGCGTCGATCACGCGCAATTGCCAGCCGCGATCGGTCGCCAGTTGCCGGACCCGCAGGGTCGCAGCCTCCGGCACGGCGGGCGATGTGGCGTGGACGGCGGCGGTCGGCTCTCTGCGCACGGCCACGGCCACTGCCATCAGCGTCAGGCTGTCGACGCCGCCGCTGACCGCCACGGCCAGCGGTCCCGGGATCGCGCGGAGAATCGCGTCCAGCCTCTGCCGGGCCGGGTCAGTCATCGGGACCCTCTTCCAGCACCTGTCGGGCCGCAGCATCGGCCAGGGTGCGGCGGGCCGCGAGTGTCGGGACCGCGGCAAGCGCGTCGCTCTCGGCCTTGGCGGTGCGGGTCCCGCCGGGCCGCGTGGCGCGCTTGGCGGCAATCGTGCGGTCGCCCAGCCGAGCCTCGGCCGCGCTGCGCGGCAGTACGTGCCGTCGCAGGCTGTCCCGCCGGATGCCGAGGGTGGAGGTTTCGGCGAAGCATGCCGCCACGGCGGCATCCGTCGCCCCGGGCGACACGATCAGCCGCAGGCCCACGGCGGCGCGCCCTTTCTTGCCGATCATCGGCACCTGCATGGCATCGACGACGCCCGGCAGCGCCCGTAGCCGGTCGAGCGCCAGCGCTAGTTCCTCGCCCGTCATGTCGTCGACCTCGAAGGCCAGGCGCTCGACGAAATCCTCGTCGCCGGTGGTGGCGACTGCGGAAAAGGCCATGATCCGCAGGATGTTGGGACGGCCCTGGAGCTGTCGCGTACCGCCGCCGATGCCGATGCGCTCCAGCCGGCCCGACAGTGGTGCGGCGCCGGGTCCCGCGCGGCGGGCCGGATCCAGGTAACGCAGGATGGCGGCCCCCGTCGGCGTCACACGCTCGCCGGAAATGCCGTCGTCGATCCAGTCGAACCCTTGCAGCAGGTGCAGCGTCGCCGGGGCCGGGACCGGGATCTGTCCATGGGCGGTGCGCACCATGCCGCCGCCCAGCGGCAGCGGCCCGATCCGCCAGCGCGCACGGTCCAGGGTGGTGATCAGGCTGGCCGCGGCAACGATATCGACCAGCGAATCCCAGTCGGCGACCTCGTGAAAATGCACGGCGTCGACGTCCACACCATGGACATGTGCTTCGGCCTCCGCCAGCAGGCGGAAGATGGCGCTCGCGCGTTCTGCCACCGGTTGGGCCAGCCGGCCGCCGGCCAGAAATGCGGTCATCGCGCCCAGGGTGCGCGGCGGTTGCCTGTCGGTCGCCTGCGCTACGGTCAGCCGCGCGCAGCGGAACCCGGCGGACTGTCCCGCCTCGATCGCCAGGGTGACGCCGTCCGGAACGCCGGCCGCCGCCAGATCCGCGTCCACCCGCGCGCGCTCCTCCGGGAAGGCGTCCAGCAAGGCGGCCACGACCATGTCGCCGGCGACGCCGCCGACGGGGTCAAGGTCGATGCAGGCGATGGCAGGCAAGGCCCTCATGCCGCCGCCCGGTCGAAGGGGACGATGTAGGGCCCCTCCGGCACCACGGCGATGGCGCCGTCGCCGTGCCGGTCGATGGCTGCCCCGATGGCGGCCGGCATATCGTCGATCATCTCCACACCCGTGGCGGCGCGATCGTCCGGCCCCAGGCCGGGCGCGTAGAGCTGGATGCGGCCCACCCGCATCGGCTTCAGCTGCATCTCGGTCTGCCATTCGTCGATGTCGGCCAGGGCCTTGCCGATCAGCGTGTTCAGGAACGCCTGCGGCCCCAGCGCCACCAGGCGCTGCTGCGCCTCGCGGAATTCCGCCGAACCGAAGCCTTCGGAGCATTCCGAGGCGATGATCAGCGTGCCGCCGTCCTCCAGGATGCCCAGCGGCGTCACCATGCCCTTGACCGTCTGATAATAGGTCTTGTCCAAGGGATAGCCGGCCGAGGTCGTCACCACCGTCCTGAACCGGCGCCCGACCATGGCCTCGCAGCTGGCGCGCGCGAAAGCGACGGCGGCGCCATGGCTTTCGACGATGTCGCCGAAGCTGACGAAGGCCAGGTTGCGGTGTTCGTCGACCACGGTGTTCAGACCCAGCACCGGGCCGTGCAGCATCGCCAGGATCTCCAGCTGTGCCTCGTGCAGCGGGTTGCCGGCGAGGTTGCACGACGTGGCCAGCGGGTCTTCCATGAACCGGGCGGAATGGAAGGTGCGGATGGTCTCGTGGTGGGCGACGCCCGGCGCGATGACCTTGCGGCCGCCGGAATAGCCGGCCATGAAGTGCGGCTCCACCAGCCCGGTGGCGATCTTGACGTCCGCCTCGACGAAGCGGCGGTCGATCCCGACCGGCACCCCGTACGTCGGCGTCATGCCCAGATGCACATGGGCCGCCTCGTCGCGGGCATAGTGGTTCTCCACCCGCACGGTGTCCAGCACCCAGGGGTCGCCCACCAGCTCCGCCAGCTCGTCGCCCAGGTTGGGGCGGTGCAGGCCCGTGGCGACCAGCACGGTGATGCCGTCCGCCGGCACGCCGGCGGCGGTCAGCCGCTCGACCAGCGGGCGCAGGAACAGCGCGTTGGGTACCGGCCGGGTGATGTCGCAGATCAGGATGCAGGCCGTGCGAGCGCCCTTCGCCAGCTGGGTCAGCGGCGCCGTGCCCATGGGCCGGTCCAGTGCGGCGGCGACCGCCGCCGCGGGGTCGGGCGGGATCGCCATCTTTGGCTTGCGCACGACGACCGGCCGGGCGCTGGCCGGCAAGGTCACGCTCAGGCCGTTGCGCCCGAAGGCAAGGTCGATCTGCATGCGTTTCCTCCCACGGGGCGCCAGTCTTGCACAATCCGCCGGGCTTGTCCGCCGGCTACCGGGCGACCGCGCGCTCGATCGCCGCCACCGCGGCGCCGACGCCGTCCTGGGCCTGGACCGTCCGCCCGACCTCTGCCGCCCGCCGGGCGATGTCGGGGTCGGCGAGCATCCGCCCCATGGCCAGGGCCAGGCGCCGCACGGTCAAGCGGCGCAAGGGGATGGCTTCGGCGATGCCCAGGCGGCGTGCCCGATCGGCGTTGTCGAACTGGTCGTTGGCATGGGGGACGACGATCATCGGCCGCCCGGCACGCAGCGCCTCGGCACAGGTGCCGACGCCGCCCTGGTGCACCGTCAGCGCCGCCTGCGCGAACAGCGCGCCATAGGGGGCGGCGCCGGCGACGAAGATGTCCGGGCCGGCAAGGCGACGCCATCTGTCGACGAAGTCGGCACCGACCAGCACGACCGCCCGCCGGCCGTGCCACCTGGCGGCGTCGACGAACGCCCCATAGGGCATTCCGCCCCCGAACACCGAGGTGGAGCCGAGCGCGAGGACGACCGGCGCGGGGCCGTCCGCGACGAACGCCTGCAGGTCGGCGTCCAGGCCCGGCGGGTCGACCAGCGGAAAGCCGCATGGCACCGTCGACGGCGGCCAATCCGGCTGCGGTGGGCCGAACAGGGCCGGGAACATCGCCAGGTTCAGGTGCGGCGACAGCCCGCCGCGGAACAGCACATTGCCGCCCGTCGGCAATCCGTAGCGCTTGCGGATATCGAAGACCGGCCGGCACCACGACATCGACATCCGCTCGAACTGCCGGATCAGGAAGGCATGGAAGCCGGGGCCGAGAAAGCGCAGGTCCCGCCCGACGAAGGGCATCGCTGCCAGGATGGGCGGGTCGCAGGCCGAGAACATCGTCAGCGGCGACAGCACCAGGGCGGCGTGCGGCACCCGCTTCGCCTCCGCCACGATGCGCGCGAAGTGGGCCAGCACGCCGTAGACAACCAGATCGGCACCTTCGGCGACGGTCTCGAACCGCGTGCAGGCTTCGTCCAGCGCCGGGAAGACGAACCCCCGGTAGAGCCGTTCCGGCCCCTTCACCGGGTCCAGCACAGCGGCCATCAGCTCCGCATTGCCGGGGCGCAGGTCCGGGGGCACCGATGCGAAGCCGATGCCGGCACCCGTCACCGTGCCTCGGTGGAGTTCGGTCGTCGCGACGACCACATCGTGCCCGCGGCTGCGCAGGGCCTCACCAAGCCGCACACAGGGCAGCAGATCGCCATCGCTGCCCAGCGTGGCAAACACGATGCGCGCCAAGGCAGGGGTCCTTTCGCAGGTGCAACGGGTGCGGGCGCCCGGGAGAGGGCGACGATATCACCGCCATCGCCCTTCGGACGATGGGCCTTGCATGCCACTGCCGGAACGCGCGGGGAGGCCCCCGTTGATGTACGCTTCGCCGTAGCGCCACGTAGCGCCACCGGACCGGCGATACTGCACGAGGCCGAAGGGACGGTCATGCTTGGATATCTCACCCTGATCCTGTGCTGCCAGCTGGCGGGCGAACTGTTGGTCGTGGCCACCGGCCTGCCCGTACCCGGCCCCGTCTGCGGCATGGTGCTGCTGTTTGCCGGCCTGATGACGGCCCGGCGGTTGCCGGACCAGTTGGCGGCCGTCGCCGACACGCTGCTGCGCCACCTGTCGCTGCTGTTCGTGCCGGCGGGTGTCGGCCTGACCTTGCATCTCGGCGTGCTGGAGCGCGAATCCGTCGCGATATCGGCAGCGCTGGTGGCCAGTACCGTGCTGACCATCGTGGTGACGGCAGCGGCGATGGCGGGCATCAACCGGCTGCGTCGGCGGGATCCGTCATGACCGGCAGCTTCACGGACATCTGGGTTTATCTGGCGGCCGACCCGCTGCTGGCGCTGACGATGACGCTGGCCGCCTATCTGGCCGGGTCCTGGCTCTATGGGCGTGCCGGCATGAACCCCTTCCTCAATCCGGTGCTGCTGGCCGTCGCCATGATCGCCGCCGTGCTGCTGGTGACGGGCACGCCATACGAGACCTATTTCGACGGTGCCCAGTTCGTCCACTTCCTGTTGGGTCCGGCGACGGTGGCGCTGGCGATCCCGCTCTATCGGCAGTTCGATCGCATCCGCCGCTCGGCCCTGGCGATTGCTGCCAGCATCGTGACAGGCTCGGTGACGGCCGCGGTCAGCGCCGTCGGGATCGCCGCGCTGCTGGGCGCATCACCGCTGACGCTGGCCTCCATCGCGCCGAAGTCGGTGACGGCGCCGGTGGCCATGGCGGTCAGCGAGGAACTGGGCGGTGCTGCGTCGCTGACGGCGGTGCTGGTGATCCTGACCGGCATCCTGGGCGCCATGCTGGGGCCGCCGGTGCTGGGATTGCTCGGCATCCGCGACGCTGCGGCCCAGGGCCTGGCGCTGGGCACCGCCTCGCACGGCATCGGCACCGCCCGCGCGGTGCAGGTCAGCGAAGTCGCCGGTGCCTTCGCCGGCCTCGCGATGGGCCTCAACGCGCTGGCCACGGCGATCCTGCTGCCGCTGCTGTGGCGGTGGCTGGCGTGACCCCCCGGTGCCCGCGATGAGCCGGGACGGCCGCCCGCGCAGCCGACCCGCCCGCCGGACGGGATCGACGGCCGGATCGGATGTCGCCGCCCCCTATGTGAGGCGGCGCCTGCCCTTCTTCGAAGTCCTGGACGAAGAGTCGCTGGTTCGCCTGGAGGCCCAGGCCGACTGGCTGATACAGGACATCGGCATCGAGTTCCGCGACGACCCGGAGGCCCTGGCCCTCTGGCGCACGGCCGGGGCCGACGTCGACGGCACCCGCGTGCGTGCGCCGGCCGACCTGATCCGCGCGCTGTGCGCCACCGCACCGGCGGAGTTCGTCCAGGTCGCCCGCAACCCGGCCCGCAGCACCGTCATCGGCGGCACCAGCCAGGTCTATGCCCCGGTCTACGGCCCACCCTTCGTCCGCGATGTGGAAGGCGGACGCCGCTATGGCACCATGGCGGATTTCGAGCGGCTGGTGAAGCTGGCGTACAGCCTGCCCAGCCTGCATCACGGCGGCTTCGTCATCTGCGAGCCCTGCGATGTTCCGGTATCGAAACGGCACTTGGACATGCTCTATGCCCATATGCGCTTCAGCGATAAGCCGCACCTGGGCGCCATCACCGAGCAGAGCCGGGCCGAGGACAGCGTCGCCATGGCGCGCATCCTGCACGGGGAGGAGGTGTTCTCCACGTCGTGCGTGATCATGGGCAATGTCAACACCAACTCGCCGCTGATGGTGGACAAGGTGGTGACTGAGGCGATCCGGGTCTATTGCGGCGCCGGCCAGGGCATCATCGTCGCCCCGTTCATCCTCTCCGGCGCCATGGGGCCGGTGTCGACCGCGGCGTCGATCGCCCAGGCGCTGGCCGAGGCGATGATGTGCTGCGCCTTCTCGCAGCTGGTGCGGCCGGGGGCGCCGTTCGTGCTCGGCAACTTCCTGTCGTCCATGAGCCTGAAGTCCGGCGCCCCCACCTTCGGCATGCCGGAACCGGTGCTGTCCAACTATGTCGTCGGCCAGCTGGCGCGGCGGCTGCGCCTGCCCCTGCGCTGTGGCGGCGCGCTCACCGCCTCGAAGCTGCCCGACGCCCAGGCGGCCTATGAGAGTGCGGATTCCATGCATTCCACGGCGCTAGCCGGCGCCAACTACGTGCTGCACGCCGCCGGCTGGCTGGAAGGCGGGTTGTGCACCGGCTACGAGAAGCTGGTGATGGACGCCGACCGCCTGGGCGCTTACGCAAAGCTGCTGGCGGGCCTGGCCACCGACGACGAGGCCATGGCCCGCGACGCCTACGCCGAGGTCGGCCCGGCCGGCCACTTCCTCGGCTGCGCCCACACCCTGCGCCACTACCAGACGGCGTTCTGGGAGCCCGCCCTGTCCGACAGCGAGAACGTCGAAAGCTGGGTCGAGCGCGGCGCCAAGGACATGGCGGCCCGCGCCTCCGAGCGCTGGCACACCCTGCTGGCCGCCTACGAGCCACCGCCCATCGACCCCGCCGTCGACGAAGCCCTGCGCGACTACATCGCCCGCCGCAAGGCGGACCTGCCCGATGCGTGGTACTGAGGTCTGGCGTCAGTCTGTTACCCATGTCTCCGGTTGCACAAGACGGGTGACGGCCCTGGATGCCGACGGACCCGACGGCGCAACATCAGGAATCGGCGACAGGGAGGAGCCAACCCATGCAAACCCACGCGAAGGTGGTGATCATCGGCGGCGGGGTCGTCGGCTGCTCGATCCTCTTCCATCTCGCCAAGTTCGGGTGGAAGGACGTGGTGTTGCTGGAGCGCAGCGAGCTTACCTCCGGCTCCTCCTGGCATGCGGCGGGGCAGATCCACACCATCAGCTCCGACCCCAATATCTCCCGGCTGCAAGGCTACACAATCAACCTCTACCGCGAGATCGAGGCGACGTCCGGCCAGAACGTCGGCATGCACAACACCGGCGGCTTCTATCTCGCCTCCAGCCAGGTCTGGGTCGACTACCTGAAGCGCGAGCGCTCCAAGGCCCGCACCATGGGCCTGGACCAGGAGTTCATTTCGGTGGAGGAGGCGGCGCGCCGCCATCCGCTGATCGACCCGAAGCGCTACCTCGCCGCCCTCTGGGACCCGTTGGACGGCGACATCGACCCCTCGGGCGTGACCTACGCCTACGCCAAGGCCGCCAAGGTGCACGGCGCCAGCTATCACACCCACACGCCCGTCATCGCGACCACCCAGCGCCCCGACGGCAGCTGGGACGTGGTGACGGAGAAGGGCACGATCCATGCCGAGATCGTCGTCAACGCCGGCGGCCTGTGGGCGCGCGAGGTCGGGCACATGGCCGGCATCGACTTGGCCGTCCAGCCGATGGAACACCACTACCTGATCACCGAGGACATTCCGGAGATCGTCGAACGCGGCGATGCGCGCCTGCCCGCCGGTATCGACTATGAAGGCAACATGTATTTCCGCCAGGAAGGCAAGGGCATGCTGCTGGGCACCTACGAGCCGCGGGCGACCCCGTGGAAGGTGGCCGGCACGCCCTGGGATTTCGGCCACGAACTGCTGCCGCCGAAGCTGGAGGCCATCGAGGACCGGCTGATGCTGGGCTTCGAGCGCATCCCGGCGCTGGAGCGCGCCGGCATCAAGACCATCATCAACGGCCCCTTCACCTTCGGCCCCGACGGCAACCCGATGATCGGGCCGGTGCCGGGGATGCGGAACTACTGGGTCGCCGTCGCCGTCATGGCCGGGTTCTGCCAGGCGGGCGGCGTCGGCCTGTGCATGGCGGAATGGATGATCGACGGCGAACCGTCCATCGATGTCTGGGCCATGGACGTGGCGCGCTTCGGCAGTTTCGCCACGCCCGGCTGGGGGACGACCAAGGCCGCGGAGAACTACGAGCGCCGCTTCGTCATGACCTTCCCCAACGAGACCCTGCCCAAGGGCCGTCGCCAGAAGACAACCGCGCTCTACGACCGCCTGACCGCCAAAGGCGCGGTGTGGGGCCAGGCCTTCGGGCTGGAGCACGCGCTGTGGTTCGCCGACGGGCCGGAGGATGCGTATGAACAGCCGACCTTCCGCCGCCCGCGCGCCCACGCCTATGTGGCGCGCGAGGTCAAGGCGGTGCGCGAGGCCGTCGGCGCGATCGAGATCGCCAACTTCGCCAAGCACGGCATCCGCGGCCCCGGCGCCCGCGCCTTCCTCGACCGCGTGCTCGCCGGCCGCCTGCCCAAGCCGGGGCGGCTGGCGCTGACGCCGATGCTGACGCCCAAGGGCCGGCTCTACGGCGACCTGACCGTGTCCTGCCTGGCCGAGGACGAGTTCCTGATCCTCGGCTCCGGCGCCATGCAGGACGCCCACCGCCGCTGGTTCGAGGCGCGGCTGCCCGACGGCGGTGTCGCCTACCGCAACCTCTCCGACGACCTGCACGGCATCGGCCTGTCCGGCCCGAATTCCCGCGCCTTGCTGGCCCGCCTGACCCGCGACGACGTGTCGAACGAGGCATTCCGCTTCCGCGACGTCCGCCGCACATACGTCGCCGACGTGCCGGCCATCGTCGCCCGCATCTCCTTCTCTGGCGAGCTGGGCTACGAGATCTACGTCGCCCCGCCCTACCAGCTGCGCCTGGCCGAGGCGATCGAGCAGGCCGGCGCCGACCTGGGCCTGCGCTGGTACGGCGCCCGGGCGCTCATGAGCCTGCGCCTGGAAAAGGCCTGGGGTGTCTGGACCCTCGACTACCGCCCCGACTTCACCCCGGCCGAAGCCGGCCTGGACGCCCACATCGACTGGACCAAGGATTTTGTGGGCAAGGACGCGGCGCTGCGCCAGCGCGACACCGGCCCGTCAAAGCGCTTGGTCACGATGGTCGTCGATACGACGGATATCGACGTCTGCAACGACGAAGCGATCCTCAAAGACGGCCAGGCCATCGGCTACGTCTCCTCCGGCGGCTACGCCCACCACATCGGCAAATCCGTCGCCTTCGGCTACGTCCCCACTGAGGTCGCCGCCGGCAACGCGTCCGTCCAGATCGAGATCAACGGCGCGCTCTACGAGGCGCACATCCAGCATGAGCCGCTCTACGACCCAACGGGCAGCCGCATGCGAGGGTAGACGCCTGGAAATATAGATGGAGGCATTCAGTATTTATCGCTTTTCCCCATCACCGGATTGGTGATTTCTAAATAGATCCTCGCTGACTTCATCAGAGGTTTTACGAGAAGCTACATCTGAGAATAGCGCTGTTTCACTGATCTGGCGTGCGACAAATCTGCGAAGATGCTTCCTATCTTCTGCGCTTACTTTGTAGTTCAATTCTTTCATTATATCTAACAGTGCGCTGTTAGGTAGGGCGGCATCGGAAAAATATTTCACGAGATCTTCATAACTCATCTTCATCAGATCTTGTAGCGGTTTGATTTCTGTCCGTGTTAATCCTTCTACCAAATTGCGTACGAGTTCATCTCGAGTCATCGATTGCGAAACCGTAATGTTTGATTTGGCAGCGAGATCACGAAAGACATCCTTAGTCATCTCACTAGCGCGCAATCCAGCAATGGCGCCATCGGCGCCTAGCAGTCTGACGATGCGCTTGAGATCAGCGACAGTCATGGGCATTTTGCGAGGAACTCAATCGCGATTGCATCGATCTGGGCCGTCTGCTTTCGCGCATTTGCTATCGACATAGTGCGGACGGAAGTGCGATTCTGCGAGGCACGACGGATTCCATCACCTTCAGTGATGTAATGTTCAAACATTGTTCCTACGCGTGTCAATCTACGATATTCTGTATCCTCTGAATCTTTAAGGTCACCCGCATATTCGCGAGCCATCATGCCAATGGCACCGACGAATTTGGTCGGAGTATACTCGGCTGGTTGTCCCAGAGTTGCTTGCATTGCAGCCACATCGTCATTGACACCTTGAATCTCTCCAATCACCGTAGGAACTCCAATTGAAGATTGTAGATCGAGTTTTACAGGAGAGACAGCATAGTCACTGGCATATATTGCAGAACGCAAAAGCGAGGATATTTCGGGATGAGTATCAATTAAGACATAGTCATAATTCTGCTTGTGCGGTTCCAATACTCTATCTACAAGCATTAAATGTCCAAGCATGAGTTGACTATTGTGACGAATTGTCCTTCCGCTTGGCAATTTGTCCTCTGAAACAGACGACAGTCTGGGGTCTGCAGGAACAAAATCGATCCCGAAAATACCTGAATGAATGTCCAAATTGGTCGATTGTGATGCAGCACTATAAAGCTCTTGGAATTTGTGAAAGAGAGTGACTCCCGGCATTTCCCCAGTTGAGAAATGGGTTATGAGGCGTGGATCAAGTCTTCCTGTGATTCCACCGCGCTGATAGTCAGCATCAAGAATAAGAATCTTGAGGGCATGAACCTGAGTGAGAGCAACCGCAATCTCGAAGCATGCCGTCGTTTTGCCAACACCACCTTTTTCGCTAATGAAGCATACAACCTTACACATTGGTGCACTCATACTTCCTGAGAAAGCGTTTGCGCAGATCTAGCTCAGCAGATCTCGTCTCTGCGGGAAGAGTGTTGCTTCCCAGGGAACGACTCGCGACTCCTGCGCTTGCGGTATCAGTCATGTGCGGAGTTACCCGAAGGCGACATCCCACGATTCGTAGCGGGATGTACAGGCTCAAGATCGCCAGCTTGCGACCCCGTTTCGGGGAAAGGATATCACCTCGGGGATCAAGACGACATAGACCATATTGGATCTGGTCGAGAGACGGCCGAAGGTAGCGCAGCAGGACTACGAGGCTCGCTATGGAAGACCCAAGAGCTGAGATGAAGGACGACGAGACGATCACCCGCGGCACCGGCAACGTGTTCGCGGACCTGGGCTATCCGGATGCGGAAGAGCGGCAGACCAAGCTGCACCTCGCGCACGCCATCAACGGTGTGATTGGCCGACGCGGTCTGACTCAGGCCGCGGCGGCGGAAAAGCTTGGTGTCAATCAGCCGAAAGTGTCGGCATTGGCGAACTACAAGCTCGAGGGGTTCTCCGTCGAGCGCCTGATGACGTTCCTGACCGCACTGGATCAAGACGTGGAGATCGTCATCAAGAAGAAGCCTCGTTCGCGCGCATCCGCACGCATATCGGTCATAGGGGCCTGAGCAGTTAGCATGCAGGTTGGATCCTGGCGAAGCTGAGAATTCAGGTCATCAACCTGGCGACCGAGTGGCCTCTCCGTTTCGCCCGTATCGGCACCGGGATCGCAGTTGTGGCCGATGACCGTGCGCGCCCGGCTCACTCGAACTGCCTCTTCATATCCCGCCTTCCGTGGAGAACACGGACGACCCTGACCTCGTCATCGTCCACCATGTAGAAGATTTGATAGTTTGCTGTGGATATCGACCGCAATGCCCTCTTCAGCTCATTTCGCTCTCTACCGGCGAACGGTGTGAGCACCAGATCGCGGCATTTCTGCTCGATGCGGTTGACGAAGCGTCGGGCGGCTGTCGGGTTGTCCCTGGCAATAAACCGCAGAACCTCTCTGAGATCGGCCCTCGCCGCTGGCAAGATGATCAGCCGTCGCATCAGCGTTTGGCTTTTTCTTCCAGCTCACGTTGCAGTTCGTAGAGTTCGGCGAACACCTCTTCGGCCGGTATCCCGGGGCCGCTTGCCAGCCCTTCCTCGATCTTCGCCCGAAGGTCGGGGATCTCTTCCAAGAGTTCTTCAGTGCTCAGATTCGAGTCGACGTAAGAGAATATCGCTGCCTCAATAAACTGTTCCGCTGACTCATAGCCGCCCTTCTCGACCCTGGCCCGAATGTACTCCTCCGTTTCCTTGCGCAAGGTAATCGCCATATCGCACCTCCTTTGAACCAATGTGGCCCGCTGGCTGCCTTCCGTCAAATCCCCTCGCCCGCCGCCACGATCGCGTCCGCGTCGATGCCGTAGGCGTGGTAGAGGTCGATGACGTCGCCGGATTGGCCGAAGCGGTCGATGCCCAGCGGGGTGGTGCGGTGGCCTGCCACTGACCCCAGCCAGGCGAGGGCTGCGGGGTGGCCGTCCAGCACCGTGACCAGGCGGGCGTCGCGGGGCAGGGGGGTGAGCAGGCGGTCGACGGCGGCCTCGGCCGCCTTGCCCTGGCGGCGCTGGTCCTGGGCGGCCTTCCAGCCGGCGAGCAGGCGGTCGGCCGATGTGACGGCGAGCAGGCCGGTGCCGGGGAACCGATCCACCAGCCGGCGGTGGGCATCGGTGGCCTCGGGGGCGACGGCGCCGGTGTAGGCGATGGCGAGGCGTGCGTCCGCGGCGGGCGGGTGCAGCCAATAGCCGCCGTCGATGATGGCCTGGCGGTCGGGGGCGGCCAGGCTGCGCTCGGGCTGCGGCATCGGGCGGGTGGACAGGCGCAGGTAGACGGAGCCGCCGTCGGGCGCCTGCATATGCTCGAAGCCCCAGCGCATGATCTCCGCCAGCTCGTCGGCGAAGGCAGGCTCGAACGCCGCCAGGCCCGGCTGGCCGATGCCGATCAGCGGCTGGTAGACGGACTGGTGGGCACCGCCCTCCGGCGCCAGGGTGATGCCCGACGGGGTCGCCACCAGCATGAAGCGGGCGTCCTGGTAGCAGGCATAGGTCAGCGCATCCAGGCCGCGGGCGATGAACGGGTCGTAGAGCGTGCCGATGGGCAGCAGGCGCTGGCCGAACAGCGGCTCCGCCAGGCCCAGGGCGGCCAGCAGCAGGAACAGGTTGTTCTCCGCGATGCCCAGTTCCATGTGCTGCCCGCTGCGGCTGCGCACCCATTTCAGGGTCGAGGCGACCTTGCGGGCGCGGAACACGTCCTCGTGCCCGTGCCGGTGGAACAGGCCGCGCTGGTTCACCCAGGCGGCCAGGTTGGTCGACACCGTCACGTCCGGCGAGGTGGTGACGATACGCTCGGCCAGCGCG
>JACKIG010000049.1 GCA_020638595.1 Rhodospirillaceae bacterium | reverse complement strand
TCGCCCTGCTCCCCCCCCCGTGGTGGGGGGTGGGTGTGGGGGGGGGCCATGTCGCCGCTCTACCGCGACAATCATCACCCGGACGCCCTGGCAGTTGGCCGGGAAGTCGCTATTCCAATCCATCCGCCTTGCCAGCGAAACGATCACCCCCACCCAACCCTCCCCCATCAAGGGGGAGGGCTTCCAAAGGGGTGCGGCTACGCCGGTCGACAGCCCCAAGCTGTTCGGATCTCAGAACATCCACAGCCTCGACCGTTCGGAAATCCGAACGCCAGCGGGCGTGCCCCCCGGGTGATGTGCCTGGATCTGCGGACGCGAGCGGCTGGCACGGCGGTTGCTGTTTCCCCTGCAAACCACAAAGCAGGGAGGACGTCTGATGAAAGGTTGCGGCAAGCTGGTCGATATCGGCCGGCGGCAATTCCTCAAGGGTTCCGGCGGGGCGATCGCCGGTGCCACGGCAGTGGCGGCCACCGGGCGCCAGGCGCACGCCACACCCGCGCTGGCCCGCGTCGACTATCCGTCGACCAGGCTGGCCAACATCGCCGACCTTGTCGAGAACGAGCCGTTCGACATCGCCTACCCCGACGCCGATTCCCCCGGCGTGCTGCTGAAGCTGGGCGCGCCGGCGGAGGCCGGCGTCGGGCCCGACGACGATATCGTCGGCTTTTCCACCCTCTGCCCGCACAAGGGCTATCCGCTGGGCTATGTCGCCGCCGACCGTTCGCTGAACTGCCCCGGGCACTACAGCCGCTTCGACTGCGAGAAGGGCGGCATGCAGATCTGGGGTCAGGCGACATCCAACCTGCCGCAGTTCCACCTGCGGGTCGACGATGCCGGCGACATCTATGCCGAGGGCGTCGACGACCTGATCTATGGCCGCCTCAGCAACGTGCTGGCCGGGTGAGGGAGGACACGACAATGGCATTCAAGCGCAACATCGACCGCCTTCCCATCCCGCCCGCGGATGCGGAGACCCGCAACGTCACCTGCCATTTCTGCATCGTCGGTTGCGGCTACAAGGCCCACACCTGGCCGGTGAACCGCCAGGGCGGCACCGCGCCCGACGTCAACATCTACGGCGAAGACCTCTCGCAGCAGCAATATGCCGAGGCGACGGCCTGGTATTCGCCGTCCATGTACAACATCGTCAAGCAGAACGGGCGCGATGTGCACATGGTCATCCAGCCGGACCATGACTGCGTGGTCAATTCCGGCCTGGGGTCCGTCCGCGGCGCGCGGCTGGGCGAGCTCAGCTATTCCGAGACGACGGGAACCCAGTCGCAGCGCCTGACCGACCCGCTGGTCTGGCGCTATTCCGGCATGCACCCGACCTCGTGGGACGACGCCCTCGGCCTGGTCGCCGAGGTCACGCGCCGGGTGATCCAGGAGCAGGGCGAGGACGGGCTGATCGTCTCCGCCTTCGACCATGGCGGTGCGGGCGGCGGCTATGAGAACACCTGGGCCACCGGCAAGCTCTATTTCGAGAGCATGAAGATCCGCAACATCCGCATCCACAACCGCCCGGCCTACAACTCCGAAGTCCACGGCAGCCGCGACATGGGCGTGGGTGAGCTGAACAACTGCTATCAGGACGCGGAGCTGGCCGACACCATCTTTGCCGTCGGCACCAATGCGCTGGAAACCCAGACCAACTATTTCCTCAACCACTGGGTCCCCAACCTGCGCGGCACCTCGCTGGGCCTGAAGCGGGAGGAGATGCCGGACGAGCCGCACGCCAGTGCGCGCATCGTCATCGTCGACCCGCGCCGCACGGTGACGGTGAACGCCTGTGAGACGGAAGCGGGGGCCGACAACGTCCTGCACCTGGCGATCAAGTCGGGTACCGATCTCGCGCTGTTCAACGCGCTCTTCACCTACATCGCCGACCAGGGCTGGACCGACGGCGACTTCATCGCCGCGAGCACGAGCAACTTCGACGCCGCCCTGGCCGACAACCGCACAACGCTGGAGCAGGCGGCGGAGATCACCGGTCTCGCGGTGGAGGATATCCAGAAGGCCGCGCACTGGATCGCCGAGCCGAAGGAAGGCCACCGGCGGCGGACCATGTTCGCCTATGAGAAGGGCCTGATCTGGGGCAACGACAACTACCGCACCAACCAGGCGCTGGTGAACATCGCACTGGCCACCGGCAATATCGGCCGGCCCGGCGGCGGCTGCGTGCGCATGGGCGGCCACCAGGAAGGCTATGTCCGCCCGTCGGACGGCTTCATCGGCCGGCCGGCGCCCTATGTCGACCAGCTGCTGATCGACGGCCAGGGCGGTGTCCACCATGTCTGGGACTGCGACCACTTCAAGACGACGCTGAACGCCTCGGAATTCAAGCGCGTCTACAAGCGCCGCACGGACATGGTGAAGGAGGCGATGTCGAAGGTCGCCTATGGCGATCGCGAAGGCATGATCGAAGCGATCATGGGGGCGATCCGCGAGGGCGGGCTGTTCTCCGTCGACGTCGACATCATCCCGACCAAGATCGGCGAGTGCGCCCATGTGGTGCTGCCGGCGGCGACCTCGGGGGAGATGAACCTGACCTCCATGAACGGCGAGCGGCGCATGCGGCTGACCGAACGCTACATGGACCCGCCGGGCCAGTCGCTGCCCGACTGCCTGATCGTCGCCCGCCTGGCCCAGGCGCTGGAGCGGTCGTTCCGCGAGGCCGGGGACGAGGCGACGGCGGCGAAGTTCCAGGGTTATGACTGGGCGACGGAGGAAGACGCCTTCATGGACGGCTATCACGCCCATGCCGGCGGCGGCGAGTTCGTCACCTACGACCGGCTGCGGGCGATGGGCACCAACGGCTTCCAGGAACCGGCGACGGGGCTGGACGGCGACACCATCGTCGGCACCAAGCGCCTCTATGCCGACGGGCAGTTCGGCGGCGAGGGCGGCCGCGCCGTCTTCGCCTCGGCCCAGTGGCGCGGGCTGCAGGCCCCGGGCAAGGAGGAGGAGCGGGCGACCTACCGCTTCTTGATCAACAACGGCCGCGCCAACCATGTCTGGCAGTCGGTCTATCTCGACCAGCAGAACGACTTCGTCATGGACCGCTGGCCGCTGCCGTTCATCGAGATGCACCCCGACGACATGGCCGAGCTGGGGGTGGCCAACGGCGACCTGGTCGAGGTCCACAACGCCAACGGCGCCACCCAGGCCATGGCCTATCCGACGCCGACGGCCCGCCGCGGCGAGACCTTCATGCTGTTCGCCTTCCCGACCGGGGTGGTCGGCAACGTCATTTCCGAAGGCGTCAACGAGCTGATCATCCCCAACTACAAGCAGACCTGGGGCGACATCCGCAAGATCGCCGATGCGCCGGAGGTCGCCCGCAACCTGACCTTCAAGTCGAAGGAGTACCGGTTCGAATAGGCCGGTCCCCATCAGCGCCAAGATGGGGATCTCTTGAGTTTCCGGCCTCGCGTCCTATCCCGGGAGATCTCCGCTTTCGCGGGAATGACGGGAATTTATTGATGATTAATTCTCGATAAATCCGTCATCCTCGCGCAGGCGAGGATCTCCCGGGACGGTGTGCAGACACGCAAAGCGCGAAACCCAGCCAAGGTGGCGGCCATCGGGTCGACACCATTTCCGCAAAGCTGCACATGGGGCCGATCCCCAACGGAATGGCCCTGACGCAGCCCTTCCCGTTTCTGTAGCATCGGCGCCGTTCACCGCGGCGTTGCGGGGCTGCACGGACGGAGGGGCGGATGCGGGTGCTGGTGCTTGGCGGCTACGGCCTGATCGGGCTGGAAGTCTGCAAGGCCCTGCTGCGCGCCGGGCATGAGGTCGTCGGCCTGGCGCGGTCGGAACGGCGCGGGCGGGCGCTGCTGCCGGAGGCTGGCTGGCGGGGCGCCGATATCGCCGGACTGACGCGGCCGCAGGACTGGCAGCCGCTGCTTGCCGGCATCGATGCCGTCGTCAACGCCTCCGGGCTGTTGCAGACCGGCCTGAAGGACGATGTGGCCGCCACCCAGCGGGACGCGATCGTGGCGCTGATCGCGGCCTGCGAAGACGCGGGGCCACGCAAATACATCCAGATCTCCGCCCCCGGCGCCGAGACGGATGCGGCGACGGCGTTCATGCGCACCAAGGGACAAGCGGATGCCGCGCTGAGGGCCAGTGCTCTGGACTGGATCATCTTCCGCCCCGGACTGGTACTGGCCCCGACGGCCTATGGCGGCACCAGCCTGTTGCGCATGCTGGCCGCCTTCCCGCTGGTGCAGCCGATCATCCTGCCCCAGGCGCGCATGCAGTCCGTCGCGGTGGACGAGGTGGCGGCGGCCGTGCTGACGGCGCTGGAAACCGATCTCGCGCGCCGCGAGTTCGACCTGGTCGAGGACGAGGCGCAGACGCTGGAGGAGATCGTGCGCAGCATCCGCGCCTGGCAGGGCTTCGCCCCGGCGCGGGCCACATGGACGCTGCCGCGGCGGGTGGGCGACGCCATCGCCGCCGGGGCCGACATGGCCGGCTGGCTGGGCTGGCGTTCGGCCCTGCGCTCCACCGCGGTCAAGGTGCTGGCGCTGGACGTCGTCGGCGACCCCGCCCCCTGGCGCCAGGTCGGCGGCCGGCCGCTGAAATCCTTGCAGCAGACGCTGCGCGCACTGCCGTCGACGGCGCAGGAACGCCTCTATGCCCGTGGGCGACTGGTGTTCCCCGTCCTGCTGCTGCTGATGTCGGCCTTCTGGATCGTCTCCGGCCTGGTCGCCGCGGGGCAGGTGGACGCCGCCGCAGCGGTCCTGTCGGGCCGCCTGCCGGGCTGGGCGATCCTTCTCGGCGCTGCGGCCGACATCGCCATCGGCCTCGGCCTCCTGGTCCGCCGCTTCGTGCGCCCGGCCTGCATCGCAGCCATCGCCGTTTGCGGCGCCTATCTGGTTGGCGGCACGATCCTGGCCCCGCAGCTCTGGGCCGACCCCCTCGGCCCCCTGATGAAGGTCTTCCCCGTCATCGCCCTGGCCCTGGCCGTCGCCGCGCTGGCGGAGGAACGTTAGCCGCCGTCCCCATGGGGAATTGCCGGTCGGCGTTGTCGCCCGACGCGGATCATCCGAGGACGCTGCACATCGCAGCATCCGCCGCCGCCCCGCCCGGCCACGGCGCCAGATACGGCCACAGCGTGACGATGCCGAGGATGGCCGCCCCGATGGCGCTGATCAGCACGGCGCCGGCGGCCACATCCTTGGCGATCCGCACACCCTCATGCGGGCCGGGGCAGACGACGTCGCACAGGTGCTCGATGGCGGTATTGGCGGCTTCGGCGAACCAGACCCAGGCGATGGCGGCGATGATCCAGCGCCAATCGGCGCTGCTGATCCCCAGGGCAAGGCCGGCGGCCACGGCCAGCACTGCCGCCGCCAGGTGGATGCGCACATTGTGCTGGGTCGTCAGCACGAAGCGCACGCCGGCGCCGGCATGGACGAAGCTGCGCAGCCGTGCCCGGATCGAGAACGGACGGGCCGCGGCGCTACCGGCTTGCGGATCGCCAAGCCGCCAGGCGAGGGGAGAGCCGCCGGCGGATCGTGCCGGCCCCAGCCGCGCAGCCAGCCAGATCGCCGGTCCCAGCACCATCGCTGTCAGCGCGCAGCAGATCATCGGCTGTCTCAGACAGCCGGCACGATGCGCAAGGTCGTGCGGCCGAACAAAGGGATGTTCAGCCGCGCCGTGCCATCGGTACCGGCGGTGAACCGATGCGGTTCGGCCATGGCCGCGTCATAGGCACCGCCGGGCGCGAGGCCGCCGATGGTCAAGCCGGCGAATCCCGGCCGGTCGCCTGGATAGAGCACGGCGTCCAACGCCCCCTCCGTCTGCACAGCCCTGGCCACCAGCACCTGGGGATAGCGGGCCTCGCGGATGGCCGGGCCGGTCTGCCGCATCAGCGGTTCGGTGATCAGGCGGCGCAGCCCACCGGCGGTGCCGCAGCGCGCCATCGCCTCGATGCCATGTGCCCACAGCGAGGCCCGCGGGCGGTGCGCGACGTCGCCGGCGACGACCCGCGGACAGTCGTCGTCAAGCGCCTCCAGCAGGTGCTGCGCAGTCTCGCCGTCTCCCATCTCCACGGCCGCGGCGGCGGTGGCCGCATAGCCGGCGGCGCGGGAGAAGCGGTAGTTGCCGACATCGACGGGCCAGACCGCCCGGCGTACGCCCTTGATCCGCAGGTCGTCGCGTACACGCTGCCACAGGCGTTCGGCGATGTCGGGGAACAGGGCGTTGAGGAACAGGCACGGAAAGGCCTGCATGACCACACCGCCGACACCCGGCAACGCAAGCCCGGTCAGGCTTGACCGGCAGGGGACCAGGCGGCCGTCGCGCGTGGTGAACTCGGCTTCCAGGCCGGCGCGGAACCGCGGCGCGATCGCTTGCCAGTGCGCGCTGCCGGTGGCCGCATCATGGGCACGGATGGCAGTGGCGGTGATGGCATTGCACAGCGGATAGATCCAGTTGGGCTCGCACGAGAGCAGGCCGAACGGCGCCTTCCGGTACTGGGCGACAAGGATGGCGATCATGTCGGCCGGCGAATAGGCGTATTGCCGGCCGCCGGGATGGCGGAACTGCCACACGCGGCGATCATCCACCGGCGGGTCGCAAGCCAGCTGGGCGGCGAGGAAGCCGGTGAACATGATATTGCCGCGGGGAATGGGATCGGCGCCCAGGCGCAGGTTGCCCCAGGCGTTCTCCAGCGCCCAATAGCGCCAGACCCGGTGATCCGTCTGCTTGTCAGCCAGATTGGCCACAGCGGTCGCCAGATAGCCATCGAACGCCGGCAGGTGCACCGACCGGGCCATGGCCAGCGCAAACGCCAAGGCGTTGAGCTGGTACCGCACCGCGGCCGTCTGGAACTGGTCGATCCATTCGAAGCCGCGGAAGGCCGACACCGGCTGCAAGGCCCGGTCGAGGATCAGGCGCATGAGCCTGAGGTCGTCGCGGCCCAGCTCCGCACCCGCCGGCGGGGCCGACGGACGGGCCGGGGCCGTCAGCGGCACGGTTGCCCGCCGGCTACGGCGCCGCGGCACGCCGCCCAGGACCGCGGGCATCGCGGTCCCGAGCAGCCACGCGCAAACGGCCAACGCCGGCACCGCCACGCCGGCGCCGGCCCACAGGCTGCCCGCCGCGGTATCCACACCCGCGCCCGCCCCGGCCGCCCCGGCCGCGCCCAGCCAGAGCATCGGCGGGGCGATGACGTTGCCGGTGGCAAGCCAGAGGATGACGGCGGCCAGGAATGCCGCCAGCGCGGCCGCGGCAAGCAGGAGGGCGACGGCCCGGGTCGGACTGTCGGCGCCTGCCCACGACAGGAACCCGCCACCCGGCATCGCCAGGCCCAACGCGAATGCCCGGACCTGGGCATCGGTCGACACCGCATGCAGCCCGGTGCCGAAGGCCACCAGGCCCCCGTGGATGCCGATCGTCCCGGCAAGGCGTGCCCGTGTCACCGGGCCCCAGCGGCGGTTGACCATGGTTGTGGGCCGGCGGATGGCCTGTGCGCAGCCTCCGGCCGCGGTCATTGCGATCAGCCGGCCGCCGCGCGGGCCGGCGTGGCGGCGTCCCCGGCAGTCCCGGCGGGGGACAGGCCGCCGAACCGGCGCTGGCGGCCATGGAAATCCTGCATCGCCAGCGCGAGGTCCGCCTGTCCGAAATCGGGCCAGAGGCGCGGCGTGAAATGCAGCTCCGCATAGGCACATTCCCACAGAAGGAAGTCCGACAGGCGCTGTTCGCCGCTGGTACGGATCAACAGGTCGACATCCGCGCCGGGGCCGCCGCCGTCCAGCAGCCGCGACAGCGTCTCCGCCGTCAGGGCGGCATCGCGCGGCGCCGCGGCGACCGCGCGCAGGATCTGGTCGCGCGCGGAATAGTCCAGGGCCACGCGCACATGCAGCCGCCGGCCGCCGGCCGTCAGCCCTTCCGCCCGGGCGATCTCCGCCGCCAGCCCGTCCGGCAGGCGGTCGCGCCGGCCGATGATCGACAGCCGCACGCCGGTCTCGGCAAGCTGCGCCACCTCGCTGCGCAGATAGCGGCGCAGCAGGCCGAACAGGGCGCGAACCTCGTCGCGCGGGCGGCGCCAGTTGTCTGACGAAAAGGCGAACAGCGTCAGCGTCGCGATGCCGAGGCCGGGTGCGGCTTCGATCGCCCGGCGGACGGCGCCGGCGCCCGCCCTGTGGCCGGCATAGCGCGGCAGGCCCCGCGCCGCCGCCCAGCGGCCGTTGCCGTCCATGATGATGCCCACATGCAGGCGGGACGTCCCACTACTTTGCATTGCAAAGTCTCCGGGCAAAAAAGGGTCACGTGGAAGCCAGCGGCAGGATGCCGGCACCGACATCCTGGCCGGCGGCCCCGGCCGCATCGCGGACGATCCGTTCCAGGACCGTCAGGTATTCGCCGAACCGCCTGCGCCCGTCGGCGGTCAGCCGGCAGGTGGTGTGCGGGCGGTTGCCCGCGAATCCCTTCTGGACGGCGACCAGGCCCGCGTCCTGCAACACCTGCAGGTGCCGGCTGAGATTGCCGTCGGTGAGACCGCAGAGCTGCTTGAGCTCGGCAAAGGCCAGCCCCTTGGGATGGCCGATCAGCGACGTCAGGATGCCGAGCCGCGCCTTCTCGTGCATGACACGGTCCAGCCCGTCATAGGCGTAGGGTGCGCCCAGGCTATGCGCGGTCATCGCACTCTCCCCCCGCGACGTACAGGATCGCGGCGATCAGGGCCTGCCCGACGGCAAAGGGGACCCCCATGGCCCAGGGCGACAGGGTGTGGTCGCCGCTGGCAAGGATGAGCACGGCGATGCCGGCGGCGAAGTACCAGGCGCCGGCCAGGCTGATGGCGCGCGGCAGCGTGCGCAGCGACGCGAACAGGCCCAGCGCAACCAGGATCTGCCACAGGCCGGGCAGCATCCACTGCGCCTCCGGCGCGAACTCGAACAGCACCGCCGCGATGGCGGCGCCAGCGGCACCCGACGGCAGGAACCGTTCGGCCGCCGTGACGATCATCGCGTCGGCAAGGCCGCCATGCAGCCGCTGCGACCGCGCCTTCATCTCCGCCACGATCAGGGCGCCGGCCACCAGCGCCGTGACGACCCAGCAACCGAAATACGCGCCAGGACCATCGGCCAGCATGCCGGGCCAGAGCGACTGTGCCGCCGCCGCCGCCAGGGCCAGGCCCGCCGTCACGATCATGACCGCCGGCCCGAACCCGCGGAACATCGTCCCGGCGGCCAGCTGGCTGCGGATGTCGGCGATCTCGGCCAGGGCGCGGTCGATCTCCCGCATCGGGGACTCCCGTTTGAACTTTACGATGCAAAGTACACGAGGATGGAGAGCGAATGCAAGTCCCGCCGACGCGGTCCGGCCCCCGCCTATGGCAGCAGCACCGGATAGAGCGATGCGACCAGCAGCAGCGCCATGACGATGTTGAAGACGCGCAGGCGTCGGGGGCTGGTCAGCACGCGGCGCATCTGCTGGCCCAGCACGGTCCAGGAACTGACCGTGGGCAGGTTGATCGCGCCGAACACGGCCGCCACGGCGGCGATGGCCCCCAGGCTCTGCGTCGGTGCGTACACGCTGACGGCCGTCAGCGCCATCGCCCAGGCCTTGGGGTTCACCCACTGGAACAGCGCCGCTTGCAGGAAGGTGATCGGCGTGCCGGCGCGATCGGCCGCCTGCGGCGGGGCGGCGTTGGCGATCTTCCACGCCAGGTACAGAAGGTAGGCCACGCTGCACACCTTCAGCACGGTGTAGGCCTGCGGGAAGGCATCGAACACCTGCACCAGCCCCGCGCCCAGGACCACCAGCATGAACACGAAGCCCAGCCCGACGCCCAGCATGTGCGGGACCGTGCGGCGAAAGCCGAAATTCGCACCCGACGCCATCAGCATCAGGTTGTTCGGCCCCGGGGTGATCGAGGTCACGAAGGCGAAGGCCACAAGGGCGGTGAGGACGTCGGTGTTCATGGCACAATTCTGTACGAATCCGTTGCGCATGGAATTGCGTTCCACCCGCCAATCCGTCAAAAATCACAATCAATGACGAAAATGGACCGTATCAACCAACGGATATTGCGCGAGCTTACGCGCGATGGCCGCATCAGCAATATCGAGCTGGCCGAACGCGCGGGCCTGTCGCCCTCCGCCTGCCTGCGCCGGGTGCAGGAGCTGGAGCGTACCGGCATCATCAAGGGCTATCGCGCCGTGCTGGACCGTGCGGCCCTGGGGACCGGCTTCACCGCCTATGTCGCGGTCGGCCTGTCGGACCATACGAAGGCGGCGCAGGAAGCGTTCGAGCGGTCCATCGCTCTCGCGCCGGAGGTGCTGGAATGCCACAACGTCACCGGGGCGGTGGAATACCTGCTGCGCGTCGAGGTCGCGGACCTGGCGGCCTACAAGGTGTTCCACACAGACGTCCTCGGGACGCTGGCGCAGGTCAGCGCCATCACCACCTATGTCGTCATGGGTTCCCCCAAGGACGCCCGAGCCTGAAGGATGCGGGGACATAGGATGCGGGGACATAATACTTAACTCCCGCCGGGCCGCTCCTCCTCCTCCGCCGGCGGACGCGGCTTCGGCCCCGGCTTGCCCGTCTTCAGCGATCGGCCGGTCTCCCGCTCCAGCCCCTCGATCCAGTCCTCGCCGCCGCAAGGACGGCCGGTGCGGCCGTGGCGGCGCAGCTGCTCCACCTCCTCGTCGGACAGGTCCTCGCCCAGGAAGTGGCGCCAGCTGCCATAGCGGCGCAGCAGCGGGCGGACGCGGACCAGCGCATCGTTGCGGCCGTCCAGATGCGCCCGCGCGCTGGACCACGGCCAGTCCTCCGGCTGTGCCACCAGCCCGGCGCGCACGGGGTTGACCTCGATATACCGCGTGCAGGCCGCCAGATGCGCCTCGTCCATGACGAAGGACTGGAAGCGCCCCTGCCAGAGATAGCCGCGCCAGCCCTCCCGCAGGTTCACGCGCTGGGTATAGCGGCGGTGCGCCTCGCCCAGGGCCGCGCGCAGGCCGTCCGGCGTCTCCGGCACCAGGATCAGGTGGACATGGTTGGGCATCAGGCAATAGGCCCAGACCATGGTCCCGGCCTTGCCGCAACCTTCGGCCACGAGGTCGAGATAGGCCCGGTAGTCGTCGTCGGAAAAGAAGGTGGTCATCCGCCGCACACCGCGCTGGATGACGTGATGCGGCTGCCCGGGGACCACCAAGCGTGCGAGGCGTGCCATGGCGCCCAGCATGGCACCGCCCGCCGCGGACCGCAATCCGATATTATGTCCCCGTAATAGCTTCCCGGAATAGGTGGCCGGCGGGGAGTTCGCTTATTGATCCATGTCCGATCACGCTGGCGCCGCGACCGTGTAGACTTGCGCGATCGTTGCCGGACACGCGCAGTGCCTGGAGGTGTCATGGTGCCCATCCTGCATGCAATTCACCCCCGTTCATCGCTGGTTCGCCCCGTCGGGGTGATCCTGCTGGCCCTGTCGGTCCTGGCTGCGTGCCGGACGGACCCCGGGACGGGCGGGGGAACCACCGTCGCCGGCACCCCGGCACCGGCCAGCACCAGCATGCCGCTGGGCGACGATTCCTGCCGTTGGGCACGGGACGGGGAATGCGACGACTCCCGCTTCGCCGGGACCGGCGCCTGCCCGATCGCCACCGACGCCACCGATTGCCGCCTTCTGGCCAGGGGCAGCGACGACAGCTGCCGCTGGGCCGACGACGGGGAATGCGACGAACCGGGCATCGGCACCGGCGCCTGTGCGGAGGGCACCGACCGGTCGGACTGTGCCGGCGTGGCGCAGATGCGCAACCGCGACAACAGCTGCGCCTCGTCCTTCGACGGGCGCTGCGACGAGCCGGGCTCCGGCTCCGGCAAATGCGCGGCGCGGTCCGATACCGTCGACTGCATCGGCCGCGCCACCCTGCCGGGCATGCGCGACCACCATTTCGGCTATGACGACCGGGTCGTCGTCGATACCTCGCGCTATCCGTGGAGCGCCATCGGCGCGCTGATGTTCAGCAGCGGCGGCATATGCACCGCCACCCTGGTGGCCGACAACATCGTCATCACGGCGGCGCACTGCTTCTTCCAGGGCGACAGCTTCGACCGGCCGACCGTGTTCGTCGCCGGCCGCGAAGGCAACCGCCAGATCGCCAGCGCCAACGCGGTGCAGCAGGTCCTGGCCCCGGGCTACGACCACCGGCTGCATTCCCAGACCAGCTCCGTCAACAACCGCGACTGGGCCTTCGTGCTGCTGGACCAGCCCATCGGCAGCGTCGCGGGGACCCTCGGCATCCATCGGCTGACCCAGGGCGATCTCGACCGCGCCGTCTCCGGCGGCTGGTACCGGATGAGCCAGGCCGGCTACAGCTGGGATTCGCCCAACCGGATGACCGGGCACAACGGCTGCCGGATCGTCCGCGCCTTCGCCAATGGCACCATCCACCACGAATGCGACACGACGCGCGGCGACTCCGGGTCCCCCATCTTCATCGAGGACAACGGGCGCTATTACATCGTCGCCGTCGATTCGAAGTTCGACCCGGTGCCCGGCGGCCGGTCCAACTATCTGGCCGTGGACAGCCGGTCCTTCGCCGACGCGTTCGACGCCCTGCGGGCCGGCCTTTGAAGCGGAACGGCATCGGGCCGACCGGGCCGGATGCCCCCCTGCCCTATCTCAGGCGCACGCGCGTTCCCTCGCCTACCCGGTCGCTGGGGTGCAGGATGACCTGCTCGCCCGCGTCGATGCCCGACAGCACTTCCGCCTCGAAGCCGGAGATGTGGCCAAGCGCGACCGGCCGCAGGGCGGCACGGCCGGCCTCGTCGACATAGGCGGCCCACCGGTCGCCCTGGCGGAACAGGGCCGTCAGGGGCAGCTTCAGGACATCCGCGGCCTCCCACAGGACCACGCGGATCTCCAGCCCATAGCCGTGACCGAGGCGTTGCCAGCGCTGCGGCGGGTCGG
>JACKIG010000048.1 GCA_020638595.1 Rhodospirillaceae bacterium | reverse complement strand
CCGCCGGGTGCCGTACACCAGGCGCGCATGATCGGCCCGGTCAGGCTGCGCTGCCTCTATGTCCGCCCCGGTTCGGTCGCCGGCATGCCGGACCATTGCGAGGTGCTGGCGATCACCCCGCTGATGCGCAGCCTTCTGGACGAGGCCGTCCGCCTTCCCGGGACCCGCGACCCGACCGGCCGCGACGATGCGCTGATCGGCCTGCTGCTGCATGAGATCGCCGAACTGCCCCCGATGCAGCTTTCGCTGCCGCTGCCGGGCGAACCGAAGCTCAAGGCGATGTGCCAGGCCTTCCTCAGCGAACCGGCGTCGTCGGCGACGATCGGCCAGTGGTGCGCGGCCCTGAACATGAGCCGGCGCAGCTTCACCCGCCGGTTCCGCAGCGAAACGGGGTTGAGCTTCGTGGACTGGCGCCAGCGGGCCTGTGTCCTCGCGGCGATCCCGCGCCTGGTCGCGGGGGAGCCGGTGACGACCATCGCCATGGATCTCGGCTACGGCAATCCGGCGGCGTTCTCCACCATGGTCAAGCGCGTGACGGGCCGGTCGCCATCCCACTATGGAACGCAGGCCTGACGCGCACCCGCGGGCGCCTGCGGTCGGACGACCGGGCAGCCAGGACGCGATGCAGGCCTGGGGCTGCAATCGGCGTTGGTGCATTGCCGCTAAGCTACGTTCGCTTGCGCGAACGGCAGGAACCGAACCTGCTTCCCACCGTCTAAAGCGATAACTGACCACAATCGGCCCGCATCGCGCGGTCTAGATGCGCACCGGCACGGCGGCGCGTCAGCGCTGCAAGGCGCAGGCTCAGTCGGCGTAGTCCGGCTCTTCCCGATCCAGGATGCGGCGCAGGGCGGCGAAATGCAGCGCGGCGGCGTGGCCGCCGGCGGCCATCTGCTGGGCCGTCCTGCGTACGATCTCGTCCGGCACCGGGCGCAACGGCCAGCCGGTGGACATCGCCAGCACCTGGTTGCGGCAGGCGCGTTCCAGGTAATAGAGGTCGTCGAACGCTTCCGCGACGCTGTTGCGGGCGACGATGACGCCGTGGTTGGCGAGGAACAGGACGCTGGCCGTGCCCATGACCGCGGCCAGGCGGTCGCCCTCGGTGCTGTCCAGAACCAGGCCGTTATAGGTCTCGTCATAGGCGATGCGGCCCTGGAAGCCGATGCCGCTCTGGGTGATCGGCAGCAGCCGCATGTCGGCCAGCGAGGTCAGCGTCGTCGCATAGGGCATATGTGTGTGCAGCACCGCGCGCGCATGCGGCAGCGTCAGGTGCAGGCGGGAATGGATGAAGAAGGCCGTCGCCTCCGGTTCGCTGTCGCCTTCGATCACCGTGCCGTCGGCGTCACACAGCAGAATGTCGCTGGCCCGCATTTCCGACCAGTGCAGTCCGTAGGGGTTGACCAGGAAGCGCCGGCCGTCGGCGGACACCGCGACGCTGAAGTGGTTGCAGATGCCTTCGTTCAGCCCCATCCGCGCCGACCAGCGCAGCGCCGCCGCCAGATCCGTCCGGGCTTGGGCGATGTCGATCGTGTCCATGGGACTGGGTCTCCGTCGGTCGTTGTGAAGGTGTGCGGCAGAGATACATCATTCGGGCAACCGGCGGCAGCGCCGGCGACGGTTGCAGTCGCGACCGACTGGTGGTTTGTTGCCGTCGACCGATCACTGCCCCAGACCTGAGAGCACACGGATGATCCCGCGTTACAGCCGCCCCCAGATGACGGAGATCTGGGAGCCGGAGGCGAAATTCCGCATCTGGTTCGAGATCGAGGCCCATGCCTGCGACGCCATGGCGGAGCTGGGGATCATCCCGAAAGCCGCGGCCGAGGCGATCTGGAAGCGCGGGCGATTCGACATTGCCCGCATCGACGCCATCGAGCGCGAGACGCACCACGACGTCATCGCCTTCCTGACCAATCTTTCGGAGACCATCGGTCCCGAGGCGCGCTTCCTGCACCAGGGCATGACGTCGTCCGATGTGCTGGACACCTGCCTGGCGGTGCAGCTGACGCGCGCCGCCGACCTGCTGCTGGCCGACCTGGATGGGCTGCTGGCCGCCCTGAAGCGGCGGGCCATCGAGCACCGGGACACCGTCTGCATCGGCCGCAGCCATGGCATCCATGCCGAGCCCACGACCTTCGGGCTGAAGCTGGCCGGCCACTATGCCGCCTTCGCCCGCAACCGGACGCGGCTGCTCCAGGCCAGGGCGGAGATCGCGACCTGCGCCATCTCCGGCGCCGTCGGCACCTTCGCCAATGTGGACCCGCGCGTGGAATTCCACGTGGCGGCCAAGCTGGGCCTGGTGGCGGAGCCGATTTCCACCCAGGTGATCCCGCGCGACCGGCATGCGGCGTTCTTCGCCGTGCTGGGGGTGATCGCGTCGTCGATCGAAAACCTGGCGGTGGAGATCCGCCATTTGCAGCGCACGGAGGTGCGCGAGGCCGAGGAATACTTCGCGGCGGGTCAGAAGGGCTCCTCTGCCATGCCGCACAAGCGCAACCCGGTGCTGACGGAAAACCTGACCGGGCTGGCCCGGCTGGTGCGCGCCGCGGTGGTGCCGGCACTGGAGAACGTGGCCCTGTGGCACGAGCGCGACATTTCCCATTCCTCGGTGGAACGGGTGCTGGCGCCCGACGCCACGATCGCGCTGGACTTCGCGCTGGCGCGGCTGGCCCAGGTGGTGGAGCGGCTGGTGGTGCATCCCGATGCCATGCGCGCCAATCTCGACCGGCTGGGCGGCATCATCCATTCCCAGCGCGTGCTGCTGGCGCTGACCCAGGCGGGCATGAGCCGTGAAGACGCCTACGCCGTGGTGCAGCGGCATGCCATGGCGGTGTGGCAGGAGGGCGGGCAGTTCCTGGACCGCCTGGCCGCCGACGGGGAGGTGACGGGCCATCTGGGCCGTGACCAGCTGGCCCGCCTGTTCGACCTGGCCTATCACACCAAGCATGTGGGCAACATCTTCGCCCGCGTGTTCGGCCCCGAGGCCGACGACGGCGCCGCGGCGTGAGCCCCCGCCGGGTGGATGCGACCACCGTCAGCCCCCCCGGCAGCCCCAACCATTGCCTGGCCCTGCCGCCCGGCGTCGGCCTGGCCAAGCCGCAGGTGGTCAGCCCCGTGTTTGCCGTGCCGCCGACGGCGCTGGCCCTGGCCTGGCAGCGGGTGGTGGAGCGGGCGCCGCGAACCGAGATCGTCGAGGTATCGGCCGACGGCCTGTCGGTGGAAGCGATCCAGCGCATGCCGTTGATCGGCTTCGTCGACCGCATCAGTGCCCGTGCCGTAGCACTGGCCGGCGGCGGCGCATCACTGGCCGTCTACAGCCGTTCGGCTGTCGGCTATTGGGATCTGGGCGTCAACCGCCGCCGGGTCGAGGCCTGGCTGGCCGACCTGGGCACCGTCCTTCAGGACGGGACCGGCATCACGCGGCCTTCGTCTCGCTCATGACCTGCTCGCGCGCGACCGCCAGCAGCTCGTCCATCTTGCGCTGCAGGCGGTGGTCCGACAGGTCGATGCCATGGCGGTGCAGGTCGTCATGCACCCGGTCATGCACAGGCTCGCCGGGTCCGGACAGGCCGGCTTCCACGACGTCCCGCACATAGGCCTCCACCTCCGGCGCCGGCAGCTTCATCAACCCGGCCGCCCAATGCCCCAGCAGCTTGTTGCGCCGGTTGTGGATGCGAAACCGCAGCTCTTCCCCATGTTTGAACTGTGCCTCGAACCCCTTCTCGCGGTCGTCTAAGGCAGTCATTCGCCAAGCGTCCCCCCAAGGATGACCGTCGGCCGTGGTCGCCGCGGCCCGATGTGTCCCGGGGCACCGCAGCAGCGGCAACCCAGCGGAATGCTTAGCATCTTTGCCCCTGCCTTGGCAAACCGGGGGCGGCATATGCGCAATTCGACCCGCACAATTGAGATACCCGGCCGGCGCTGCTATATCACTAGCGCCGGGCTCGTGCGCGGCGTAGTCTGCCCTTGCGAGCCGGTGGGGAGCACTGTTGGATGTCCCGTCGCAGACGGATCTATGAGGGCAAGGCCAAGGTCCTCTTCGAGGGGCCCGAGCCTGGGACCTTGATCCAGTATTTCAAGGACGACGCCACCGCCTTCAACAACAAGAAGAAGGGTACGATTTCCGGCAAGGGCGTTCTGAACAACCGGATCTCGGAATATCTGATGTCCAAGCTCATGGAGATCGGGGTACCGACCCACTTCATGAAGCGCCTGAACATGCGCGAACAGCTGGTCCACGAGGTGGAGATCATTCCCATCGAGGTGGCCGTGCGCAACATCGCCGCGGGTTCGTTCTCCGAACGCTTCGGCGTGCCGGAGGGCACGCCCCTGCCCCGGTCGATCGTGGAGTACTATTACAAGTCCGACGAGCTCGGCGATCCGATGATCTCGGAGGAGCATATCACCGCCTTCGGCTGGGCGACGCCGCAGGACCTGGACGACATGATGGCGCTCAGCCTGCGGGTGAACGACTATCTGTCGGGCCTGTTCCTGGGCATCGGGCTGAAGCTGGTCGACTTCAAGCTGGAGTTCGGGCGCCTCTACAACGAACACGGTGAGATGCGGATCATCCTGGCGGACGAGATCAGCCCGGACAATTGCCGGCTCTGGGACGTCAAGACCAATGACCGCCTGGACAAGGACCGCTTCCGCCGCGACCTCGGCGGCGAAGCCCAGGCGTACCAGGAGGTCGCGCGGCGGCTGGGCATCCTGCCCGAGGCGCAGCAGTCCGAAATCGCCGACAGCCGCGCCGCGTCGTCGTCCTGACGCGGGGGCTGTCCGTCACATCATGCGAAGGTGAAGCGGGAGAGGCTTGGTGAAAGCGCGTGTCCACATCAGCCTGAAGACCGGCGTGCACGACCCCCAGGGCAAGGCCATCCGCAACGCCCTCTCGGGCCTGGGCTTCGCCGGCCTGGGCGAGGTCCGCCAGGGCAAGCTGATCGAGCTGGAACTGGACGAGACCGACCCCGACACCGCCCGCGAGGCCGTCGACCGGATGTGCCGCGGCCTGCTGGCCAACCCGGTGATCGAGACCTATCACATCGACCTGGAAGCCTAGAGCCTGATGCGAAGATGTCGGATCGACATCTTCGCTGAATCAGTCTCCAACTATATGAATGAGAGCAAGATGACATCCGGCCGATTCAGCCTGATGTCTGAATCCTGCTCTAGGCGCCGCACGGTCCGCCCCGGCCCTGCGCGCCGGGACAGGCCGTCTTCCGGCCGACATCCATGATGACGTCCGTCCGCAACGATCGTCCGCCGGGCTTCCATGGGCCCCTGCGGTGGGCCTGGCTGGTTGCGGCCGTCGCCTTCGCCCTCGACCAGGCGTCGAAATGGGCCGTGCTTGAGCTGCTGGACCTGCGGTCGGTCGGGCGACTGGAAGTGGTGCCGGGCTGGGTCGACTTCGTGCTGGCCTGGAACACCGGAATGAACTTCGGCCTGATGGCCTCGCCGGGCGGGTTCGGGCAATGGCTGCTGCCAGCCGTTGCCGCGCTGGTCTGTGGCGGCCTGTCGTGGTGGCTGTACGGCGCGCGCCGGCCGCCCAATGCGTGGGGGGCCGGCCTTGTCATCGGCGGTGCGCTGGGCAACGCGCTCGATCGGCTGGTCCATGGCGCCGTCGTGGATTTCCTGAACGTCAGCGTTCCCGCGATCGACAATCCCTACGCGTTCAACATCGCCGATGTCTGCGTGGTGCTGGGGGTTGTCCTGGTGTCCTTCGGCCGCCCCGCGCGCCGGCCTGCCGGGGCCATCGGGCCGGTACCGCCATCCTGAGACGCCGGCCGGCGGCAGCCGCAGGCGGGCGGCGTTTGCGGGGCTTTGCAGCGCCCGGCCCAGGCCCTACGCTGCCGGCAATGACCGGGCGCGACCGGCGCACCGGCGACAAAGGGGGGGAAGCACCATGGCACCGGAGACGCTGTTCCCGACGACCATCGCCGGCAGCCTGCCGAAGCCGTTCTGGCTGGCGGAGCCGGAAAAGCTGTGGCCGGACTGGCGGCTGGACGGCGATCAGCGCACCCAGGCGCAGGACGACGCCACCCTGCTGTGGATCAAGGAGCAGGAGGACGCCGGCATCGACATCGTGGCGGAAGGCGAACAGTCGCGCACCCATTTCGTCCACGGCTTCCTGGAGCATGTCGAAGGCATCGACTGGGCGTTGAAGACGAAGATGGGCATCCGCGACAACCGCTATGTCGTCGACGTGCCGACGGTGACGGCGGCGGTCACGCGGCCGCGGTCGGTGCACGGGCGCGAGGCGCGCACGCTGCGTGCCCACGCCAAGGGCCGGGTCAAGTTCACCATGCCCGGGCCGATGACCATCTGCGACACCATCGCCGATGCCCATTACGGGCGCCGCGGCGACATGGCCATGGCCTTTGCCGAGCTTCTGAATGCCGAAGCGCGCGAGCTGGAGGCCATCGGCATCGACGTCATCCAGTTCGACGAGCCGGCCTTCAACGTCTTTGCCGACGATGTGCGCGATTGGGGCGTGGCCGCGCTGGAGCGGGCCGCACAGGGCCTGACGGCGCAGACGGCCGTGCATATCTGCTACGGCTACGGGATCGAGGCCAACATCAACTGGAAGAAGACGCTGGGCGAGAGCTGGCGCCAGTACGAGGCGATCTTTCCGGCATTGAACGCCAGCCGCATCGGGCAGGTGTCGCTGGAATGCGCCGGATCGCATGTGCCGATGGACCTGATCGGCCTGCTGCCCGACAAGCAGATCCTGGTCGGCGCCATCGATGTCGCCACCAGCCGCATCGAGACGCCGGAAGAGGTCGCCACCACCCTGCGCGAGGCCATGCGCCACGCCGACCCCCTGCGCATCCAGGCGTGCACCAATTGCGGCATGGCACCGCTGGCGCGTTCCGTCGCCGTCGGCAAGCTGCGCGCGCTTGGCGCCGGCGCACGGCTGTTGCGGGGGGAATAGGGCGGCCTGCCGCTGGGCCGTCGGTCGGCGGCCCGGTCAGACCTTGGCGAAGACGAAGGTTCCCCAGCCCAGGGCCACGATGACGCCGGCCCACAGCGTGGGGATGCCGACGAGGCCGATCCAGGCCAGCAGGATGAAGGCGGAGCCCAGCAGGGTCAGGAACAGCCGGTCGCCGCGCGTCGTGTTCAGGCCCAGGACGCCGCGGCGCGGCGCACCGCCGGGATGGCGCCACTCCAGCACGCCCATCGTGGCGATGCTGAGAAAGATGAAGACGAAGAACCCTGCCGTCGGCCAGGTCCATGCCATCCAGCCGGCCATGCCTGTCTGCCTTCCTCACACGCGGCCAAGGGCGAAACCCTTGGCGATGTAGTTGCGCACGAAATAGATGACGATGGCGCCCGGCACGATCGTCAGGCAGCCGGCCGCCGCCAGCAGCCCCAGTTCATAGCCGGAGGCGGAGGCCGTCCGCGTCATCGCCGCCACGATCGGCTTGGCGTCGATCTGGGTCAGGTTCTTGGCCAGCAGCATCTCCACCCACGAGAACATGAAGCAGAAGAAGGCCGTAACGCCGATGCCGGACTTGATCGTCGGCAGGAAGATCTTGAAGAAGAATTTCGGGAACGAATAGCCGTCGACATAGGCCGTCTCGTCCAGCTCTTTCGGCACGCCGGACATGAAGCCTTCCAGGATCCACACCGCCAGCGGGATGTTGAACAGGCAGTGCGCCAGGGCCACGGCGATGTGGGTGTCGAACAGCCCGACCTCGGAATAGAGCTGCAGGAACGGCAGCACGAACACCGCCGGCGGCGCCATGCGGTTGGTCAACAGCCAGAAGAACAGGTGCTTGTCGCCCAGGAACCGGTAGCGCGAGAAGGCATAGGCCGCCGGCAGTGCCGCCGTGACGGAAATGAGCATGTTCAAGGAGACATAGATGATGGAGTTGATATAGCCCCCATACCAGAACGGATCCCGGAAGATCTCACGGTAGTTGTCCAGCGTGAAGTCGTGGGGATAGAGCGAGAAGCCGCCCAGGATCTCGTTCGTCGACTTGAACGACATGTTGAGCAGCCAGTAGATCGGCACCATCAGGAAGATGATGTAGACGGTGGGGGCAAGCCAGCGAACGCGCATCATCGGTTCCGTGCCCCTACTGGCTCTCGTTGCGGGTCATCAGTGTGTAGAAGATCCAGCTGACCAGAAGCGTGATCAGGAAGTAGATCAGCGACATCGCGCCGCCGCGCCCCAGGTCGAACTGGCCGACCGCCATCTTCACCAGGTCGATGGACAGAAGCGTCGTCGAATTGCCCGGCCCGCCGCCGGTCAGGACGAAGGGCTCGGTATAGACCATGAAGCTGTCCATGAAGCGCAGCAGGATGGCGATGGTCAGCACGCGGTTCATCTTCGGCAGCTGGATGTGCCGGAACACCGCCCAGCCCCTGGCCCCGTCGATCTTGGCCGCCTGATAGTAGGCGTCGGGGATGGAGATCAGGCCCGCATAGGCCAGCAGCACCACCAGCGACGTCCAGTGCCAGACATCCATCAGCACCATGGTGAACCAGGCGGCGATCGGCTGCTGGGTGAAGTTGTAGTCGATGCCCATGGCGTTGATCGTATGGCCCAGCAGCCCGATATCGGGCAGCGCCAGGATGTTCCACATGGCGCCGACCACGTTCCACGGGATCAGCAGCGGCAGCGCCATCAGCACCAGGCAGACGGAGACCCAGGGTCCCTTGCGGGGCATGGCCAGCGCGATGGCAACGCCCAGCGGCACTTCGATGACCAGGATGATCGCGGTGAACAGCATCTGGCGGCCCAGCGCCGCATGGGCGCGTTCCGACCGCAGGATGTCCTCGAACCAGCCCAGGCCGTGCCAGAAGAACAGGTTGTCGCCGAACGTCTCCTGCACGGAGTAGTTCACGACGGTCATCAACGGCACCAGCGCGTTGAAGGCGACCAGCGCCACCACGGGGATGACGAACAGCCAGGCCCTGTTGTTGTCGGTCTTGGTCGCCATCGCGTTTACGCCGCCTCCGAAACCCAACCGTCCATGTAGACGCGTGTGTGCGCCGGATCGAACGCCAGGCAGGCATCGCCCGTGGGCACCTCGGCCGTCTCGGGCACCAGCAGGTTGATGCGGGTGTCCCCGGCGCGCGTCTCGACGATGCGGTGCCGCCCGGCATCGGCGACGCGGATTACCGTGACCGGTACCCCGTCGTCGGCGAAGCGCGTGAACTCCGGCCGCACCCCCAGCTCCACCCTTGCCCCGGGCTTCGGCACGCCGATGCCGGCGTCCACCGGGATGTGCCGCCCCGCGAAGAAGGCGCCGCCGCTGCGGATCTCGCAGGGCAGCACGTTCATGCCGGGGGAGCCGATGAAATGGCCGACGAAGGTGTGGGCCGGGCGTTCGAACAGGTCGACCGGCGTGCCGATCTGCACGACCTCGCCGTCCTGCATGACCACGACCTGGTCGGCGAAGGTCAGCGCCTCGGTCTGGTCATGGGTCACATAGATCATCGTCACGCCGACGCGCTGGTGCAGTTCCTTCAGCTTGGACCGCAGCGTCCATTTCAGGTGCGGGTCGATGACCGTCAGCGGCTCGTCGAACATCATGGCGTTGACGTCCTGGCGCACCAGGCCGCGACCCATGGAGATCTTCTGCTTCTCGTCGGCTGCCAGGCCCGAGGCGCGGCGTCCCAGCTGGTCCGTCAGCTCCAGCATGTCCGCGATCTCCCGCACGCGGGCCTGCACCTGGGTGTCCGGGATGCCGCGGTTGCGCAGCGGGAAGGCCAGGTTGGCATAGACGCTCATGGTGTCGTAGGTGACGGGGAACTGGAACACCTGGGCGATGTTGCGCTGCTCCGGCGGCAGCCGGGTGACGTCAACGCCGTTGAACAGGACACTGCCGCGCGACGGCGTGACCAGGCCCGAAATGATGTTCAGCAGCGTCGTCTTCCCGCAGCCGGACGGGCCCAGCAGCGCATAGGCGCCGCCGTCCGACCATTCGATGTCCATCTCCTTGATCGCCCAGTCTGCCGGTGCCGCGGGATCCGGCACATAGCTGTGGCTGAGCTTGCTGAGCCCGATCCTGGCCATCTCTCGCCCGTCATGCCCCCCGCGTCACGGTGCTCATCCCACCAGCATGCCCTTGGCATCGAAGTAGAGGCACCTGTCCGCGTCCATAAGGAAGTCGTGCATCTCGCCCACCCGGTACTGGTAGATCCCGCGGCTCTGCGACACCCAGACGTGGCGGCCCACCCGGAAATGCGCCACGCTGTCCGATCCCGACAGTTCGGTGATCAGCACCTTGCCGCTCAGGCGCACCAGGCCCTCGCCATTGGCGCGCGGGGTGATGAAATGGGGCCGCACGCCGACGGTATAGGTCCCGTCCGGCACGTCGGCGATGGGGCCGGAGACGGTCCAGCCGACGCCGCCGTCCAGCGTCATGCGGGTGCCGGTCTTGGTCACGGGTGCGGTGTTGATCGGCGGGTCGGAGAACACCTCCGCCGTCGCCAGGTCGGCCGGCGCGCGGTAGATCTCCGCCGTCGGGCCGAAATGGGTGACGCGGCCGTCCTGCATCGTGGCCGTGTGGCCGCCCAGCAGCAGGGCTTCCGTCGGTTCCGACGTGGCATAGACCACGGTGGCGCCGCGGCCGGCGAACAGCTTCGGCAGCTCGTCGCGCAGCTCCTCGCGCAGCTTGTAGTCCAGATTGGCCAGCGGCTCGTCCAGCAGGACCAGGTCGGCTTCCTTGACGATCGCCCGCGCCAGGGCGGTGCGCTGCTGCTGGCCGCCCGACAGCTCCGACGGGCGGCGGTTCAGCATCGGCGTCAGCTTCAACAGCTCCGCCGCCTCGCGCACCCGCCGGTCGCGGTCCTGGCGGCGCAGGCCGGCGACGCGCAGCGGCGATGCGATGTTCTCGTAGACCGACATGTTGGGGTAGTTGACGAAGAACTGGTGGACCAGGGAGATGTTGCGGCGCTGCGTGTTCACATGCGTGACGTCGCGGCCCTTGATCCAGATCTGCCCGGACGTCGCCTTCTCCAGCCCGGCCAGCAGCTTGATCAGCGTCGTCTTGCCGGCGCCGGTCGGCCCCAGCAGGACGTTGAAGCCCTTGTCCGCCAGCGCCACGCTGGTTTCGTAGATGTGGGTCTCCGCGCCGACGCGTTTGACCACGGCTTTCAATTCAGCGCTCATCTCGATTGCCGGACTGCGGGCAACGGGGACTTTCGGCACCTCGCTTTTGCGATCCGGGACAGACCGGTCTCAGCGAAGCGCGGGCGATTTCATCAAGACGATGCCCCGGGGGCGGCGCGAGGGCGCCCCCGGGGCTGGTCGCGGGGCCGGTATCAGCCTTCCTGCCAGCGCTGCACCAGCTCGTCGTAGTCGATCGTCTCACCCGGCGGGTCTTCGTTGTCCAGCATCGGCCACGGGGCGCCGGGCTGGTCCAGCCAGTATTGCGGGTCCTGCTCCTCGTTCAGGCGCGGGCCGCAGCCGCCATAGACGTTCGCCTGCTCGTCGGCCTGCTGCATGCGGGCCATCACCTGGTCCATCTCGCCGGCCAGCCGGTCCAGGGCCTCCTGCGCGGTGAAGGCGCCGGAGTTGACGTCACCGATGTTCTGCCACCAGAGCTGCGCCAGCTTCGGATAGTCCGGCACGTTGATGCCCGTCGGGGTCCACAGCACGCGGTCGGGCGAGCGGTAGAACTCGATCATGCCGCCCAGGCGCGGGGCCCGCTCGGAGAAGCTGTCGTGGCGCACGGTGCTGTCGCGCACGAAGGTCAGGCCGACATGGCTCTTGGTGACATCGACGGTCTTGGACACGACGAACTGGGCATAGAGCCAGGCCGCCTGCCTGCGGTCGACGGGCGTGGACTGGAACAGCGTCCACGAGCCGGCATCCTGGTAGCCCAGCTTCATGCCCTCGTGCCAATAGGGACCGTGCGGCGAGGGCGCCATCCGCCACAGGGGCATGCCGTCTTCGTCGACGGTGTTGTTGCCGTCTTCGCGCGGGGCCACCATGTCGGCGGTGAACGCGGTGTACCAGAAGATCTGCTGGGCGACGTTGCCCTGGCTCAGCGCCGGCAGCGACTGGTAGAAGTCGTAGCTGGCGGCACCCGGCGGGGCGTAGGCGCGCAGCCATTCGTCCCACTTGCGGATGGCATAGACGGCCGCCGGGCTGTTGACCGCACCACCGCGCGCCACCGAAGCGCCGACGGGGTTGCAGGTCCCCTCTTCCATGCGGATACCCCATTCGTCCACGGGGATGCCGTTGGGAAGGCCTTCGCTGTTGGCACCGGCCATGGCCAGCCAGGCATCGGTCATGCGCCAGCCGAGATCCGGCGCGCGCTTGCCATAGTCCATGTGGCCGTAGACGGTGACGCCGTCGATTTCCTGGACGGTGTCGGTGAAGAACTCGGCGATGTCCTCATAGGCCGACCAGTTCACCGGCACGCCCAGCTCGTAGCCGTAGATCTCCTGGAACTGGGCCTGCAGGTCCGGATCGTCGAACCAGTCCTTGCGGAACCAGTAGAGATTGGCGAACTGCTGGTCGGGCAGCTGCCAGACCTTGCCGTCCGGCCCGGTGGTGAACGAGATCCCCATGAAATCGTCGAGATCGAGATAGGGGTTCGTCACGTCGGCGCCTTCGCCCGCCATCCAGTCGGTCAGGTTGACCGCAAGCTGCAGGCGCGAATGGGTGCCGATCAGGTCGGAATCGTTGATGTATGCGTCGTAGAGGTTGCGGCCCGTCTGCATCTGGGTCTGCACCGCCTGGACGACTTCGCCTTCGCCCAGAAGCTGGTGGTTCACGCGGATGCCGGTGATCTCATAGAACGCCCGGGTCAGCACCTCGGATTCATAGGAATGCGTCGGAATGGTTTCCGACAGCACATTGATCTCCATCCCCTGGAATGGCTGGGCAGCCTGGATGAACCATTCCATCTCGGCCAGCTGCTCCTCGCGGGTCAGGACCGATTGCTGGAATTCCTCGTCAATCCAGCGTTCGGCCGCCGCCATGTCGGCGAGCGCTGGGCCGGCCCAGGCTGACAGCGTCACCGACGCCGCGGCAGCCAGATACGTGTGGCGCATCGGTATCCTCCCTTAGGGTTTTACGACCTTCTTTCCGAAGTGTGATGTTCGAATGAAAATCAATTGACCGTCAAGTGAAAACTCCTAGACTGGCCGAAAACCAGTTTGGAATGCTGCCAGTCCGCAACGGTAGCGGTTTCGGCCCCATGAACCTGACCGACCGACAGAACGACATTCTGACCAGGGCGGCCACACAGGGTCGTGTCTCGGTCGACGATCTGGCCAGCCAGTTCGCGGTCACGCCGCAAACGATCCGCAGGGACTTGAACGAGTTGTGCGGCCGGGGCCTGCTGACGCGCACCTATGGCGGCGCGCGGCCGGCGAACACCATCTCCAATGTCGGGTACGAGGAACGGCGCGAACTGGCGTCGGAAGGCAAGCGCCGCATCGCGGCGGCGGCCGCGCGGCACATTCCCGACCGCAGCTCGCTGATCCTCAATATCGGCACGACGACGGAACATGTGGCCCGCGCCCTCTACCACCGGCGCGACCTGGTGGTGATCACCAACAACCTGAACGTGATCAACATTCTCAGCGGGTCGCCGGCGAAGGAGCTGATCATCGCCGGCGGTGTGGTGCGGCAGACCGACGGTGGGATCGTCGGCGAGGCGGCGATGGAATTCATCCGCAACTTCAAGGTCGACCTGGCGGTGATCGGCGCATCGGCGCTGGACGAAGACGGGGCGGTGCTGGACTTCGACTACCGCGAGGTTTCGGTTGCCCGCGCGATGATCGACTGCGCGCGCAGGACCGTGCTGGTCGCCGACCACAACAAGTTCGAGCGTCGGGCGACCGTGCGGATCTGCGATATCAGCCAGATCGACATCTTCGTGACGGATGCCGAGCCGCCGCCCCGCTTCCGGCAGATCTGCCAGCGGCACGGCGTGCACCTGGAGGTCGTGGGCGATCCGGTCGACCCGGATCCGCTCGACGATGGCGAGCTTGCATGATCCGATAGGTCGAAGCCGGGTCGGCCGGCGCGGCAACACAGGCGGCAGGCCGGGCGCACCCGGGGGCAGTCCGCCGTACGGGAGAAACGCCACATGTCGTATGTCCTGGCCCTGGACCAAGGTACGACCAGTTCGCGCGCCATCGTCTTCGACGTGCACGGCGACATCGTTTCCGTCGCCCAGAAGGAA
>JACKIG010000047.1 GCA_020638595.1 Rhodospirillaceae bacterium | reverse complement strand
TGCAGGTCGCCTCCAGCCGGGCCTTGGCCAGCGGCAGCAGCGGGCGCAGAAGGCGCAGCTGCGGCCGTTCGCTCACCGCCGGGATGCCGGCCAGGCCGTCGACGCCGGAGCCTTTGGCCAGCCGCATCAGCACCGTCTCGGCCTGGTCTTCCCCGGCATGGGCCAGCAGCAGATGGAAGACCCCGTGCGCGGCGCAGAAGCCGGCCAGCAGGTCGAGCCGCGCGGCCCTGGCCCTGGCCTGGAGGCCCGGGCCCGCACCGCCGTCGGTCCAGCGCAGGACGCTGTGGTCAACGCCGCGCGCGCCAAGCCGCCGGCCGACCTCGTCGGCCTCCGCCGCCGAACCTGCGCGCAGGCCGTGGTCGACAGTCACGGCGATCAGCCGGCCGCCACGCACACGCACCCAATCGTGGACAAGTAGGGTGAGGGCGGTGCTGTCGGCCCCGCCCGAAACGCCGACGGCCACCAGGGGGTTGGGCTCGAAGGGCTCGAACGGCTGCATCAGCCGCTCGAACTCCCCAGGCCCGACCGGCCCGGCCGGCATCACTGGCACTGCAGGCGGTCGCTCTCTTCGTCGGCGCGGTTGATCACCAGGGCAGGGGCGCTGGGGAACTCCGTCCGCAACTGCGCGAAGGTCAGGCAGGCATCGTCGCGTTGCCCCAGCGCGGCCAGCGACATGCCCAGCTTCAACAGGCTGTCGACGGCTTTCGCGCCGGTGGGATAGCGCTGGTAGCTCTGGGCGAAGGCGATCGCCGCATCGTTGAACCGGCCCCGCACATAGTAGGTCTCGCCGAGCCAGTATTGGGCATTGCTGGCCAGCGGGTGCGTCGGGTTGGCACTGATGAACTGCTGCAGGGCGGTTTCCGCGGCGGGGTAGTCGGCGCGCTGCAACAGCTGATAGGCGAAATCGTATTGCGCCTGCGCATCGCCGGCGGGCAGGGCCGCCACATCCGTCCCCGTTGCCCTGCCGACATCGTCCCCCGGTGTCAGCGTCAACTGCCCCAGCGTGCCGCCGGTGTCCTGCGGCGCCGCCAGATCCGTAAGGCGCTCATAGGTCGGGCCGATATCGCCGGGCGCCGTTCCGCCGGTGCTTGCGGGCGGCGAGCTGCCGGCGATCGGGCCGATGGGTCCCAGCGGCCCGGTCGGGCCATCGCCGCCTGACCCGCCTTCCAGCGCGCTCAGCCGGAAGTCCACGTCCTGGGCGTTGCGCTGCATCTGGTCGGACAGCTGGCGGACCTCGTACTGCACCTGTTCGATGCGGCCGGTGAGATCCCGCAACTGGGCTTCAAGCTGGGACAGCCGGACCTCGACCTGCCCGGCATAGGACCCCGGCAGCGATCCGCTCTGCGCCAGGATCAGGCGGGGCTGCCCGTCACTGCCCAGAGCGCCGGACAGTCGGGCCGCTTCGGCTTCCAGCCGCTCAAGCCGGCCCAGCACGCTTTCCGACGAAATGGCGCCCGCCTGTGCCTCCGGCGCGGTGGGCCGGAAACCCCATCCGGCAGCCACCAGCAGGGCGGCCGCCAAGCCGAAGGTCGCGGCCTGACGGCGGCTGGGCAGGAGCGTGCGAGAAAGCATCAACCGCATGGCTCATCCTTGTCGGTTGGCATGGCAGCGCTGCCGGCAGGCGTACGGGGGGAAGGAGCCGTCCAGCCAATGGTGCCCGGCCGCGCCAATTGAAGGTCCGGCCAAGACTCGGCCCCCAACCCGGCGAAACTATGGCGCTTCGCCGGGCGTGGGGCGTGGCGGGCTGACGCGTCAGTTGATGGGCGCGCCGCTGGTGATGACGCTGACACCGCGTCGGTTCTGGGCCCAGGAGGACTCGTTGCTGCCGACCACGGCAGGACGTTCCTTGCCGTAGCTGATCGTATCCAGCCGCGAGGCCGATATGCCCTGCGCCACCAGGTAGTTGCGCACGGCGTTGGCCCGCCGGTCGCCGAGGGCGAGATTGTATTCGCGCGTGCCGCGCTCGTCACAGTGGCCCTCGATGCGCAGCTGCGCCTGGGGATACTGGTTCAGCCAGGCGGCCTGGCGGTCGAGCGTCGACCTGGCTTCGCCCGACAGTTCGGAGCTGTCGAGAGCGAAGAACACGCGGTCGCCGACATTGACCTGGAAGTCCTCGATCGTGCCCGCGCGTGGCCCGCCGGTGGACGGCGTGACGACCGTCCCGCCACCGCCGGTCGTGACCGTCTCTTCCGACGAGCCGCAGGCAACCAGCAGCAGGACTGCGGCGAACAGGGGAAACACCTTAAGTCTCATGGCAGCTCATCCCTCAGTAGGCACTGGGGTCCCAAAGTGGTTGCCCGTCGCTTGCGTTCCCCGCGGGGCGCCGCAGCCTCTCAGGCCGGCATTCGTGCTCACGGCAATAAGGAAGACCATGCCGGATCGGACCCGTCAAGCGGCGTCGGTACGGTCCAGCTGGTGCGGCCGTCGATGCCGACGACGTGCAGGCGTGCGGAGCGTCCCTGGCCGGTCGATCCTTCCGAGAAATACATGATCAGCCGGCCGTTGGGGGCCCAGGTGGGGCCTTCCATGTGATAGGCCTGCGCCAGGATGCGCTCGCCCGACCCGTCGGGCCGCATCACGCCGATGGCGAACTGTCCGCCGCTGAGGTGGGTGAAGGCGATCAGGTCGCCACGCGGCGACCACACCGGGCTGCCGTAGCGCCCGGGGCCGAAGCTGATGCGCTGGGCACCCCCGCCGCCTGCACCCATGACATAAAGCTGCTGCGAGCCGCCCCGGTCGCTTTCAAAGACGATCTGGGTGCCGTCCGGCGAATAGGACGGCGAGGTGTCGATCCCCGGGTCCGTCGTCAGCCGGCGCGAACTGCGCGTGCGCAGGTCCATGACGTAGATGTCGGAATTGCCGTCCTGCGCCTGGCTCATGATGACGCTGTTGCCATCGGGGGAGAAGCGGGGCGCGAAGGTCATGCTCGGGAAATCGCCCAGCAGCTCGCGCTGGCCGGTGTCGATGTTGAACAGGTAGACCCGCGGCCGATTGTCGTAATAGGCGAGGAAGGTGATCTCTTGCGTGGTGGGGGAGAACCGCGGCGTCAGCACCAGCGTATCGCCATTGGTGAGATAGCGGTGATTCGCGCCGTCCTGGTCCATGATGGCCAGGCGCTTGACGCGTTCCGTCGCCGGCCCGCTTTCCGAAACATAGACGATGCGGGTGTCGAAGAAGCCGCTCTCGCCGGTGACACGCTCATAGATCTGGTCGGCGATGATGTGGGCGATGCGGCGCCAGTTCTCCGGTTCCGTCTGGTAGGCCTGGCCCGCCGCTTCCGTCTCGGCGATCACGTCCCACAGCCGGAATTCCGCCCGCAGCCGCCCGTCGCTCTGCGTCTGGACGCTGCCGGACACCAGGGCTTCGGCATTGATGATGCGCCAGTCGGCGAACCGCGGGCCGGACATCAGCGATTGCGGATCCTGGATATAGGCATTGGGATCCACGATCCGGAACAGCCCCGAGCGTTCGAGGTCTGCGGCGATCACCGACGCGACCTCCTGCCCGCGCGACTGGTCGCTGCCCGTGCCGCTGAACGACGGCACGGCGATCGGCATCGGCTCCGGTGGGTTGGGGCTGTAGACGTCGATTCGCAGTTCCGCCTCGGCGGGGCCGAAGGCGGCGACGCAGGTCAGGCCAAGCAGCAGCAGGCCCAGCAGGCGGGCCGCGGTTCTCGACGCACGCTCTACGACGATCATAGGTCAGGCTCCCCAGGTCATCGCCACAGGTTCACTACAGATCACGAGGGTCAAAGACAAACACGATGTCGCGCCATTCCGAATAGCGATCGGGCGGCAGCGGGAACGGCTGGCAATTCTCGTTCATGACGGCGCGCCACGCGCGGTCGGCCGCGCCGCGGAAGACGGGATCGCTGCGGTAGCGCGCCTCGTCGACGACTCGGGCCTGCTCCACCGTGGCGTCCTGGCGCATGATCACGCGGATTTCCACGATCAGCCGGTCCGCATTGGCGACGTTCGGGTCGAAGTTCCAGCACCGGCGCACCGCCTGGCGGACGGCGTCTTCCTGCGCGGCGGACAGGCGGCTCGGCTCGCTGGAGAACGTGGTCGACTGCGTGGGCTGCTGCGGTTGCTGGGCCGCCGGCTGCGGTTGCGCTTGCTGCGGCTGTGGTTGCTGCGGCTGCGGCTGTTCGACCTGCGCCGGGCGTTCCGGGGCATCCGGCCGGCGCGGCGGCGCCGGGAACGGCGACGGGGCCGCCGCGGCCACCTGCGGCTGCTCAGCTGGCGCCGGCTGAAGCGCCGAATCGGGCTCCGGTTCGGGTTCCGGCTCCGGCTCGGGTTCCGGTTCGGGCTCAGGTTCCGGTTCGGGCTCGGGCTCCGGTTCGATCTCGTCCAGCGGTTCCGCGTCCGGTGGCGGCGGGGGGGCGGGTCTGTCCGGCGGCGGTGGCGCGACGGGGGGTGGCTCCGGCTGCGGCGGCTCCGGGGCCGGCGGCGGCGGTTCGGGCGCGCTTTGCACCTCCGGCATCTGGTCCGGTGTCCGCGCATCGGCCACGACTTCGGCCGCGGGGGGCTCCGGCTCGACCGGCCGTTGCGGCGGCGAGGGCGGCGCGTCGGGCAACGGGACTTCCGGCGTCGCGATGTCCGGGATCTCGGGGGGTGGCTCGGGCGTCGCGACCTGCGGCGGCGGGGGGGGCTCGGGCTCGGCCTCGCCCGTGTCGGGCGACGGCATCAGGCCCAGCTCGCGGGCGTCGATGAACTCCACCGGTACCGCGCTGATCGCCAGCGGCGGGTCGTCGCGCAGAAATGGCAGCCCATAGGTCAGCAGCAGGATGACCAGGATATGGAGCGCCAGCGAGACTGCGAAGCCGGAGCGCATGGGGGGGACCGTCCGGTTACTGCGTCTCGGGCGGCGGCAGTTCGGCGACCAGGGCGACGCGCGTGAAGCCGGCGTTGTTGACCGCCCCCATCACCTCCATCATCCGGCCATAGGCGATGGCCCGGTCGCCGCGCAGGAAGATGCGCGCCTCGCGGTTGGCCTCCGTCACGCTGGTCAACAGCGGGATCAGCCGCTCGATCACCACCTCCGTCTCCTGCACATAGATCTTGCCCTCGGCCGTGACCGTGATGATCAGCGGTTCGTCGGGGTCGCTCAGATTGCGCGCCTCCGTGCGCGGCAGGTCGACCGGAACCCCGACCGTCAGCAGCGGGGCCGTGACCATGAAGACGATCAGCAGCACCAGCATCACGTCGACGAACGGCGTGACGTTGATCTGCCACATCGGCGCATGCCGGCGGCCGCGGCCGGACCGGCGTGGCGAGGTCAGGAAGGCAGCCATGGCCCGTCAGCCCCGGTCTTCGAGATAGCGCGACAGGATCGACGCGAACTCGTCGGCAAAGGTCTCAAGCCGCTCCCCGTATTTGCCCAGGTCGTTGGCGAACTTGTTGTAGGCCGCCGTGGCCGGGATCGCCGCGAACAGGCCGAGCGCCGTGGCGAACAGCGCCTCGGCGATACCCGGCGCGACGACGGCCAGGCTGGTATTCGCCTCCGCCGCGATCGCGGTGAACGAATTCATGATGCCCCAGACCGTGCCGAACAGGCCGACGAACGGCGCCGTGGAGCCGACCGATGCCAGGAAGGCCATGTTGCGCTCCAGCCGGCTCATCTCCCGCGTCTGGGCCACCTGCATCACGCGCTCGATGCGCTGCTGCAGGCCGGCGCGCATGTGGCCTTCCGTCGGCAGGCCGCGGTCCACCGCCAGCCGCCATTCCTTCATCGCCGCGGAGAAGACCACCGCCATCGGTTCGCGCGGCGTGGTGCCGATGCGGTCGTACAGGTCTTCCAGCGATCCGCCGGACCAGAAGCCTTCCTCGAAGGCATCCGCGCGGCCGCGCAGGCGGCGCACCCGCACCGACTTCTCGAAGATGATGGCCCAGCACCAGACCGAGGCGATCAGCAGCAGGGACATCACCACCTTCACGATGATGTCGGCCTGCAGGAACAGCCCCAGCAGCGTGATATCCCGGGTCTCCTGCGCGAGCATGGGCACGGTGTTCAGGGCGCTCGGGTCCTGGGCCATGGCCGGCGCAGCGGCAAGGCCGGACAGCAAGGCGACGAACGCTGCAACAGTCCTCAGTTTCATGGTTACGGCTTCCTGCTCCGCCTCTGCCTTTTTCTTGCGTCCTTACCGTCTCAAGCCGCCGGCGCCGTCGCTGCCGGGCGATCGCCTGCCTGCCATTGCGCCAGGGTGGCCCGCACCTCCGGCGGCAACCGGACCGGCTGGAGGTCACGGTTGACAGAAACCAGATCCACCAACAAGCCGACGATCGGGGTCTCGTCGCGGAAAATCTCCTGGCGCATGGCGATGCTGGCGCCGCCCAGCCTCTCCACCCGCGTGACCACGCACAGCAGGTCGTCAAGCCGCGCCGGAGCCCGGTAGTCGATCTCGCACCGCCGCACTGCGAACGCGATGCCGTGGTCGCAGAGAAGGGCCGCCTGATCGAGGCCCGCCAGGCGCACAAGCTCGCTGCGGGCCCGCTCGGCGAACCGGAGATAGTTGGCGTAGTAGACGATGCCGCCGGCGTCGGTGTCTTCCCAGTAGACGCGGACCATCAGCCGGTGGGCCGCGTCGGCGGACGCCCTTGCCTCAGCCATCGCCGTTGTCGGCTCCGCGGCCCAGGAGGTCCAGCTGCATGCTGCGCCCGGCCGGGGGCGGAATGCCGAGGTGGCGATAGCCGCGCTCGGCCAGCATGCGCCCGCGGGGCGTGCGTTGCAGAAAGCCCTGCTGCAAGAGGTACGGCTCGATCACTTCCTCCAGGACGTCGCGCTGCTCCGCCAGCGCGGCGGCCAGCGTTTCCACCCCGACCGGCCCGCCGCCATAGTTGTCCGCGATCAGCGCCATGTAGCGCCGGTCCATGGCGTCCAGCCCGCTGGCATCGACATCCAGGCGCGCCAGCGCGGAGCTGGCGACCGTCACGTCGATCGCACCGGCGCCCGCAACGGCGGCGAAGTCGCGCACGCGGCGCAGCAGCCGCCCCGCCACCCGGGGGGTTCCTCGGGCACGCCGGGCGATCTCTGCCGCGCCATCGGGCGTCAGCGGGCAATCGAGCAGATGGGCGCCCCGGGACACGATCTGTTCCAGTTCCTCGGGCGAATAGAAATCAAGCCGCAGCGGGATCCCGAATCGCTCGCGCAGCGGCCGTGTGATCAGGCCCGACCGGGTGGTGGCGCCGATCAGCGTGAACATCGGCAGGTCGATGCGGATCGACCGCGCCGCCGGCCCTTCGCCGATCACCAGGTCGAGCTGGAAATCCTCCATCGCTGGATAAAGAATCTCCTCTACGGCAGGATTTAGGCGATGAATTTCGTCAATAAAAAGGACATCGTGCGGCTGAAGATTGGTCAGCAAGGCTGCCAGATCTCCCGCACGTGCGATGACCGGGCCGGAGGTGGCGCGGAAGTTCACGCCAAGCTCGCGCGACACGATCTGCGCCAGCGTCGTCTTGCCCAGGCCCGGCGGCCCGTGCAGCAGCACATGGTCCAGCGCGTCGCCGCGGCTGCGCGCAGCGGTGATGAACACGCGCAGGTTGGCGCGAACGGGCTGTTGCCCGATGAAGTCGTCCAGGCTGGTGGGACGCAGCGACGGGCCGCCCACATCCTCGCTGCTGGGCGCACTGCCGACCAGGCGGTCGGGGGGCTGCCCGTCCATGCTCACGGCGACAGCACCCGCAGCGCGGCCGGGATCAGGGCTTGCGCCGCTGCATCATCCCCCAGGGTCGCCGCCGCTTTCAGGACCGCGGCGTAGGCTTCCGACCGGCCGTAGCCCAGGTTGACCAGGGCGGACACCGCGTCGTCGCGCGGCGCCGTCTGAGACGGCGCGACATCCGGCCGGGCGGCGACCGGTGCGGCGGTCTCGCGCGGGGTGAGGGCGATCGCATCCACCTTGTCGCGCAGCTCGGCCGTGATGCGGGCGGCCAGTTTGGCGCCGACACCGTCGGCGCGGATGAACGCCGCCTTGTCCTGCGCGGCGACGGCCATGGCGATCGCCGTTGGGTCCAGCACGCTCAGCACCGCCAGGGCCATGCGCGGGCCGACGCCCTGGACGGTCGTCAGCAGCCGGAACCAGTCCCGCTCGCCCGTGTCGGCGAAGCCGAACAGCTGCAGGCGATCGTCGCGCATCAGCGTTTCGACGACGACGCGCACGGACGTCCCCGGGCGCCCCAGCGCCTCCAGCGTGCGCCGCGAGGCAGAGATCAGGTAGCCGACGCCGCCGACATCGATCACGGCGGTGTCGGTGCCGATGCTGTCCAGAATGCCCGAGAGCTTGGCGATCATCGCGGGACCGTGTGCGCGACCGCCGCCAGGCGCTGCTGCGTCTCGCGATGATGCGCATGGCAGATGGCCACGGCCAGAGCGTCGGCGGCGTCGGCCGTGCTGACCTGTGCTGCCGGCAGCAGGTGGGCGATCATCGCCTGGACCTGGGGCTTGCCCGCATGTCCGACCCCGACCACCGACTTCTTGACGTGGTTGGCGCCGTATTCCGCCACCGGGATGCCGGACAGCGCCGGCACCAGAAGGACGACGCCCCGCGCCATGCCCAGCCGCAGCGTCGCCGTCGGGTTGGTGTTGACGAACGTCTCCTCCACGGCGGCCTCGGCAGGGCGGAACCGGTCCAGCACATCCTCCAGGCCGGCATGCAGGGTGGCCAGGCGCTGTGCCAGCGACGCGGAGTCGTCCGTATCCACCCGGCCATGCGCGACATGGACCAGCCGCCCCGGGGCGGTGTCGATCACCCCCCAGCCGGTGTGCTTCAGGCCCGGGTCAAGTCCGAGGATACGCATGGCGACAACGCCCGTTGGTGCCGGCGGCGGGCGCGGGGTCACGCCGTCAGCCGCTCCATCACCTCGTCGGAGATATCGTAGTTCGCGGACACGCGCTGGACGTCGTCGTTGTCGTCCAGGGCCTCCAGCAGCTTCAGCAGGGTTGCGGCCTGTTCCTCGTTCACCGCCGACGTATTGGCGGGGCGCCACACCAGGCCGGCGGAATCAGACGGACCCAGCGCCGCCTCCAGGGCGTCGCGCACGGCAGCGAAATCCTCCACCGCAGTGGTGATGACGTGGCCGTCGTCGCCGCTCTCGACATTGCTGGCGCCGGCTTCCAGGGCCGCTTCGAAGACGGTATCGGCATCGCCGGCTTCGGCCGGATAGACGATCTCACCCACCTGGTTGAACATGAAGGCGACCGAGCCCGTCTCGCCCAGCGACCCGCCGAACTTGCCCAGCAGGGCGCGCACCTCGGCGGCCGTGCGGTTGCGGTTGTCGGTCAGCGCCTCGATGATCACCGCCACCCCGGCGGGACCGTAGCCCTCGTAGCGCATTCTCCACGAAGTCGGCGTCGCCTTCGCTGCCGGTGGCCCGCTTGATGGCGCGGTCGATGTTGTCTTTCGGCATGCTGGCCTTGCGGGCGGCCTGGATCGCTGCCCGCAGGCGCGGGTTCTTGTCCGGTTCCGGCAGGCCGGTCTTGGCGGCAACGGTGATCTCGCGTTGCAGCTTGGTGAACACCTTGGCCCGTTTGGCGTCCTGCGCGCCCTTGCGGTACATGATGTTCTTGAATTGCGAATGACCAGCCATCGCATCACCACTCTATTGTCTGTTTGGCGAGGTGTTCCCGCCTTGTGCCGGTTTGGGCCTGGGGTGTCTACTAGGCCACGACGGGCCGGCGCGCAATACGGGGCGCGGCCGGTGTCAGGTGACGGCCGGCCACGCCGGCGACAGGCGGCCGCCGAAGCGCAGGGGTGCGGCACTGCGCGCAAGCCCCGTCGCCGCGTCGATATCGACCAGCAGGCCGCACAGCGTTGCGGGGCCTTCTGCCGGTTCCAGCCTGTCGCTGGGCATCTTCGTCGTGAAGCGGTGGATCGGTGCCGTCTTCTTCATGCCGATGACGCTGTCGTAGTCGCCGCACATGCCGGCATCGGTCTGATAGGCGGTGCCGCCGGTCAGGATCATCACATCGGCCGTGGGCACATGGCTGTGGGTGCCGACGACCAGGCTGACCCGCCCGTCGAGATAATGGCCCATGGCCATCTTCTCGCTGGTCGCTTCGGCATGGAAGTCGACGACGATGGCGTCGACGTCGCGCGGCATCTCGGCGTCGGCGATGGCCCGGTCGACGGCGGCGAAGGGATCGTCCAGCGCATCCATGAACAGGCGGCCCATGGCGTTGATCACCAGAACGCGATGGCCGGACCGGTCCTCGACGATGGTGGCACCGCGCCCGGGCGTTCCGGCCGGGAAGTTGATCGGCCGCAGCAGCCGGCGCTCGTCGTCGATATGGGCGATGATCTCGCGCTTGTCCCAGACATGGTTGCCGGTGGTCAGGCAGTCGACGCCGGCGCGGAACAGGTCCTGGGCCATCGGGTGGGTGATGCCGAAGCCGTGCGCGGCGTTCTCGCCATTGACGACGACGCAGTCGACGTCCAGCCGCTCACGCAGCATCGGCAGGCCCTGAAGGACCGCTTCGCGGCCGGACTTGCCGACGATATCCCCGAGAAAAAGCAGCTTCATGATCGCTTCGACACCCGCGCGGGCCATCCCCCGGGCGTCATCTATACTCCGTCAGGCTGATTGCCAGGACATCCCTCTCGGTGATGATCCAATCCAGGGGCTCGTCGTGTTCGTCCGTCGGCACTTCGCGCATCTCCTGGTCCGCATAGGCGACGCCGACGGCCGTCACCGGCGAGGTGCGGCGCAGCGCCGCCAGCGTGCGGTCGTAGTAGCCGGCGCCATAGCCCATGCGCCGGCCCTGGCGGTCGAAGGCGAGCAGCGGGACGATCAGCAATGTGGGCGTCACCTCCGCCGCGTCCGCGCCCGGAATGGGGATGCCGTGGGCACCGACCCGCAGGATGGCCGACGGCGACCATTCCCGGAAGGCCAGGGGCCGGCCCTTGCCCAGGATGACCGGCACGCAGCAGGCCAGGCCGGCGGTGTGCAGGTGGACCATCAGCGGCCTGGGGTCCAGTTCCTCCCCGAAAGGCAGATAGCCCGAGACGACGCCGCGGACGGGCAGCGGAATGGTCGCCAGGAACGCGTCGCGCACGGCAAAGGGGGCAATGGTTGCGTGCCGCGCATGGGCTTCGGCCCGGCGCTGCTTGGCCTGCGTCCGGACGGCCCGTTTGCGGTCGGCCAGGTCGGTCGCAGGCAGGAAGGGTGGGGCGGCGCCGCTGTGGCCGTTGGTCGGTGTCATCGCCTTCCGGGCCCTGCGCAAGCAGGTGGGCACCATGTAGCGAGACCAAGATCCCGCCAGTGACAGCTCCCAAGAGCGATAGAATACGGCCCCAGGGATGAAGGAACCTGACGCACCCGGCAGCACTCCGCCCCAGGACCACACTTATGCGCGATCGAGCCGTGCTGCAAGGGCCTCCACGCGCTGGGCCAGCCGGCCAATCGCTTCCGCGGCGATGGCGCCGTTGCCCGGGTCGGCCGCGGCCGCTTCGCCGAAGGCGGCCGTTTCCTCGCGCGCATCGAACAGCTCGTCGACCACCAGCAGGCTGACCATCACCAGAAGATGCGTGTCGCTGGCCGTCTGGACCGAGCCGCGGATTTCCGTCAGCTTGGCGTCGAGATAGCGCGCGATCTCAATGACCCGGTCTTCCTGTCCCGGTTCGCAGGCGATCGGGTAGACGCGGCCGTTCAGGGTGATGTCGATGCGCGGCATGGGGTTGGCCTCACCGGTCCAGCAGGTCTTCGATATGCTGTATGGTCTGGTCGACCCGGTCGCTCACGGCATCGGTTTCGGCGCGCAAGGCCGCCCGTTCCGCCTCGACCTGGTCCAGCAGGCGCTTCTCGCGCGCGGACACCGCCTGCTCCAGGTGGGCAAGGGCCCGCTCCAGCTTCTCCAATTGGACGAGTATGTCGGCCATCCTTCGCCCGTCAGCGTAGCGGCGATGCCACAGGATATCCCCCGAGGGGGCCGATGAACGGGTCCGACACTAGGGGGCGTACCCCGCCGACGTCAATGCCGTGGGGCGGCGTGGAGGCCGCAGGGCAGATCCTGGACGGCACGGCAGCACGTCGCGCGCGCGTCCAGGCGCCTTGACTGTCAAGAAAACGGCCGCAGCCGATCAGTGCAACAGGAAGGTGCGGCGGACATCGCCCGGCGTATCACGAAACCGGATGCCCAGGCCCTTGGTGTGGTTACTCACCCAGACGATCTCGGCATCGAATTCGCCCACCCGGTCGATGGTCAGACGGCCGTGGTCGCCCACTTCGGGGGGGAAAGTGGTGCGCACGCAGGCACCGCCGACCGAGACGTTCAGCACCACACATTCATGGGTTGCCGCTTCAGTCGCGAATCGCCCCCTCCAGATCACCGCATTGCGCGGGAAGATACGCCGATTGTCTGCCGCGGGGACACTTTGGAGGGGCATGGCGATCAGGCTCCTAACATTTGCGCTATCTTATTCGCAAACTCACATAAAGGGCAACAATTCATCGGCCGGCGATCCGTATCACGCGTGGTCCCGCGTCGGTTGCCGCCTGCCTGCCGTCGCCGGCCCGGACGATGCGCACGCCATGGGCGGCAGGGTCGCTGCCCCGGATCACGGCCACATCGGCGGCGGTCAGCGCCCCTGCCGACGGGACCGGCAGCGGCGCCGCCGCCAGGGCGTACGACACGACCAGCCCGGCCTCCGGCGTGCCCACCAGACGCTGGGACACCATCGCCAGATAGCGCTGCTGGGCCGCCGGATCGCCGGAATGATAGCGCGCGACCGCGTTCGTCCAATCGCCGTAGGTCCGGTACAGGGTCGCCATCAGCCGGGCGGCATAGTCGGCGTTGGTGGCTGCATCGAAGCCGGCCTCCAGCGACGCGAACGCGTCGGGATGCCAGTGCAGGTCGATCTGCCCGCAGCCGATGTCGATCAGCCGCCGGCCGTTGGCCAGTTCCGCCTCGACAAGGGCCACGGCCGCCGCCTGGTCGGCCGGGAAATGGGGGGTGCCCTCGCTGTTGACGGCCAGGGGGTTCAGGCCGCTTTCCACCTGGCCGATGGCCAGCATGATGGACGGCGGAACGCCATGCCGGGCAGCCGCCTGGGTCAGGGCCTCGCCGCAGCCGACGCTGGCGGCCCCCGGCGCCGCCGCGAAGCAGGCCGCCAGCGCCGCCGCGGCCAGCAGCCTAGCGCAGGATCGCATATCCGCGGTTCTGCAAGCAGGTCGTCACGGCCTGGGACTGGGCCTGGACGGCATTGGCCGTGCCCACCACGCCACCGATCAGGGCGCCGTACGCTGCACCGGTGCCCAGCGCGCTCAACACCGTCACCTCGGTGACGATGCCGCCGGTGATCGCGCCCAGCCCGGCCCCCGTTCCGGCACCGACGAAGGCCGTGACCAGCCCTTCCTCCACCGGGTCGATGGCGTCGGCGAAGGATTGGCAGGCCGACAGGTCCGCTTCGTAGTTCACGCCATGGTTGACGCTCATCTGGTAGTCGACAGGCGGCCGGTATTTCGAGCCGAAGTCGAGGCCCCCCGTACAGCCCGCCAGGGCCAGCGCTGCCGCCAGTGCGAGTGCCGATCGCATCCGTATACTCTCCCCCTTCTGGGAAAGCGGCCGGGCGTGCTGCCGCGGCCGCTCCGCCTCATGGCTCACCACATCACGCTTGTGGTGCCGCCATCGGAAATGCCGCAGGTGCCGACCCCCGACTGCGCCAGCGCAGTCCGGTTGCCGACAACGATCTGGCACCGCATGGTGTCGGTGCCCTCATGCAGGGTCGCTTCCAGCCTGCCGGGTCCGGGCTCGGGCCAGTCCGTGTCCTGCCAGCCGCGATCGATCATCGTGAAGTCGCCCTGGAACTGCCGGCCGTCGGGCATGACCACGACGATGCCGCCCCAGCCGTAGCCGGGGTCGGCGAAGATCACGGTGGGGGCGACACGCGCAACCGGTGCCCCCGCCGGGCGGCCGACCAGGGGCAGTGACGACACCAGGGCGGATTCCTGCAGGTCAGCCACGCGGCTGACCGGATAGGGCAGGCATCCCGCCACGATCGTGGCTGCCAGCGCCAGTGCTGCCGCGCGGGTTGCCATGCGCATGTCGGCCGCTGCCTCCTTGGGTCGCAAGGGCTTGGGGGGCGCAGCCGTGCCCGAAGCCGGCCGGTCCCGTCTTTGTCCAGCGGTATCTTGGGGTTCGGCCGATTAAGCGATCGTAAAGGATGCGCCCAGATTCGGCCGCATTTCGGCCCGTTAACCAATTTTTCCGGGCGGGCGGCGGCCGCCGGTGCGCCGCTTGACACCACCGGCACCCAGCCCTTAGATACCGCCGGTCCCGGGCGCGTAGCTCAGCGGGAGAGCACTGTCTTCACACGGCAGGGGTCGTTGGTTCAATCCCAACCGCGCCCACCATCGGCCGGATCCGGGCCGACAGGCCGGGATCGCTTGCGACCGCGCGGCCTAGAAGGCCGTGACGACGTCCGCATCCGTCAGCAGCACGTTGGTCACTTCGCCGTCCGTCGTCGTGACCACGCGGGCAAGGCCGCCGCCCTGGGGTCGGCGGTCCACTTCCCACGAGACGGTCGTCAGGACCTGCCACGTGGCCGCGGGCAGGTTCTCGAACGCGAAATTCCCCTGCGCGTCGCATTGCGACCTGTGAGCGGCCGGCCCCCATCGCCGAGCCCCCGCCAGTTCGACATCATGCCCGCCCGCCAGGGCCTGGATGGCATTCCTGATCGGCGGTAGGTCGGGCATAAGATAGACGTCTTCGCCCGCACAGGTGACGACGGTTCCGCCCCGCTGCCGCATGAAACCCTGGCCGGTGACGGAAGCGGTCCCCGGCGCCTGATAGGGTGCAAGATCCTCCTGGCTGACATCGGCGTCGACGGTCACGGTCTCGCGCGGCGCGCAGCCCAGGGCGCCAAGCGCCATCAGGAGGACAATGGTCTTGTTGAGCATCCGATCCGGCCCGGTTGTGGAAAGCGATGCCGATCATCGCCGCGGCCGGCGGCAACGGCAAGGCGATTGACGCCGGGTTGCGGGCGCAGGCGGTCGATCGGCCTTGCCGCTGCACCTGGGGACCATGCGCCGCGCGGATCGCAAGGGCAGATGGCCTGTCCGGCACGGGCTGCCGGGTCCGCAGGTCAATCCCCCTGCCAATAGGCGTCGAAGCGGGTGCCGTTCCAATAGACCAGGACGCTGGAGGATTCGGCGATGCCGAGGACGATGCCGGACCCGGCCAGCGTCGGCGGCGGGCCTTCCCCGACGCCCTGCCCGGCGGGGCCGGGCGGGTGGAGAAGCCAGGTGTCCATGCGGTCGAAATAGGCGGGCTGAAGATGGCCCATCTCGCCGGCCAGGCCCAGCACGTGCAGCCGTCCCCCGGCCAGGCACACCGCGACGGCGCGCTTGCCGTCGGAGGGACGCAGGACCGGGACGGCCAGGTCGGCCAGCCCGTCTGCGTCGAAGTCCGCCTGCACGTGCGACGGCACGAGGAAGGGATCGGGCGACAGGTCCGCGTCCAGGCCGCAGGCGCGCATCGCCTGGTCAAGCCGCTCGGCCGTCGGCGCGGGGGAGGGGGCGGCATCGTCCGGGACCGGTGCGGCGTTCCCGCCGCCGGCGGGCCAGCGCAGGCAGGCGTCGAAGCGCAGATAGACCATGCGTGCCCGCTGCCCGCGCTCCAGGTCGGCCAAACCGTGGTCCAGCAGGGCAATGGTACCCTGGCCGAACGCTTGCGCGGCCTCGGCGGCGGCGGCCAGCCCGGCCGTGTCGCCGCTGTCCAGGGCGTCCGGCACGCCCGGGCCGAAGATGAAGTCGCGGCGATGCTGCGGCGCGTTGACGTCGCCGCGGTTGGCGCCGGTGTTGTCGGCGTTGCGGAAATGCCAGCCCAGAAGCAGCCGGGGGTTGGTCTCGCCATGCAGGGGCGGTGTCAATGCCGACAGGTCGCGACCGTCCGGCGTCTCGACGCGCACCGCCCAACCCCCGGGAACCGGGGCAAGAACGAAGGACAGTCCCGGCGCAAACGGATAGGTGAACCGGTCCTGCCCCGCGACCTGGCCTTGCAGCAGCAAGGCCTCGCGGCCGGCATCGGCGACGCAATCCATCTGGGCGCGGACACTGCCGGCGGTGGCGGCCAGGGCTGCGAGGATTGCCATGAGGGCGTATGCGGCGGTGCGGGCAGGCGGCATGTGTCAACCCTCCCGGGGGACTGTGGCGGGCTCGCGGCGTTTTGCGGCCTTTGACGCCGCATCGCCCCTGTGAAACCAGAGGCCGCGCCGCATGTCACGTCCCCGGCGAAGGGGCACCCATGGACGGTGAAGTGTGTTAGCGTAGCGCGCGCACACCGTTTTCTGATACGTCCGACGCCCGGGTGTGCGCCGGCAATTGCCGGGCGAAAGGGAGCCGTCGCCATGCGCATCCACCCCTATCTCGCCTTCGAGGGCAGGTGCGAGGACGCATTCCGGTTCTACCAGGATGTCCTCGGCGGAACGATCGAGGTGATGCTGTCCTACCAGGGCTCGCCGATGGCGGAGCATGTGCCGCCGGACTGGGGCGGCAAGATCATGCATGCCTGCTTGAAGCTCGAAGACCAGATGCTGATGGGCTCGGACGTGCCGCCGGAGGCCCAGGAGAAGCCCCAGGGCTTCCACCTGTCGCTGCAGATCGCCGACGTGCCGGCGGCAGAGCGGGTCTTCCACGCGCTGTCCCAGGGCGGGACCGTGCGGATGCCGTTGCAGGAAACGTTCTGGGCGCTGCGGTTCGGCATGCTGGTCGACAGGTTCGGCATCCCCTGGATGGTGAACTGCAGCCGTCCGGAATGACCCCCCTGGCTAGGGCCGCACCTGCCAGACGACGGTGTCGCGCCGGTCGCGGTCTTCCAGTTCCAGCGTCGTGGGGACGGTAAACCGGGCCAGTGGGTCCAGCCCGCCCTGCGGCAGGTAGGTGCGGCCGGGGTCGGCCAGCAGCACGGTCTTTCCGGCCGCGGCCAGCACCCGCAGCCAGCCGGTGACACGCGCCGCCATGGGCTTCTCGTAGCAGACGTCCCCGGCCAGCACGACGTCGATGCCGTCCAGGGCCTGGCCCACCAGATCCGCGGTGGTCGTGTCGACCGCAAGGCCGTTGGCCGCAGCGTTGAGCCGCAGGGCCATCATCGCCAGCGGGTCGATGTCCGAGGCGAGGACACCGGCCGCCCCGGACCGTGCTGCCGCCAGGGCCGCCAGCCCGCAACCCGCGGCGAAGTCGACGATCCGCCGGCCCCGGACCAGGTCGGGACGGTCCAGCAGCAGCCGCGCCATGGCCTGCCCGCCCGGCCACGCGAAGGCCCAATAGGGCGGCGGCAGGCCGGTGCTGGCCAGCACGTCTTCCGTCGCCTGCCACAGCGGCGTGATCTCCGTGGCCAGATGCAACCGCAGCTCCGGCACCAGAGGGGGGGCAACCAGTTCGGTATTGTCCCGCACGAACGCCATGGCGACGGACGGGTCGGCGAACGCGGACAGTGGCTGCATTGCCGTTCCATGCCCTCGGGGATTGCTGGAATACTCCGGTTGCAACGCCATATACAGGCATTAACCAACGAGGAGGGCTCCCATGACGCAGGCAAGGACGGGCGTGCGCAAGCGCATGCTGGGCGACAGCGCGGATGTGGCCGTCGCCAGCCATCCGGGGGAGATCGACCTCAGCACCCAGGCGGCGGTCGCCTATACGTCGGAAGACCCGGCCCATCCGGTGGAGAACATGCTGGACGGCATCGGCGGCCCGGGGGCGGCACGGTGGCTGAGCGGTCGCGCCGACACGACCGAACAGATCGTCTTCGAGTTCGACCACCCCCAGGACATCTCGCGCCTGGCCTACGAGGTTGAGGAGACGGACCGCGAGCGGACCCAGCAGGTCCGCATCGAGGTGTCGACGGACGGCGGGGCGTCCTATCGCCAGATCCTGGCGCAGGACTACACCTTCAGTCCGAACGGTGCGACGTTCCAGCGCGAGGACCTGCGGTTCGACATCCATGGCGCCAGCCATCTGCGCCTGACGGTCGTGCCGAACAAGAACGGTTCGGGCACCGCGACCGTGACGTCGCTGCGCCTCTTCGCCTGACCGGCGTCGGCCGGGCCGGGCGGGGTTCGTCCCGGTTCGGCCGGGTTCCGGCGCGCCGGATGGGGCTCGGCAGCGCTAATCCATATTGCGGGCAACGAATTCCGCGATCAGGCGCTGGGTCGTCGTCAGCGGCAGGAAGAATTTCGCGGCGATGATGCCATTGGCGACCCTGACGATGGTGCCGTCGGCACGAACCGGCCGGACCGGCGGGTCGCCATGGAAGGACAGCTCGAAATAGAAGCGCTGGTTTGCGATCAGCGCGCCACGGTCGGGGCCGAAGGTGAAGCCACCCAGGCTGACGTCCAGGATCTCGTAGACCTGGCTGTCGATGCGCACCGTGCACCCCTTGCTGAGCACGCGCTGGTGCAGGCGGCGGTCCCGCGGGTCGACGGGGCGCGCGGCCCGGAAGCTTGGGATGCGCCCCGGCGGTGCCTGCTGGGGTGGGGCGTCGGCATCGCCCACCTGTTCGTCCGTGGTCAGCAGGAACCACAGCCGGCCAATGGCGTGGCCCAGGCGCACCAGCCACCCCAGGGGCAGCAGCGGGGGCTGGGCGGCGCCTGCGACCGCGCGTTCGGCATCCGGGCTCAGGACGACGATATCTTCGGGGTCCGCGGCGGGCCGGCGCGGCGCCTCGCGGCGCAGCGGGCGGTCGCCCCAATCCCCGCCACCGCCATGGCCGGCGAGCGTCGTGCCTTCGGGCCGGATCGAGTTTACGGGATCGGGGGCCACCATGCCGTCTGCCGTCGTTTGCGCACCATGGCTGGCGCAATCAGTTTAGACTACCACCACCGGTCGTCTGCATCGCCCCTATAGTGCCGCCCGCAGTTCACGATGGCGACAGCCGGGTGCGGGCGCCCGCGGGCCGTCAATTCCTTGACCGAAGATCGGGATGGGGTAGGATCGCGCTGCAATGCAGGAAACGCCGATGCCACGTCCGCCCTTCGCCACGGGACGAATTATCGTCCCGGCCCCCATATGCGGGGGCCGGGCCTGAGGACAGGCGTCCCCGCCTGCCGACCGCTGTGACCGCCAGCTGCCGGGCTTCCCCGCGCCGCGGCGGTCGAATGCCACCGCACCCGGATCAGGCACCCACGGCAGCCGCATCGGCCGATCCGGTCAAAGAGGTCCCACCCCAGATGAGCGTACCAACCCCCGACGGCGCCGCGCCCGCCGACGCAGTCGACTACAAGGCCACGGTCTTCCTGCCGCGCACGGCCTTTCCCATGCGCGCCGGCCTGCCGAAGCTGGAGCCGGAGCTGCTGAAGCGATGGAAGGCAGAGCGCCTCTATGCCCGCCTGCGCGAGCAATCCGCGGGCCGGGAGAAGTTCATCCTCCACGACGGGCCGCCCTATGCCAATGGCAACATCCATATCGGCACGGGCATGAACAAGATCCTGAAGGACATCGTCACCCGCTCGCAGCAGATGCTGGGCAAGGACAGCAACTACGTGCCCGGCTGGGACTGCCACGGCCTGCCGATCGAATGGAAGATCGAGGAGGGCTACCGCTCCGAAGGCCGCGACAAGGACGCCGTGCCGATCCTGGAGCTGCGCCAGGAATGCCGCAGCTTTGCCGAGCACTGGGTCCGGGTCCAGTCCGACGAATTCCAGCGCCTGGGCGTGCTGGGCGACTGGGACCGGCCGTACCTGACGATGACGCACGCGGCCGAAGCCCAGATCGTCCGCGAGATCCACAAGTTCCTGATGAACGGCGGGCTCTACAAGGGGCTGATGCCGGTGCTGTGGTCCGTCGTCGAGAAGACGGCCCTGGCCGAGGCGGAGGTCGAGTACGCCGACCACGTCTCCACCACCATCTGGGTGCGGTTTCCGGTGATCCGCAGCGAGAGGGCGAGCCTGACGGACGCACCTGCCGGCATCGTCATCTGGACCACCACGCCCTGGACTATTCCCGGCAACCGTGCCGTCGCCTATGGGGCCGATATCGACTACGGCCTCTATGAGGTCGCGACGGTGGACGAGGGCAGCCCCGCGCGCGTCGGCGACCGTCTGGTCGTGGCGACGGCGCTGGCCGGCGACGTGGCCAAGCGGGCGAAGATCGCCGACTGGCGGCTGGTCGACAGCTTCCCCGGTGCCGCGCTGGCGGGCACGGTGTGCCATCACCCCCTGCACGGTGTCGGCGCGCCGGAGAACTATGCCTTCGAGGTGCCAGCGCTGGCGGGCGAGTTCGTGACCACCGAACAGGGCACCGGCGTCGTCCACATCGCCCCCGGCCACGGGGCGGAGGACTTTGAGCTGGGCAGCCGCCACGGCCTGCCGCTGCCGGAGACGGTGGCGCAGGACGGGCGCTTCACCGCGCAGGTGCCGCTGTTCGAAGGCCGGGCGACCTATACCAGCGACGGCAAGCGCGGCGACGCCAGCGACGCCGTCACCGCGGCGCTGGCCCAGGCAGGGGCGCTGCTGGCCGAGGGGCGGCTGACCCATTCCTATCCGCACAGCTGGCGGTCGAAGGCGCCGCTGATCTTCCGCGCCACGCCGCAGTGGTTCATCTCGATGGAAGCGACCGGCCTGCGCCGGACGGCGCTGAAGGCGCTGGAGCAGACGCGGTTCTGCCCGCCGGCCGGCTACAACCGGTTGTCGGCGATGATCGAGGCGCGGCCCGACTGGTGCATCAGCCGCCAGCGCGCCTGGGGCGTGCCCATCGCCATCTTCGTGGAGCGCAAGACCGGACAGCCCTTGAAGGATCAGGCGGTGCTGACGCGCATCGGCGACATCTTCCAGCAGGAGGGCTCGGACGCGTGGTTCGCCCGCGATCCGCAGGATTTCCTCGGCCCCGACTATGCCGCGGCCGACTACGACCAGGTCTTCGACATCGTCGATGTGTGGTTTGAAAGCGGTGCGACCCACAGCTACGTGCTGGAGGTGCGCGACGACCTGATGTGGCCGGCCTCGCTGTACCTGGAAGGGTCGGACCAGCACCGGGGCTGGTTCCATTCCTCGCTGCTGGAAAGCTGCGGCACGCGCGGGCGTGCGCCCTTCGACGCGGTGCTGACGCACGGCTTCGTCCTGGACGAAGACGGCCGCAAGATGTCCAAGTCGCTGGGCAACACGGTGATGCCGCAGGAGGTGGCGGATGCGAACGGTGCCGATATCCTGCGCCTGTGGGTGGCCGGATCGGACTACAGCCAGGATGTCCGCATCGGGCCGGAAATCCTGAAGTTCCACATCGACGCCTACCGCCGCCTGCGCAACACGATGCGCTATCTCTTGGGCGCGCTTGCCGGCTTCACCCCGGACGAGCGGGTCGCCCATGGCGAGATGCCCGAGCTGGAGCGCTACATCCTGCACCGGGTCGCGGAGCTGGACTCCGAAGTCAGGCGGCAGGTGGACGCCTTCGACTTCCTGCAGCTGATGAAGGACCTGCACAACTTCTGTGCCGTCGACCTGTCGGCCTTCTATTTCGACATCCGCAAGGACGCCCTCTACTGCGACCGCCCCGATGCGTTGCAGCGGCGGGCCGCCCGCACGGTCATGGACATCCTGTTCGACAGCCTGACGGCGTGGCTGGCACCGGTCCTCTGCTTCACGGCGGAGGAAGCCTGGCTCTGCCGCAACGGCGACGCCTCGGGCAGCGTGCATGAACGGGTGTTCCCGACCATCCCCGGGGAGTGGACCGACCCGGACCT
>JACKIG010000046.1 GCA_020638595.1 Rhodospirillaceae bacterium | reverse complement strand
TGCCGGCAGCGTCATGGCGAGCCCTCCCAGCCCCGTCACTGTGTTGCAACGATATCCTTAGGTAATGAATACTGACCGAGTGGGCAATTCCACCCGACCGGCCCCCGACAAAAAGCAACGATGGCGGCCGCCGGCCCATCCGGCGTTATGGAAAATTAGCATGGCTCGGCCGCCCGGGTAATCCGGTGACGGGCCGGTTCCGGCATCCATTGCAGCGCCGGGGCATTGGCGCCTTGCGATCGGTACGCCATATTGGGTGGACCGCCGATGGAGGTATCGCATGAATGAAATGGCCACGTCCCGGGACAAGGCCGCCCCGAAACCGGGGCCACTGCCCGTTTGGAACCTGAGCCATCTCTATGAGAGCCGCGAGGCGTCGGCCCTGAACGCCGACCTGCGCGGGGCCGAGCAGGCAGCGCTGGGCTTCCACGCCCGCTATGCCGGCAAGCTGTCGGATCTGGACGGGGAGGAGCTGGCGGCCGCCATCGTCGACTACGAGACCATCGACGAGACGCTGGGCCGGGTGATGAGCTATGCCTACCTGGTCTATGCCGACGATATGTCCGACGGCGCCAACGGCCGCTTCCTGCAGACGATGCAGGAACGGGTGACGTCCATATCCAGCAACCTGCTGTTCTTCACGCTGGAGCTGAACCGGCTGGACCAGGCGGATCTCGACGCCCTGATGACGGTGCCGGCCCTGAAGCACTACGAGCCCTGGCTGCGCGACGTCCGCGTCTTCCGCGACCATCAGCTGAGCGACGAGGTGGAGCGGCTGCTGCACGAGAAGGCCGTGGCCGGCCGCAATGCCTGGGGCCGCCTGTTCGACGAAACCATCGCCGAACTGCGATTCCCCGTCGACGGCCGGCAGATGACCTCGACCGAGGCCCTGAACTGCCTGACCGACCGCTCCCCCGGGCGGCGGCGTGAGGCGGCGGAGGCGATCGGCGAAGTGCTGGGACAGAATGCGCGGCTGTTCGCGCATATCACCAACACCCTGGCCAAGGACAAGCAGATCGAGGACACATGGCGCCGCTTTGCGGAGCCGTGGTCGGCGCGCAACCTGTCGAACTTCGTCGAGGATTCGGTGGTGGACGCGCTGCTGAAGGCCGTCCGCGCGGCCTATCCGGCGCTGGCCCACCGCTACTACGCCATGAAGGCGCGCTGGTTCGGATCCGACCAGATCGACTACTGGGACCGCAACGCGCCGCTGCCGGACGATGACGATCGCACCATCCCCTGGCCCGAGGCCGAGCGCATCGTCCTGGATGCCTATCAGCGCTTCACGCCGGACCTGGCCGCCATCGGCCAGCGCTTCTTCGCCGAGGGCTGGATCGACGCGCCGGCCCGGCCGGGCAAGGCGCCGGGCGCCTTTGCCCATCCCACGGTACCCAGCGCCCACCCCTATATCCTGCTGAACTACCAGGGCAAGACGCGCGACGTGATGACGCTGGCGCACGAGCTGGGCCACGGTGTCCATCAGGTGCTGGCGGGGGCCCAGGGCCACCTGATGGCCGACACGCCGCTGACCCTGGCGGAGACGGCCAGCGTCTTCGGCGAGATGCTGACCTTCCGCTCGCTGATCGACGGCGAAACCAACGCACGGCGCCGCAAGATCATGCTGGCCTCGAAGGTGGAGGACATGCTGAACACCGTCGTGCGCCAGATCGCCTTCTACGAGTTCGAGCGCCGCGTCCATTCCGAGCGCCGGCAGGGCGAGCTGTCGGCCGAGCGGCTGGGCGCGATCTGGCTGGACGTGCAGCGCACCAGCCTGGGCCCGGCGATCCGCTTCGACGATGCCTATGCGATCTGGTGGGCCTATATTCCCCACTTCATCCACTCGCCGTTCTATGTCTATGCCTATGCCTTCGGCGATTGCCTGGTGAACTCGCTCTATGCCGTCTATCAGCAGTCGGGCGAAGGCTTCGCCGCGAAGTACATCGATCTCCTGCGCGCCGGCGGCACGATGCGCCACCGCGAGCTGCTGGCCCCCTTCGGCCTGGATGCGACGAACCCGCAGTTCTGGCAGCAGGGCCTGAATGTGATAAGGGGATTGATCGACGAGCTGGCCGCCATGGATCCATGACGGCTTCCTGGAACCTGGACGCCTGAGACGGAATACCATGGGGTCGGAGGAAAACAGCTTCGGCGGCCGCATGATGCGGTACGCCCGCGTTTCGACGCAGATGGGCGGCCTGGCCGCCCGCCTGGCGGGGGAGCGCTATCTGGGCCTGAAGGTCGAGCGCGGCAAACACGCCGCCGACCTGAAGGACGCGCTGGGGGGCTTGCGCGGTCCCCTGGTCAAGGTCGCCCAGATGCTGGCGACGATTCCCGAAGCGCTGCCGCAGGAATATGTGGGCGAGCTCCAGCAGCTCCAGGCCAATGCGCCGCCCATGGGCTGGGCCTTCGTCAAGCGGCGCATGGCCGCGGAGCTCGGCCCCGACTGGCAGTCGCGATTCGCCGGCTTCGAGAAGGAGGCCGCCGCCGCGGCCTCGCTGGGCCAGGTGCACAAGGCCGTCCACCATGACGGGCGGCTGTTGGCCTGCAAGCTGCAGTACCCGGACATGCGCTCGGCCGTGGAGGCCGACTTGAACCAGCTCAAGCTGATTCTCGGGATCTTCGAGCGGTACGACAAGGCGATCTCCACCCGCCAGATCCACGCGGAGATCTCGGCCCGCCTGCGCGAAGAGCTGGACTATGACCTGGAAGGCCGCCATTGCCGGCTGTACCGCAGCATGCTGGCCGAAGAGGCGGGCGTGCACGTGCCGGAGGTCGTGCCCGAACTGTCGACCAAGCGCCTGCTGACCACCAACTGGCTGGACGGCGAACCGATCCTGTCCACTGTCGGCGGCGAGCTGGAGCGCCGCAACCTGCTGGCGCTGAACATGTTCCGCGCCTGGTACGTGCCGCTGTACTACTACGGCGTGATCCATGGCGACCCGCACCTGGGCAACTATTCGGTCCGCCCGGACACATCCATCAACCTGCTGGATTTCGGCTGCGTGCGCGTCTTTCCGCCGAAATTCGTCGGCGGCGTCATCGAGCTCTATCGCGCCCTGCAAACGAACGACCGCGAGCGGGCCGCGGAAGCCTACCGGACCTGGGGGTTCGGCCACCTGACCAACGATATCGTCGATGTCCTGAACGTCTGGGCCGGCTTCCTCTACGCCCCGGTGCTGGAGGATCGCACCCGCACCATCGGCGAGACGAACAACGGCGTCTACGGCCGCGAGAAGGCCGCCGCCGTCCATGGCGAGCTGAAGCGCCTGGGGACCATCGAGGTCCCGCGCGAGTTCGTCTTCATGGACCGCGCCGCATTGGGCCTGGGATCCGTCTTCATCCACCTGAAGGCCGAGGTGAACTGGTACCAGCTGTTCAACGAGCTGATCGCCGATTTCGACCAGACCGCCCTCGCCGCCCGCCAGCGCGAGATGCTGACCCGCCACGACGTGCCCCTGTCACCAGACGACGCCGCACCGGACGAACGGCCGGCGGCGTAACCCGCAGCCGCTTCGTTGGGCTGGTGGGGAGATCAGGGGGACACAATACTTATTTACAGAGGAAATTGAGGGGGCAGGATTAAGGGGACATAATACTTATTTGGAATCAAGGGGACATAGTACTTATTTGCATGCTGGACCGCCCCCTGTGTGGGCGGTCCAGCATGCAAATAAGTACTGTTCCCCTGGAACACGTGACAGCCATCACTGTGCATCGCTGCTCGCCTGGGTATGTCTGCGCCATGACGTCAAGGGAACGAAAAAGGCGGGAGGCACCGATGAGGCTCATCGCTCTCCTTGCGGTGCTGGTGCCGGCGTTGGCCGATGCCGCCTGCCCGGAACCGGGGGACACAACCCCGTTCACGATATTCGAACAGGGGGTGCCGACGACGGTCTACCCAGGCCGCGACGGCGTCACGATCCTTCGCACGGAGCTGGGCGGCGGCAACATCCTGACGTTCAAGATGTATCGCGGCCTGTTCATGCTGGCCGGCCCGGATAGCCAGGGCGGCGGCTATGCCTTCGAATACGGCGCGCCCCTCGACCCGATCTTCGCGTTCAACACCGGCGACCGCTTCGAGATTCCGGTGACGTCCACCGAGAACGGCGAAACCATGCGCTATACCGGGGTCTACGAGATTGTCGGCACCGACACGGTCACTATCGGCGATTGCGCCTACGACACCGTCATCATCGACCACACGCAGGTCTTTGACGCCTGGGCAGCGCCCACGGCCACTGAATACTACTCGCCGGACCTCGGCATCGTCCTCCAGCGCCTTCTCGACCACGATTTCTCGCCCGGGACGCCGCGCATCACCAGCACCACCGACCGTATCACCGACGACCCCTCCATGGTCGTGCCCCGGTGACGCGCGCGACGGCGATCGCCTACCGGCACTCGTAGAACACCACCAGTGTGTCGTCGCCTTCGAAGGCGGTGTAGCCGAGATGGGGCATGCGGGCATAGCGGCGGCACTGGTCTTCCGCCTCCGCCTTGGCGGCGTCGAGGCTGGCGCCGTCCGTCAGTTCCAGGGTGATACCCAGGCCGCTGGCGTTGAGGACCTCGACGGACCCCTCGTCATCGCCGCAGGCGGCACACAGCAGCACTGCGGCGGCCAGCGCGAGGCGGTACGGCAATGATCCCGTCCGCTCACTCATCGGTGGACCAGCCGCCGGCGAGGGGGGCCGTCACCTCCGCGATCGATTGCAGGCCGGGCATGCGCACCATGTCCTGATTGCGGACCGACAGGACCGGCGTGACGCCGGCCATGCGCATCCGTGCCGCGGCCCTTTCGGTCAGCAGCACCTCCGCGCAGGGGACCGGCTCGCGATCGCCGTCGCCGGTGGCCGCCACGAAGAACGGCAGGTTCTCGATCTCCGCCGTGGCGGAGATGCGCAGCCCCCAGCCGGACAGTGCGAAGCCGCTGCCGATGGCAAAGGCGGCCGCCAGGCCGGCCTCGCCCCACAGGAAATGCCCGTGCGCCGGCACGCCCTCCACCTCCTCGAATGCCAGCGCTTCGCACGGATCGCTGGACCGGCCATAGGGCTGGCGCAGCAGCAGGCGGGGGGCCGCCAGGCAGATCGTCACCGCCTCGGGCATGCGCCGCACCACGGCCCAAGCCTCAGCATCCGCCGCGTCGCCCTGGTCGGCCCAGTCGTCCGGATCGGGCGTGGCGGCAAGGTCGGCGGCGCCGAACAGGGTGGGGCGCGCGGTGGCGACGAAGGCGGCCCCGGCCTGCGCCGTCAGCCGGCCGAGCCGGCCCAGCAGGGCGGCATCCCCCGCGGTGTGGTCGAAGCCGAACAGGCCGACCATCAGGCCCCAGTGCTCCCCCCCTTCCAGTCCGATGCTGGGTTCCACCACCTGCTTGAAGAAGGCCGTCTTCTGCAGGTCGGTGGCATCCAGCAGGTCGGCGGCCAGCGACGCCCGCCCGGTATCGAGCAGGTAGAGCTTGAGCTGCGCGCCCGTTTCCAGGCGACGCACCAGGAATTCCAGCCCCCGCCACGTCGCCTCCAGCCGCTGGAACGCCGGATGGTGCAGGATGGCGCGCAGGCCGTCGGCGATGGCGGCATCGACCACGCCCACCAGTTCGTCCTGGCGCGGGTCGGGCCGCGGGACCACGTGCGGTGCCACGACGGAGCGGACCAGCGCATCGACCAGCGCATCGGCCCGGTCGGTCGATGCACTGGGCACCTGTTGGGGTGTGGCCGCAAGGGCCGCATCAAGCAGGCCGGCATCGTCGCCTGGGTCGTCCGGCGCCGGGTGCGCGGCATCTCCGTCGCCGGCCGCAGGGGCACCGCCCTGCCCGCCCCAGCCGGCGATTTCCGCCGCCGCCGCTGCGAACAGCGAGGGGTTTGTCAGCCGCCGGCGCAGCCCGCGCAGCCGCTCGAAAACGCCGGCCTGGTGGAACAGACGGTCGGGATGGAAATCGTCCATCTCCTTGAACTGCAGCTCCAGCGTGCCGCCCGGCAGGTCCAGCCGCAGGCGCGGCGCCAGGCGCGCCAGGCAGTCTTCATAGGTGTCGCGGTCGAAGCCGATGGGTCGGCCGATGCCGGCGGGCTCGCCGCAGCTTTCCGCACCGCTGAAATCGCCGATCAGCAGGATGCGCAGCGGCTCCGCCGCCACGACCCGCCGCTGCCGGCCTTGCGCGATATCCTCGATGCCAAAGGAAATGCTCGGCAGCATGGCGCCAGCCCCTTCTCGGTCCCGCTACACCCGGCCCTGTCCACCCGGACGGATCAGTTTGGCAGGCCCCGCCGCAGGCGGCAATCGGCCCGCCGCGTCCAGGCCCATCATCCGCGCGCACGCCAAACGCCGGTTTGTGGGCATGCCCGCCTGTGGTAAGCAGCATTCACTTAGATCTCCACCGATTGTGAGAGAGCGATGCGAAGCTGGTCCGGCGGCTATGTGGCCGATGTCGAGTATGTCGGGGGCTACCACTCCGAATTGCAGCCGCACCTGCTCCAGGCCGTCGCCCTGCTTGGCGGGCACGAGCCCGCGCCGCTGCCCGACAGCTATACCTATTGCGAGCTGGGCAGCGGCGGCGGTCATACGCTGTGCGTGCTTGCCGCCGCCAATCCGCAGTCGCAGTTCTACGGCGTCGACTTCCTGCCCAGCCACATCGTCGCCAGCCGCGCCCTGGCCGAGGACGGCGGCCTGACCAACGTCCACTTCCTGGAGAACAGCTTCGAGGAACTGGCCGACGCCGCCCCCGGCCAGCTGCCGCAGTTCGACGCCATCGCCCTGCACGGCGTCTATACCTGGGTCAGCCGGGAGAACCGCCGCGCCATCGTCCGCTTCATCCGCAACCACCTGAAGACGGGCGGCGTGGCCTATGTCAGCTACAACTGCATGCCCGGCTGGACGCTGGCCATGCCGTTGCAGCGGATGCTGCTGGAGTTCAGCCGGCTGAAGCACGGGCGCACCGACAACCGCATCCGGTTCGCCTTCGACCTGCTGAACCGCCTGGGCGAGACCGATGCGACGCTGATCAAGGACAACCCGTCCTTCAAGATGATCCAGAACCATGCTTCGCGCGACATGTACAACTACATGGCGCATGAGTACATCAACGAGCATTGGGAGCCGATGTACTTCGCCGATGTGGCGACGGAACTGGCGGAAGCGAAGCTGAGCTATGCCGGGTCGGCGGGCCTGGTGGAGAATTTCCAGGACCTGACCGTGACGGAGGACCAGGCGGCCATCCTCAACGAGATCGAGGACCCGCTGTTGAAGGAGACCGTCCGCGACTATTGCTACATCAAGAAATTCCGCCGGGACATCTATGTCCGCGGTGCCCGGCGCCTGTCGCCGGGCCGGCAGGAGGAGCTGCTGCGTCGCCTGCGCCTGTGCCTGGTCATTCCGCGCGACAAGGTCAGCCGCACCCTGAAGGTGCCGAAGGGCGAGGCGGCCATGGGGGAACGCGCCTATGTGCCGATCCTGGACGCGCTGGGCGAAGGCCCGAAGGAGATCGGGGACCTGCTCGACATCCCGGCCGTCCGCGAGACGACGATCCGCGCGCCGGAGGTCGTCGGCATGCTGGTCGGGTCCGGCCAGGTGGTGATCACCCCGCCGGAACGCCTGCTGGCCGACAAGCAGGCGGTTGCGAAGCTGAACCGCGCAGTGGCGGAGCGGTCGTGGTACGCCGACCAGCGGGTGCGCGAGGCGCTGGCCGCGCCGCAGCTGGGCGCGGGCCTGAACACAGACCTGATCGAACGGCTGTTGTACCTGGCCCTGGCGACCGGCATCGCCCGGCAGCCCGAACCCCTGGCCAATTTCGTCGTGGAGCCGGTGCTGGCGCGCGGCGACGAGTTCCTGCGTGACGACAAGCCGATCGAGGACCCGGCCGAGCGGCACGAATTCCTGGTCGGCAAGATGAACGAGTTCCTGTCCGAGCGCCTGCCGGTCTGGGAGCGGCTGGACATCCTCTGACCGCCGCGGCCGCCGGCGCCCTCACGGCGCGGGCGCATCGGCCGCCCGGGCTTCCTGCCCGGGGCCGGCCGGTCCGCAGCGGCGCTTGGCGCCTGCAAGGATCAGCCCGTAGATGCTGGCGGCGACGACCGCAAGGGCACCCGCCTGATAGCCCGCCACCCGATCGCCCAGGAAGGCGATGGCAAGCACCATGGTCAGCGCCGGCGCCGGCACGGTGATGGCGCTGGCCATCGAGACGGCGATATGCCGGACGGCATGGAACCAGAAGATCAGCTCAAGGTAGTAGACGAGTCCCATCACCAGCGCGAAGGCCTGGAAGTCGCGGTTGACCAGGTCCCGGGCGACACTGCGGGGCCCGTCAACGGCAACTGCGGCGATCCCGAGAGCAAGGGCAGAGACCAGCACCCGCAGGAACGTCACCTGGGCCGGGGTGATCGGCGTGCGGTCCAGCACTTCCTTGACGATCACATGGGCGATGCTCCAGAGGAACGGAATGGCCAGCGCCAGCACGAACCAGCCGGAGAAGCCGGCGATCCGCCAGGTTCCGCCCGTGGCCAGGAAGTACAGCGCGGTCACGAGCACCAGGACGCACAAGACTTCCGCAGCACTCTTCCGGCGCTTCAGGACCACGGTCTCCAGGAGGATCGCGAACAGCGGATAGGCCTGGATGGCGATCGCCGCACTCACGGCGCCCGCTTTCTCCACAGCCAGCACGTAGACATAGGTGGACAGCGCGAAGATCGCCCCCGTCGCCAGGATGATCACCACCGTCCGGCGCCGCAGGTCCGCGGCAAGGCCGGCCCCGAAGATACCCCTGCCCCCGCCGCGGGCCTCGCGAAGCAGCAGCGGCAGCGAGCACAGCAGCTGCCAGGCCGACAGGCAGAAGGCGAAGCTCAAGGCGCCGAAACCGGCAGGCCGGCTGTTCGCGATGATCGGCATCGCACCCAGGATGAACAGGCAGACGAAGGCGAGAGAGATCCCGACCCGCGGGGTGTCGTGCCGCATGACCGTTCCTGCCACAAACCAATGCAATTTATCCAGATTGTATTGACAACGAACTTGGTTCAATCGGAATATTGTCATCATGACAATCTGGCTGCCGGACCTGTCCGGACGCGTCGGTCCGAAATACCGGCGGATTTCCGATGCGATCGCCGAGGCCGTTGCCCGCGGACGCCTGGCCCAAGGCGCACGCCTGCCGCCGCAACGGGACCTGGCCCACGCACTGGGCGTTTCGCTGAACACCGTCACCCGGGCCTATGCCGACGCCACGGACCGGGGGTTCCTGTTGGGCGAGGTCGGCAGGGGGACCTATGTGCGCGAGGCCGGCCCCCTGCCGGCACGGGCCGTGACCGCCGACCTGGCGCGCCCCCCGGCAGGCCCGATCGATTTCTCGCTGAACCTGCCCTTCCCGGGCGGGGCGGCGGCATGCCTGGCCCACACCCTGGGAAACCTGGCGGGGGCGGCCGACCTGGCCTCGTTCCTGGACTATCGTACGGTCGACAGCCCCGGCCGCCATGCGGCGGCCGCAGCCCGCTGGCTGGGCACCCTCGGCCTGGATGCGCGGCCGGGCGACATCGTCCTCACCGCCGGGGCACAGCACGGCATCCTGGCATCGCTGCTGGCGACGATGCGGCCGGGCGACGTGCTTCTGGCCGACGCGTTGACCTATGCTCCGGTCAAGGTCATGGCCCATCACCTGGGGCTGAAGATCGTGCCGGTTCCCGGTGACGGCGGCGGTCTCTGCCCCGACGGCCTGGATGCCGCGTGCAGGCGCGTGGCCGCCCGGGTGCTCTACTGCCTGCCCACCCTGCACACGCCCACGACCACGACGATGGACGCCGGCCGCCGCGCGGCGATCGCGGCCGTCGCGCGCAGGCGCGGCCTGACCATCATCGAGGACGACGTCTTCGGGGCGTTGCCGCCGGTCCGCCCGCCGCCGCTGTCGGCACTCGCGCCGGAGCGCACGATCTACATCACCGGCGTCTCGAAGAGCCTGGCACCGGGCTTGCGCGTCGGCTATCTGCACGCGCCGCCGGACCTGGCCCGCGCGCTGCGATCGGCTGTCAGCCTGTCCTCTTGGATGCCGCCGCCGCTGATGGCCGAGATCGCCAGCCGCTGGATCGAGGACGGCACGGCCGACCGGCTGAACCGGACCCAGCGGGACGAGGCCGCCGCCCGCCAGGCCATGGCGCGCGACCTGATCTCCGGGCGCCACTTTGCCGCCGATCCCCACGGCTTCCATGTCTGGCTGACGCTGCCGCCGCAGTGGCACGCGGACGTCTTCCGGCTGGAGGCGGAACACCGTGGGGTCAAGGTCGTCGTCGGGGGTGCCTTCGCGGTCGACCCGGCCGACAGCCCCGCCGCCATCCGCCTGTGCCTGAGCCATGAGGCCACGCGCGAACGGGTGCGCCGGGGCCTGGCAACGATCGCCGACCTGCTGGGCAGCCCGGGCCCAAGCGAGGCGATGATCGTCTAACCGGTGGCCCTGCCGGCGCGGCGCCTACGGTCCGCCGTCGAGGCTGAGCAGGCTGCCGTAGAGATCGGGCCGGCGGTCACGGAAGATCCCCCAGGCCGCCCGCTGGCGGGCGATGGCATCCAGGTCGAAACGGGCGGTGATCACGGCTTCCGCATCGCGCGGCGCCTGTGCCACGATCTCCCCCGTCGGCCCGGCGATGAAGGACGAGCCATAGAAGGTGACGTCGCAACTGTGCCCGGTTTCGCGGCCGATCCGGTTGGCGGCGACCAGCGGCATCAGGTTGGCGCCGGCATGGCCCTGCATCACCCGCGTCCAGTGGCCCTGGCTGTCCCAGGACGGATCCTGCGGCTCCGATCCGATCGCGGTGGGATAGAGCAGGATCTCCGCCCCCTTCAGCGCCATGGTGCGGGCACATTCCGGGAACCACTGGTCCCAGCAGACCGCACAGCCCAGCCGCCCATGGCGCGTCTGCACCACCTGAAAGCCCGTGTCGCCCGGGCTGAAATAGAACTTCTCCTGGTATCCGGGTCCGTCGGGAATGTGGGACTTGCGATAGAGCGCCCGCACCTCGCCGTCGGCATCCAGCACGACCAGGCTGTTGAAATAGGCGGTGTTGGCACGCTCGAAGATGCTGACGGGCAGGACGATCCCCAGCGTCCGCGCAAGGTCCGCCATGCGGGCCACCAGCGGGTGGCCGGCAACGGGCTGCGCGAGCGCGAAGAACGCCGGATCCTGGTCCTTGCAGAAATACGGCGTGGCGGGCAGTTCCTGCGTCAGGACGATGTCGGCGCCCTGTGCGGCCGCTGCGCGCACGAGGTGTTCCATCCGCTCGATATTGCCGTCCGCCCCAGGCCCGCAGGCCATTTGCACGGCCGCCACCGTCACCATGCCCATGGTTTCCCTCGCCCAAATTCTACACTTTGCGCCGCCCGCCAATGTCATATGGCCGGCAAGACCTCTCGCGACCTCCGCCCCGGTCACTGTCCCATGTGCATTGCACACATCGAAGGCGGCTTCAATTGTTAGACCGGTAATAGTTCGAGCCATCTCTCGAACCCCTTGGGACAATTGGGTATTTGCCCCATCATATGATCAATGTTGGCGCCGATTGGGCTTCGCAAGGCGGTAGATTTTCAACGTTCGCCAGCTTTTCTTAGCAGAAGCACAAAATTTGCTTACATAAGAAACCCAATCCGTGTAGACTATATGACACCAAAGCGATGCCTTCGGTCGATCCTCGGCGCACCCGGCGCCTGGGGTATGAACGCGGGGGCAGGGCCTCGACCCCGCCACCGCTCAACGATGAGAGAACGACCATGTTAGCGAGGGGCGAAGAAGCCCACGAAATCGACGTGGGACCCGTTTCCAGCGACAGCTGGCAAGCGGCCGACTATGGGACAGCCCATCTGCTTCGCGATGCCCAACGCGCCATGTCGCGCGCGCTGGCGACGCGGATTTCGACGATGAGCGTCTCGATCGGCCAGTGGTACTTCCTGCGCGCTTTGTGGGAGGAAGACGGGCTGACCCAGCGGGAGCTCAGCCACCGTGTCGGCATGATGGAGCCGACGACGGTGACGGCCTTGAACAGCATGGAAAAGCGCGGCCTGGTCGAACGGGTCCGCAATCCGCGCGACCGCCGGAAGATGAACATCTTCCTGACGGAAAAGGGCCGGTCGCTGCGCGACAAGCTGATGCCGTGCGAGGATGAGGTCAACAAGGTCGCCGTCGCCGGACTGAGCGAGAGCGATGTCGAGGCGCTGGAGCGTTCGCTGCGGCAGATCCTCCAGAACATGGCCGAAAACGGCGGGTGACAGCACCGGGCCGCGACCGCCGCGGCCCCGTTTGTGCCGATGTGCGGCGGCCGGCCCGAAGTGCCGCGAGACGGTGGCGCGTCAAGCGAGGGATGATGTCGCTTGACGCGCGTTCCTGATTCTCAATGCGAGTCCCGCGGATTGCCGCGCGTATGCACGACGTCCTGGAACGCCGTGGCCAGTTCCATGCACCCGCCGGTCGACAATGGTCCGACCGTTTGGCGGAAGATCTGCTGCCACGGTGTCTGATCCGGCAGGTCCGGCGGTGTCCAGGCCGCCCGACGGGCATCCCATTCCGCCTCCGGCACCAACGCATTGGCCGAGCGCGCGTTCAGGTCGATGCGCACGCGGTCGCCCGTGCGCAACAGCGCCAGTCCCCCGCCGGCCGCCGATTCCGGTGAGGCATTGAGGATCGATGGGCTGGCGGACGTTCCGCTCTGCCGTCCGTCGCCGATGCAGGGCAGACTGGTGATGCCGCGTTTGATCAGGGCATCGGGCGGCTGCATGTTCACCACCTCCGCCGCGCCGGGATAGCCGATCGGACCGCAGCCCCGGATCACCAGGACGCTGTTCTCGTCGATCTCCAGCGCCGGATCGTTGATGCGGTCGTGATAGTCCTCCGGCCCCTCGAAGACGACGGCACGGCCCTCGAAGGCATTCTCGTCGCCGGGGCGCTGCAGGTACTGGCGGCGGAACTCCTCTCCCACCACCGACGTCTTCATGATCGCCGCATCGAACAGATTGCCCGAGAGCACGGCGAATCCGGCCTGGCGCATCAGCGGATCGCCATAGGGCCGGATGACATCGCGGTTCCAGCAGGTGGCCTCAGCACTCTCTTCGCCCATCGTGCGGCCGCTGACGGTCAGCGCGTCGGCGCGCAGCACGCCGGCATCCAGCAGCTCCCTCATCACGGCCGGCAGGCCGCCGGCGTTGTGGAAGGCTTCGCCCAGGTATTTGCCCGCGGGCTGGCAGTTGACCAGCAGCGGCAGGTCGAAACCGATGGTCTGCCAGTCCGCAAGTTCCAGCGGCACGCCCATGTGGCGGGCGATGGCGTTGATGTGGATCGGGCAGTTGGTCGACGCGCCGATGGCGGTGCAGGCAATGATGGCGTTCTCGAACGCGGCGCGGGTCAGCACGCGCGACGGTGTCAGGTCTTCGTGCACCATGTCGACGATGCGCCGTCCGGTGCGGTAGGCCATCTGCCCGCGCTCGCGATACGGTGCGGGAATGGCGGCACAGCCGGGCAGCGACATGCCCAGCGCTTCCGCCAGGCAGTTCATCGACGTCGCCGTGCCCATCGTGTTGCAGTGGCCGATGGATGGCGCGGCGGCGGCGGCCATCTCCATGAACTGCTCGTTGTCGATGTCGCCGGCGGCCAGGCGCTCGCGGCCTTCCCAGATGATCATGCCGCTGCCCATCAGGTCGCGGCCGTGGTGGTGGCCGTCCAGCATCGGCCCACCGGACAGCACGATCGCCGGGATGTTCACCGTCGCCGCCGCCATCAGCAGCGCCGGCGTGGTCTTGTCGCACCCCGTGGTCAGCACGACGCCGTCGAAGAAATAGCCGTACAGCACCTCCACGGCAGCGAGATAGGTCAGGTTGCGGTCCAGCCCGGGCGTCGGGCGCTTGCCCGTCTCCTGGATGGGGTGGCAGGGGAACTCGATGGGGATGCCGCCGGCATCGCGGATGCCGTCGCGAACGCGGCTGGCCAGGTCGACCAGGTGCCGGTTGCAGGGCGAAAGATCGCTGCCGGTCTGGGCGATGGCGATGATCGGGCGGCCGGATTGCAGCTCCTCCCGGGTCAGCCCGAAATTCAAGTAGCGTTCGATATAGAGCGCCGTCATCGACGGGTTGTGCTGATTGTCGAACCAGTCCTGGCTGCGCAGCCGGCGTTTCCCGCCGGCGTCCCCATTGCCCTTGCTCATCCTGGGCCCTCCATAGCCGTGCAATGCCCTGTGCCCACAGGGTTGCTTCACCGTCTGGTTACGCCAAAGCGCCGCCCGTCGTCGAGGGGCGGCATCGGCATAGCTGCCGCCCATCCCGGGGCAAGCCGGGCGAACGTCGCTGTACGTCCGAACCATGGTGGGCGTACACTGCGCGTCCGCTTCGTACTCCGGCGCCGCGTGGACCCTTGAGCGCTTTCACCAGCACGATCGACGTTCTCGTCCAGATCAGCCCGTGGCTGGGGATCGCCGCGTCGTATCTCGTCATCAACAAGGCGTGGAGCCGCAAGCACATCCGCGAGGTGGCGGAGAGCATCTCCATCACCGCGGCGACGCTGCTGGCGCTTGCACTGCTTCCGTTGATCGCCAGCTGGATCTTCATCCAGGGGCGCTACATCGCGGCCCTGGCCGCGGTGATCTGGCTGGTCGTCGCCGTCATCGTCATCCTGATCGGCAGCAAGGCCTGGGTGCCCGACCGTCGCAAGCCGCGCTTCTTCCCGCGGCTGGCCGCCGCCATGAAGCTGGAGCTGCGCGAACTGCCGGCCCTGCTGGTCGGCATGTCGCGGCCCCGCGGCTCGGCGGAGATCCTGGAGATCCTGCAGCGCCTCGCCGTCGTGGACGAGGACCTGGACCCGCGCGAGCATCGCATCCTGCAAATGGTCGCCCGGTCGCTGGGGCTGGAGCTGGGGGAGATCCCCGCCCGCATGTTCAGCGACGCCAGCCGCGACGTCGACGCCATCCGCCGGGCCGCGGCCGACTATGTGGGGCTGGAGCCGCGGCGCGACCAGGTGCGCCAGTTGATCGATCTGATCGAGATGATGGCCAAGGCCGACCGCCGCATCTCCGACCGCGAGCGTGCGGTGCTGGAGGAGGTGGTGCCGCTGCTCAGTTCCTACCTCCAGGACGAGCCCACGGAAGGCGAGCGCTTCGAGGTCCTGCTGCAGGCCGAAATGCCCGAACAATGGGAAGCCATCGCGCTGTTGATGGGCAAGTCGGTGGACCTGCGCCAAGCCGGCGCCGGCAGCGTCGCCATCGGCTGCTATCACTCCCGCCGCTTCGCGACGCTGGTTGCCCGGCAGCTCAAATCCCGCGGGATCACCGCGACGGTGGAAAGCGTGACCGTGTCGAAGGGCAGCGACCGCCGGCGCAAGGCCGAAACGCCGCCGGCCTGACACGCCTGCACGGCCTATGTCGCGGCCGCCCGCACGCCGCTGCGATAGGGCCCCAGGATGGCGTCGACGGCCAGTGTCGCCCGCGTGCCGGTTTCCCCCGTGCTGGGGCAGAAGCCGACGCCGTTCAGCTCGTCCACCACCGTCTGGATCAGCGGCTGGTGTACGTGCTCAGGATAGGGCAGGTCGATGACCTCTTCCCCCGCATCGGTGATCAGGGAGACCGGGTCGGGCGTGAAGAACGAGAACCACAATTCGCCCCGCGTGCCGCCGATGCGCGTACGCTCGTACGATCGATGGGCGGAGAAGCACCAGGTTCCCGTCGCCAGCACGCCCGAAGCGAAGGCAAAGCTGGCGGTCACGATATCCTCCGCCGGGTAGAGCCCGGCCTGATTGGCGGCCCGCCCCTGGACATCGACGATGGGGCCGAAGACGAAATCCAGCCAGTCGAGGATATGCACGCCGGTGTCGACGAAGATGCCGCCGCCGCCAACCTCCGGGCGGAAGCGCCACGGCAGGTCCTCCGTGGCCGGGGCCGACGGGCGATGCATCTCGGCCCGCGGCGGGGAGAAGTGATGGATGGTGACGAAGCGCGGATCGCCGATGCGCCCGTCTTCGATCATCTGCCGGATCGTCAGGAAGCGCGGCATCGCCCGGCGATAGAAGGCGGAAAACAGCGGCAGGCCGCGTGCCCGGAACGCCTCCACCATCTGCCGGCATTCCATCGCGTTCATCGCCAGCGGCTTTTCCACCAGCGCCGGCTTGCCGGCGGCCGCACATTTCAGCGCCAGGCTCTTGTGCGACTCCGGCGGGGTGGCGATGTAGACGGCGTCGACCCCGTCATCGGCGATCAGGGCATCGGCATCGTCGTACCAGCGCGGCACCCCGTGGCGCCTGGCATAGTCTTCCGCCAGGCGCGCGTCGCGACGCATCACCGCCACCAGGGCGGAGTTGTCGGCCTTGCGGAACCCGGGACCGCTCTTGATTTCCGTCACATCGCCGCAGCCGACGATGCCCCAGCGGATCACTGCCATCTTGTGCTTTTCCATACAGCCAGGGATCGAGTCGCCGATCGCATCGGACCGACGCGACCGGATCGGGCCCTACACCAGTGCCAGCGCTTCGACCGCCTGGCGGCGGTGCCGCACCCAGTCGCACCACGCGCCCATCCCCTCGCCGGTTCGTGCCGATACCTGCAAGACCTCGATATCCGGGTTGACCCGCCGGGCGAAGCCGATACAGGCGGTCATGTCGAAATCGACATGGGGCAGCAGGTCGATCTTGTTGATCAGCAGCAGGTCGGATGCGCTGATCATGTTCGGATACTTGGCCGGCTTGTCGTCGCCTTCGGTGACGGACAGGATGGCAACCTTGGCATGTTCGCCCAGGTCGAACATGGCCGGGCACACCAGGTTGCCGACATTCTCGATCATCAGTACCGATTCCGGCGGCGGTCGCAGCTGCGCCAGCGCGCGGGCGATCATGTCGGCTTCCAGATGGCAGGCGGCCCCGGTGTTGATCTGCACCACCGGCGCGCCGGTGGCGCGGATGCGCATGGCGTCGTTCAGCGTCTGCTGGTCGCCCTCGATGACGCTGATCGGCAGGCTGCCCTTCAGGTCTTCGATCGTGCGCTCCAGCAGCGTCGTCTTGCCCGAGCCGGGGGAACTGACCAGGTTCAGCGCCAGGATGTTGCGGCCCATGAACCATCCGCGATTGCGTTCGGCCAGGGCCCGGTTCTTGGCCAGCACGTCTTCCTGCAACCGGATGGTCGTGCGTTCGCCGCCGGCGGAGGCGTCCGCATGGGCGTGGGCATGACTGTGGGTGTGGTTCGCCCCCCCATCACCATGGCGGTGATGGGGACCATGGTCATGATCATGGGTGTGGCCATAGCCGTGGCCGTGGTCGTGGTGGTGATGAGGGTGATCGTGCCCGTGCTTCGGCCCGTCCGCGTCGAACGCGGTGATCGTCGCCGTCCCGTCGGAGCATCCGCAGGTTCCGCACATCACGCCACCTCCTCAATCGCCCCAGTCTCGATCTCGATCACCGCGATCTCGTCCCCGCCCTGCCGGTCCAGCACCAGCGATCCGCACCGGGGACAGGGGTCCAGCCATTGGCCGACATCGAAGCGATGGCTGCAATCGCGACAGACGGCGCTCGCCTGCACCTCCGTCACCACCAGCGCCGCCCCTTCGGCCGGCGTGCCGCGCACGCACACTTCGAAGCAGAACTGGATCGACTCCGGTACCACCGCGGCAAGGCTGCCGACCTCCAGCCCCACCCGGGTCACAGGCCGGCCTTCGGCGCGGTCGAGGACGATCGCGGCGATGCTGCGGGCGATTCCCAGTTCGTGCATCGCCCAGCCTCACGCTTCGCCGGACGCGGCCATCGCATCGCGCTCGTCCTGCATCTGGCCCAGCTGCTCCAGCAGGGCCAGCGTTTCGGCCGCCTCATCCTCGTCGATGCGGGCCATGGCGAAGCCCACATGCACCAGCACCCAGTCGCCGAGACACGCGTCGATCGGATGGTCTTCGTCGACGACGCAGGCCAGGTTGACGCGCCGGCGCACACCCGCGATCTCCACGACCCCCAGCATCATCTCCGGGCTGGAGATCTCAACGATCCGTCCGGGAATGCCCAAGCACATGGCGGCCCACCCCGCTTGCCGGCAGATGGCGGGCCGCGGCGACGACCGCCTGGCCCAGGGACAGCCCGCCATCATTGGCGGGCACGACGCTGTGCGTCAGCACCTCGCAGCCCTGCGCTGACAGGCTGCGGACCACCTGCTCCAGAAGCACCTTGTTCTGAAACACACCGCCCGATAGTGCCACCCTCGCGATTGTCGCGCCACCGGGTTGGCAGCGAATTGCGGACACCATCTCTGCAATGGCCCCTGCAAGCCCGCGATGAAAGCGGGCGGCGATCCCCGGCGGGGCCACGCCATCAGCCAGGTCCCGCAACAGGGCCAGCCACATCGGGCCGCTGTCGATCAGCATCGGTGCATCGCCGGGCGGCCGGGTGATGGCGAAGGGATAGGCACCCTCGCCGCCGCCCGAGCCCGGCACCAGCGCCTCCAGCTCCGCCGCCGCCTGGCCCTCGTAGAGCGCTTCGTCGCGGCACAGGCCGACGGCTGCCGCCACCGCATCGAACAGCCGCCCGCAGGAGCTGGCGGGCGGGCAGTTGATGCCGCGGCGCAGCATTGCCCCCAGCGTCGCCACCGGCTTGGCGGTCAGAAACCGCAGGAGGTCCAGTCCATCCCACTCGGCGGCGAACCGGTCCCAACCGAAGGCCGCATCCAGGTGCGCGAAGGCGTTGCGCCACGGCTCGCGGATCGCCTGGGCACCGCCGATCATGGCCACCGGCCTGAACGTGCCGAGGCGCCGATAGCCGCGATAGTCCGCCAGCAGGAACTCACCGCCCCAGATCGTGCCGTCGTCGCCGAAGCCCAGGCCGTCCAATGCCACGCCCAGCACCGGCGGTCCGTCCAGCGGCAGGCCGTTTTCCGCCATGCAGCTGGCGATATGGGCGTGGTGGTGTTGCACTTCGACCAGCGCGGCGCCCTCCTCCTCCGCCCGGTGGCGCCCGTATTTCGTCGACAGGTAGTCCGGATGCCTGTCGACGGCGACCACCGACGGCGTCTGTTCCAGCACCGTCTCGAACAAGGCCAGGTTGCGGCGGAACTCCTCCTCCGTCGATGCATCCTCCAGGTCGCCCTGGTGCTGGGACAGGATGGCCATGCCGTCCTTGACCAGGCAGAACGTGTTCTTCAGCTCCGCCCCAAGGGCAAGCAGGGCCGGCGAACCGGCGAAGCCCGGCGGCAGCGCCAGCGGTGACGGCGCCAGGCCGCGGCCACGGCGCAGCACCTGCGGCCGGCCCGCCATGATGCGCATGACGGAATCGTCGGCGCGGTTGACGATCCCGCGGTCGTGGGACAGCACCCAATCGGCGATCCCCGCCAGCTCCACCCGTGCCGCCGCATCGTCAATGCATTGCGGCCGGTGCGAGGGGTTGCCGCTGGTCATCACCACCGGCCGTCCGACGTCGCGCAGCAGCAGGTGATGCAACGGCGTGTAGGGCAGCATCACGCCGAGCGTCGCCAGGCCAGGCGACAGGCCCTCCGCAAGCCGGACATCGCCATCCGCCGCCAGCAGCACGATCGGCGCCGCCGGGGCGGTCAGCAGCGCCTCGGCCGCCGCGTCGAGCGTGCAATAGCGCCGGACCATCGCCAGGTCCCGCGCCATGACGGCGAAGGGCTTGCCGTAGCGCCGCTTGCGCTGCCGCAACCGCGCGACCGCCGCCGCATCGGTGGCGTCGCAGGCCAGGTGATAGCCGCCGATGCCCTTGACGGCGACGATGTCGCCGCGGGCGATCAGCAAGGCGGCCGCCGCCACCGCGTCGACGGCCGGCAACCCGCATTCCCGGCCATCCATGTCCGTCAGGGCGACGGACGGGCCGCAGGCCGGGCAGGCGATGGGCTGGGCATGGAAGCGCCGGTCGGCGGGGTCTTCGTATTCGCGCCGGCAATCCGGGCACAGCGCGAACGGCGCCATGCTGGTGTTGGGCCGGTCATAGGGCAGCCGGGCGACGATGGTCAGCCGCGGACCGCAATGGGTGCAGTTGGTGAAGGGATAGCGATAGCGGCGCTGGGTGGGATCCAGCGTCTCCTCCACGCACTCGCGGCAGGTCGCCGCGTCCGCGGGCATGATGGTGTGGATGGCATCGGCCTCGCTGGCGGCAATGGCGAACCCGTCCGTGGGGGCCGGCCCGCACCAGGGCCGGCGCTCCACGGCATCGATGCGCGCCAGCGGCGGCGGCTCGGCCCGCAGGCGCTCGACAAATGCCAGTCGCGCCGCCTCCGCGCCCCAGAGGCGGATCCGTACACCGCTGCCGTCGTTGCGCACATCGCCGGCCAGACCGCAGTCGCGCGCCAGCCGCCACACCGTCGGGCGAAAGCCGACACCCTGGACGATGCCGAGGACGCGGATCTCCTCGCCACCCGTCCCGCCCATTCCCGGCCCGGCGCGATCGTCCATGGCCGACGTCAGGCGGCCCGGGCCGCCATCTGGCAGCCGCGAAGCATTTCAACGAACGGCAGTTCCGACTGGCAGGTCTCAAGGATGTGCCGCTCCAGTGCGTCGACCACCGGCGACCGGCTGCCGGACGCGCGCTTCAGCGAAATCTGGTTGGGGGGCAACTCGGGATAGTCCTGGTCCGGCCCCAGCACCCGGAACCCCGGCGCAACGTTGGACGCCGGCAGCACGCTGACGGCAAGGCCGGACCGGAGCGCCGCTTCGATCCCCGCCAGGCTCAGGCTGCTATAGGCAATGCGATAGGGCCGGCCGATCTGTCCCAGGGTGTTGACCAGCGCTTCGCGGTACCAGCATCCGCCCTGGAAGACGGCCAGCGGCAATGGCGTCTGTTCGTGCGCGCAGTGCTGGGCCGACGTCACCCACACCATCGGCTCGCGCCACAGCAGCGTGCCTTCGTGGATGTGGTGCCCATAGGTCAGCAGCGTCAGGTCCAGGGCGTTCGTGTTGACCTGGCGCAGCAACACGTCGCTGACATCGCAGCGTACCTCCACATGGATGCGCGGGTGCGTTTCGGCGAACCGGGCCAGGATCGGCGGCACGAAGGTCGCGGCATACTGGTCGGGCGTGCCCAGCACGACGCCGCCGGCCAGCTCCGACTCCATGAAAGCCGACAGGGCCTCCTGGTGCGCGCGCAGGATGCGCCGGGCGTGGCCCACCAGCACCTCGCCATCCCGCGACAGCTTGACGGTGCGGCCATTGCGCTCGAACACGGGTCGGCCCAGCACCTCCTCCAGCCGCTTCATCTGCATGCTGACGGCCGACTGCGTCCGTCCCACCTGCACGGCGGCCTCGCTGAAGCTGCCGGTCTCGGTGATGGCCAGGAAGCTGCGCAACAGCTCTGGCTCGATGATCCTGTCCATGGCCGACTCCATCAATATCCCTGATGGGTAACATTAAATATATTCGTTGGATTGATCAATGGCGATGGCTCAGACTCCGGCCATACGGACACGGAGGACGGAGCCATGGTCTCTCAGCCGACACGCGTGACACCCCATCACGACAGCCGCAGCGCGCCGCAGGCGGCGCAGGGACAGGCGGCCTTTGCCATGCTGGCAGCCGCAGGACGGTGGCTGTCGCGTTCGGCGGCCAGGATCGCCGCGCGCCGGCGGCGCCGGGCCGCCATCCGCCAACTGGAACGCTGGAGCCCACATATGTTGGCCGATATCGGGCTCAGCTACGGCTCGATCCCGGCGGCCGTCGACGGCCTGCTCCGGCGCGATGCCGCCGGGGAGGCGCCGGCAGCAGACCGCACCGGGATACGGGAGCCTGCGAGCCCCCCGCCTGCGCAGCGGCTGCGGCGCCGGTATGACGCAGGCGCCGTCGGGCTTCAGGTCGTTCACCGCAGCGATGTACGGACGGAATGCTGCTGAGGGCTGCCTGCCCCCCGTCGCCGCCGTCGGCGGCCGGCATTGCCCCTTCTGCATGCCGGCCGTTGCATCGCGGCGCGCAAACACCATAGGATTGCGCAAACCCCGGGCCAACGAGCCACACCAGGTGTATACAGCCAGAGCCTAAGCCGACCCTCAGAGCAGGAGAACCAAGGCCATGAGTGTGGCACCCCGCCCCCCATTCGCCCCGGTCGTCGCCGCTGCCTTCTCCGCAGCCCTGGCCGCCACCCCTGTCCTTGCCCAGGATGCACCCA
>JACKIG010000045.1 GCA_020638595.1 Rhodospirillaceae bacterium | reverse complement strand
GCTCAACGCCGACGCGCAACTGGTCGAACGTGTCGACCAGGTCCGCCCAGTCATAGTCCACCGGATAGACCCAGCGCGCGTCGTGGGGTGTGGAAATCAGCGGCGTGTCCGCATGGCGGGCGGTGACGCGCTGTGCCGTCACCGGCGCCACGCGCTCCACCGCCTTGCCGGCCTTGCCGCGATAGGTCGCAACCGTCACGGCGCCGCGCAGCTTGGAGCCACGCTGCTGCAAGGCGATATCCAGGTTGTTGCGGTATTCCTGAATTCGCGCGGTCTCAACGTCGAAACTCATGGGGGGATGTCCTCCGTCCGAGTTGCAGGGGCATGCGGCACGGGGGTTGCCTGAGTCCGTGGGTTTCAGACCCCGCCTAACGCTTCACTTCCGCTCGAAGGCTGTCTGTTCCGTGCAGTCACCGGGGCCGGGCGCATCGCCCGCTTTTCCGGCAAGAAGGGTCGCGCGCAACCGGCCGAACGCACTGGTGCCGGCGCGCATCTTGACTTGGCATCGGTCGTGCGTCAGCGTATCCGGACAAATCGGAGGAACGCCCATGATCGACAGCAAGATCGATGAAATCCGCCGCGAGCGTGACGAACTCGCCGCACAGATCCGCAGCTTGCAGGACCAGCTCGCCGGCCTCGACAAGGCCCTGGCCATCCTGCGGCGCGAGGAACGCGCTCCGCACACGAAGCCGGCAGCACCCAAACCGGTGGCTACGGACGCCAAGCCCCCCGCGCCGCGTCGCAGCCGCCGTTCCGGCGGCCCGCGCCCGCGCAATCAGTCCATGGTGATGGACATGCTGGCCGAGGCCGGCGAACAGGGCATGTCGGTCAGCGAGGTCCTGGCCGCCGGCGCCTCCCGCGGCACGCCCATGGCCCGCGCCAGCATCTCCAGCCTGTTGTCCCGCCTGAAGCGCGAGGGCAAGGTGGCAAGCCGGGACGGCCGCTACGCGTTGATTGAAGGTGGGTAGAGCCGAACGGCATCAGGCCAAACCGTCCGATGTCCGTTTCCTGCCCTGCTTCGAATAGCTGGAGACTGACTCACTGATGACGTCGCTTCGACGTCATCGGACCAGGCTCTGGTGCTGCGGGTCACGTGGCAGCATCTGCCGTGCAAGACTCAGGGTGGGTACCTCACTCAACGCAGTGCGCCCGGCAGGGCTTCCCATCCAGTCTGGCACGAAGATCAACGTGCCGGTCCCGGCAACCCGCTTCCCGTCTGGGCCGTAGGCCGGATGCACGGCATAGACGGGCCGTCGTTTCCCCGGCACGAAAGCCGGCTGCAAGAGAACCTGCCCGATCAACGGCGTCGGTTTGCCGGAACATGCCGGCCAGCACTCCAGCAATTGCTCGCCGATCCACATCTGGTCCGGGTCGTTCGGGTCATTGACGCGATAGGCAGCTTCCGGAGCATATTGCTGCCAACGCGATGGGCCGATGCTCGTCGGTGCCCAGACGCGGTAAAACCGGCGCCAGGCCGTTTCTATGGCCGCGTCGAAGTCGCCATAGCGGGCGAACAGGCGTTCCACCGTCTTCGACCACTGCGCCGCTGCGTCAGCAAATCCCAGAAGCCGTGACGCCGTCGGATACCGCCCCTCCAGCCAATCCGCCGCCCTGTCGGGCAGCGTCCCCGCCCGATAGCGATCGCGACGAATGCCCCGCGTCTCTTCATCGGGCTCGGCGATCATCGCGTCTGCCAGGCTCGCGGACCGCTCGGCGTCGATGTCTGCGGCCTGCAAGCCCGACAGTCTGGTTGCCATGGCAATCGTGTCGTCGGACAGATCTGCCGTCGCCTCCGGGGTCTTGTGGTGGAGGCGCAGAACCCAGGCTGCCGACCGCCGCTTCTGATCTGCGGTGCCGGCACCCAGCTGCGTCTCGACGAACCGGCGGAGCCTTGTCGGCAACATCCCGTACGACCGAACGAGGTCCGCATGCTCCTCCAGCCTGCGATCCGCCTGCCCCTCGCCCAGGTGCCGCTCGACCGTCTCGAAATGGGCATCCACGGCCGCACGGTCTGCGGCATCGTGCGGATCGAGGGGCAACCCGGCGGCGATCGCCGTGCCGACCGCTGCGACGGCGTGCACCCTCCGCTCTTCCTGCGATCGCCTGGCCCGTCCCCGCGCCACGGCTCCGCCGTGCCGGAACGACGTGATCAGCGCCTTCGACAGGACCACATCCGCTTCGGCGTCGCCCGCAAGCCCGTCGTCGATCAGGCCGTCAAGTTGTGCTGAGACCCCCGACTGCTCGAGCGCCTGTTCCTCGGCGTCGACCCGCAGTGCGGTCTCGCCGGCGCGCTGACGCTTGGCGTCTGCGTGCTTCGCCTCATCCTGCGAAACGCGCAGCAGCACCTCCAGCCGCTCTTGAGGAAGTGCCGCCAACGCCGGCCCCACGGCACCCTTACCGTCCGCAGTCCCGATCGCTCGCTGCAATTCATCCGTCGCGGTGCGGGCATCCCAGGCTATCCTGCGCCGCACTTCCGCTTCGGCCAGGCCCACAGCGCCGGCCCTCCGCCATGCGCCGGCGGCATCCGGCGGCATCCACAGCGACTCCGCCTCGTCGAGCGTGGCAGACAATTCGCCGCCCGCTTCCTCGAAGCTGAGAAGGCCCTGCTCGACTGCGGTCTGCAACGTTCCAAGCGTCTCGCCCACCTGTTCCGACCGCTGCACCTGCCGCATGGCGGTTTCATGCACCACTGCCTTTCGCGCCACAGCGACGCGCAGCCGCGCCAACCGCGGCGCCAGAGACGCCCGCCCCTCCGGCTCCGCAATCCCGGCCAGCGTCTCTTGGCTGTAGCGATCGAATTCATCGAGCACCCTGGCGGTGAACCTCGGTGCCGCGGCGCCGGTCCCATCGCGCAGCGCCTCCAGACGCGCGCCCCAATGGTCGATCGCCGCCCGACCGGCGGCGATGGCGGCAACACCGCCGTCGACCCGCTGCGCATAGTCCCGCGCCCCCGCCCTCCCGTCCTGCATTGCCTTTTGCTGCTTCGGCAATGGGACGGCTACAGGTTGCGTTTCCCCCAACGAGAACTCCGGCAAGACCTGCGCCTCGTCCGCCTTGGATCCCGTCGTCATTGACTTCACCTGCGGCATCACCGCCTCCAAGCCTGCAAACGAGAGTGTCCGCGTGCGATTGCCTCGTCCCCGCATCACGGCGGGTCCGGCGCCGGCATCACCGAAGCGCCCGCATCGACGTCACGACCTCTCGCCGGTTCGAATGATTCAGGACGCTGGCTGGGTTTGTGCCGACCGTTTCAGCGCCGTCGACGCTGTCTTCCCCGCATGGTGCCCACCGGTCATCGCGGCGGTGCCCTGTCGCTCTGCGCCACGGTCGGGATCGGGGCCCTGCGACACGTCGCCAACTCCCGGATCTGCGGCCGGCGCCGCACCCTCGCGATGCTCGTCTGCGGGTTTCTCGACGTTCAGACCCGCCTGCGGTGCGCCCCGCGATATCTTGCCCAGCCCTTCGTGTCCAGGCGCATTCCGCCCCACTCCGCTTGCTCCGCGAAGCCCTTGAAGGTCGCGGAGATAGACGATCTCCGACGACGGAACCCGATAGACAACCTGGTTCTTCCCGGCACGATGGGGAAGGTCCGACGGAGGCTCCATCAGGCTGCCGGCCTCACCGGCTTGCATCGACAGCGCCTCAAGAGCGCCCGACAACCCAGGCCGATCGCCGATGGACGTTCCCTCTGCGCCAAAGCCGCCTCGTGTCCCGCCACTCCCGGCATCGAAGACGTGCCGACCGTCCTCGCCGGGGCGGACCCTGCGTCTCGCCGCGCTCGGCCACGATGCTGCCAGACCGCTGATCACCCCGCCGGAGAAACCGGCGGAGACCGGCTTGTATCCCCCGGCCCCCGCGCGAACGACTGTCGCGACCCGGGCTTCCGTTGTCTCAAGATCTTCCCCGATGCGGTCGTCCGGCCCGGCATACTGCGGCCCACGGTGCCGCAACGGACCGGTCGAGCCGTAGCGGGCTGGTTCCAATTCGTCTCCGCCCCTTCCGCCTCGCCTTCGTCCTTCTCGCCAATCGTGACCTGACTCATCAATATCCGAATCGAAATCTTCGGGAATCGGGGTCCGGCCATAGATATTCAATAGATTCTGGATATCCGTATCTTGGACATCCCATAATGCTTCGCCGAATGTCTCATTGACGTCACCGAAATCGCCAATTCCAACGCCTTCCCTCACAATATAGATCTGGCCATCTTCCTCATGGACATAGTTGACGACGATACCGGGATGGAGAAGATGTCCCGGGACCGTAACATTTATGACAATCCTGTGCTCGGGAAAGACATAATGCACAACATCCCCGAAGACAAGCACACCGGAAACATCGCCATTGTTCACAGCCGCGCCACTTTCCAGGGACTCAAAGAAAGATGGCGCCGGCTTATGCCTTAAAGCCAGGAAAGCGTTCTCTAAAGTAGTTGCCTGCATTTGCAGCGGGAAATCGACGAAATTGTCAATGGATCTGTTCCCGTCTGTAAACCCGACATGACTGTCCTGGCTATAGGTATGGAATCTTTCATCGGATTCTCTTATGCCCAGCGGCGTGAGTTCCGGCACGCTGATCGATACATCCTGCGGCAGATGGATCGTAATCGATCCATCTTCGCCGGCCTCAATCCTAAGGACGTCATTCATCTCGCGAGTCCGTCGATTCCGGGATATAGGCGTCTATGACAGCAGGAAAGAAAGTGGCAGCCGCCGCTATCAATCCCAGAAAAAAGGAACTGGACGCATTGCGTATATGGCCATGCAAAGTAAATTGGCCATCCGTAATCATTTGAATCCCATCAATTCTAAGTTCAGTAGTTGAGGATTGATAAAACAGAATCAAAGCGGAAACGAAAATCAGACAAAACATGCATAATGACATTACAACAGCATATCTTATATCAAGAATCCGCAACAAGACAATCAAAACCATGATATAGATCGTAAATCCCATTGAAAACAATACCGAAAGCAAATTAATTGATCCCATAGACGGATAAACCAACAAGGTAAATATGAACGAGATCATCGGGCATAGGACTGGCGTGACACGATAATACTGAAGCCTTGCCTTGAATACCATTGCAAGGACTCTACGTAGGCGATTGCTGGGTCGAGCCTTTTCCATCTCCTGCTCCGCGGGCTCCGTCTACAAGGCCATGTACCGCCGCCGAAACGGTCGTGATGTCGACGCGTCGCGCGACGTCGCCCCCTTGCTTTGTCTCAAGGCGTTCTCGTGCCGGATCTCTCAAGCGCCGCGACATCCCGCGAACGTGAACATATCAGGAACACAGATCTTCGGCAAGTCGCATCTCCATTGCCGGCAGGGCGCGCGAGCGGCATGGCATCGTCAGGGGCTCGTCGGAATGGACGCGGGTTGCCAGGGCCTGCCGACCCAGCGCCGCCGCCCAAGCGCAGGGCACCGGCGTCGCCACTGCGCCGTCGCCGTCGCGGCGGTCGCCTCCGATCGGGCTCAGTAGAGCCCGCCTGTGCCGGGAAGGTAGCCGGCTCCCGGGTAATAGGGCACGCTGGCAGGCGGTTTCTTTGCCGACGCACTGGATGTGCCGAAGGTCCTATGGGCCGCCCTGCCGACAGTCAACAGCAGCGACGTCCCGGCACCGTACAGCGCATTGCGCCGCGTCGCCGTCGCCTGGCTGCGCAATGCCGCGGCCCGTGCCCGATGGTTCGCCGCCTCGACTTCGCCACCGTACCGCGCGGTCAGCGCGTCCAGCTCGATGGTGGCCGCCGTGTCGCCGAGGACGTCCAGGGGTGTGCCTTCAACCGCCACGCCGGACGCTCCGAACGCAACGCGTTGCTGGCCGAGCGCACGGGCGCCGGCATCGCGGATGCGTCGCGCCTCCGCCGCCGCCTGCTGGCGGGCCAGGACTGCATTGCGCTCAAGCACCGCCGCGTTATAGCGATCGGCAGCGGCCTCGCTGCTGGCTTGCCGGATGGTGCCGATGGTGCTTGCCACCGTCGAAGCGACCGTCAGCGCCAGCGTCGGTTCACACATGAATGATCCCTCCGCACCCGTGCGTGGCTTCGGTTCCTGCGTTACGCCCCGACGACGCCCGGATAGGCGGTCTCGTGCAGCCGCCGCCATTTGGCTTTGGCATCGGCATGGCCCAGATGGCCGTCATTGGCCAAGGCCGCCATGAAGTCGGGATCGTGCTTCAGGGTCGCAATCTCTTCGCGCGCCTCGCCGGCGCCGACCGCGAACCGCCCGCCGCCCTCGCCCACCAGCGTGTCCTCGCCGAAATGCTCGCCGATGCGCGCGAATAGCCGCAGCAGTGCCGGACTGCCGATGGCACCTTCCAGCGCGTCCAGCTCGGTCGCGTCACCGAAGTGCCGGGCCGCCCGGCGTGCCAGCTCCAGCTTCTGGTCATAGTCCCCGGACCACTGGGCGCGCAGATCCTGCTCCAGCCTGGCCTGGGCCTCGTGGGTGGCGGCGGCCTGGCGCTGCTCCGCGTCCATCAGGGTGCCGACCCAGCCATCGTGCAGCACCCGGGCCTGCGCCGGGGTCAACGCCGCCTTGTGGGCCAGCGCGCGAAAGCTCTCGGCCGCGTCCTGGCGGTACCAGCCGTCGGGAATGCCCTTCGGCGGCGCCAGCTGATAGCCCTTGGCCTCCTCGGGCGCGCCCAGCTTGCGCATGGCGGCACGGAATCCTTCATCGTCGCCGGCCTTGGGCACGGCGATCCTGTCGGCCCCGACCAGGCGTTCCAGATGGGCGTAGCTCTTGACAACATCGGCCGGGGATTTCCACCCCTTGGATGCGACCAGGGCGGCGTGGTCGCCCAGCTCTGCCGTCCAGTCGGCCCGGGCCGTCTCGCCACCGGCGTCCTGCCCCATCGGTTCGCTCATCGTTCGCTCCTTTCCATAAGCTCCGTCAGGCGCTCCGGTCGCAGCGCCAGCATGTCCTGCACGTGCAGCCAGACTGCCCGCTTGCCCTCATTGAAGGCGGTGCCTTGCGGGTCGCCCGGCACGACGCTGGACTGCGTCGCACAGCACAGCCGGGCCAGATCGGCCAGCACCAGCCGGGCCGCCGCGTCGTCCGGCGCCAGCTGCCGGCGATAGGCGGCCGCCACGTCCGCAGCCCCGCCCGCCCAGGTGCGCCGCAGCCACCCCGTACCGCTAAGCACCGGCCCCTCCCACGGCACCGGCCAGGCCGCGGATCAGGTCCGTCCCGCCTTCGGTCGCAGCCAGGCGCTGTGCGGCCCCCGCCCCCCTCTCGGCCGCCTGGGCCGCCTGCTGCAGCATCGCCATCTGTTGCTGGGCCGCCTGGGCTGCGGCCCGCTGCCGGCGCAGTTCCGCCACCTCGTCCGGCCCGCGCAGGATGGCCGCGGGCGCCCCCCAGGCCTCGGCCAGGCGCCGGGCCAGCACATCGGGGTCGAAGTTGTCGACGACCGTGGGGTCGATCTGTGCCAGGGGCGCGATGCTCTCCAGCGCCCGCAGCATCGCCTGCCCGTCGGAGGCCTTCTGTGCCTTGGCCAGCGGCGAGACATAGTCGATGGTCAGCCGGTACCCCTCCAGCTCCGCCGGCGGTTCCGGCAGCGCGCGGTTGCGCTCCATCACGGCGAACACCCGCTCGATCAGCGGGTCCAGGAATTCCGCCTGCAGACGGCCGAGATGGGGGCCGAGCAGGCGCAGCTTCTCCTCCTGCCGCGCCATCACCTCCGTCGCCGTCATGTCGGCGCGGCCGACCATCTGCATCAGCGAAAAATAGAAGGCCTCGCGGATGGCGCCCCGGCGCTGTTCTTCCATTTCCAGCCCGATATCGACGCGCGAGCCGGTGAACAGCGGCTGCACCAGCGCCCGGCCGTCCTGGTTGACCCCGCCGAAATTGACGCTGCCGGGATAAAGCCGCATCGGCCGGTAGACGCCGTCGTCAAAGGCGATCAGCGGCGGATTGACCGCCTTGTGCGCGGCCTCGATGGTCGTGCGCGCCATCTGGTTCAGCATCTTCACGTCGGCCAGTGCCAGCATTGCCGGCGACCGTCCATAGACCTCGCCCGCCGCTGTCGACCAGCGCGGCACCTGGAACGGCATCTCCGCAAAGCTGCCGCGCCGCACCATCTTGCGGTCGGTGACGTCGACATAGATCGACGCCCAGGCCCCCTGGCCGCCGGCGGATCCGCCCACCTCCGCGGCCGGCAGCACCGCATGCAGGAAGGGAAAGGCGCGATCGGGCTGCCGCTCGACGGCATCGCGGATCTTGTCGCCGACCGTGTCGCTGCCGAAGCGCTGCACCGCCTGGCGCGCCGTCATCCGGAAGGCGCGGAAGACGGTGTCGACCAGCCCCGCATGGTCTTCGGCCACGCAGATCTCGGCCAGCGGCCGGGTGGAGAAGCGCAGATACCCCCCGCCGATCACGTCCTCGCTGTAGAAGACCCCCGTGCCGAAGGTGGCTAGGTCGCCATACAGCTCGAACACCCGCGCATAGAACTGGCCACCGTTGTGGGCGAACAGGCTGCGCATCCGCTCCGCCGCCAGTTCCAGCCATTCCTTGACCGGCTGCCACGCCGCCAGGTCCGGGTCATCGATGCTCAGCGCGAACCACTGGTTGGCGGCATTCGTCACCATGCCCCACAAGCCGGCGGCCAGGCTTTCCGCCGCCTGGCCGGGCGTACCGTCGAAGATCTCGCGGTTGCGCCTGTCGCCGGGCGTGCGCGGTCCGGTGAACTCCGCGCGCTGGGGCCGCACGAAATCGGCCAGTTCCTGCCAATGCGCCTCCCAGGTGCCGCGGGCGGATTTCAGCTCTGCGTGCCGGCGGATGAGGTCGCGCGCCAGATCATCCATCAGCGCATCCCCCGGCACGCGACGCGCCTCAGGTTCGGTCATGGCGTCATTCCCCCAGCAGCGTTTTGCGCCCGACGGGGGCGGCCGACAGGTCGCCGCGTCCGCCGGTCAGAATGGTCGACGACCGGCCGGCCGCCGCCGCGCGGCGGCGGCGCTCGTCCAGCTCGGCCTGTCGTACCTCCGCGTCATCACGGGTCGGCGGCGGCGGCAGTTCCGGCAGGGGCGGCGGTTTCGGTGCGCTGAAGATGCACATGGCTCCTCGTCCAGGCGTAGGTGATGAAGGGTTCGGCTCCGCATCCCTCGTCGGGGTGCACGCCCTCGGCGCGCGCCCCCAGATGCTCCAGCCAGCGATGGGCGTCGTGGTGGGTGGCCATCGACCGCACTTCGCAGCGCCGCGCGCCCAGTCCCAGCAGCATCGGCATGACGTCATTGCGCACGAAGCGGGTGACGGCCAGCGCCACCCCGGGCCACTCCTCGGTCGCGAACATCAGCGCCGACCAGCGGCCGGGCCACAGCTCCACGGCGCCGAAGACGGCCACCGGCCGGTCGCGCCCGGCACACCAGGCACACCCCGACAGCCGCACCGCCGCCATCAGCTCCAGTGCCAGCGCGGTTGCATCGCGGTCCCGGCGGCAGGCGAAGATCTCCTGCGCGTCGATTGCCCGCATGTTCAACGCAACCTGCGTCAGCGCCTCGAAGTCCAGCGGCCTGATCCAGGGGGTCATGCGTCGTCCTCGCGCATGCCGAATTCCAGCGGCGAGTATCCGGTGATGGCGCGCCCTTCCGGCGCCGCCGGCCCGGCCTCGCGCCGCGTCACCGCCCCATAGCGGAACGCGTCCGCCGCATGGCTGGCCCAGTTGTGCAGCGGCCGCTGGCTGAACGCACCCAGGCGCTCATCGTACTCGGCGCGGTACTGGCGCAGTGCCTCCAGCCCGCGCGCGCATCTGCCCGCGTCGAACCAGCAGCGAGGCAGCAGGACGCGCACGGCGTTGATGCCGTCCTCCAGCGACTGCTGGCGGGCAATCGTCACCCGCAGGCCCAGGATTGCCAGCGTTTCCACGCGGCTGCGTCCGGTGCCCAGCTCACGCACCTGCGCATCGTGCGGCAGGATGTGGCGGCCATAGACGTAAACGCGCTCGCCCAGCACCTTCGCATAGTGGTCCAGCCCGGCGCCGCTCGCCTCGTAATAGTCGATCAGCCGCACCTCGCGGCCGACGCTCTGCGCAAACCAGATCGCCGTGGCGTCGTCGATGCCCAGGTCCCACCAGGTTTCCACCGTGGCGGCGGGCTCCCACGGCACGCGGCCGATGCGCCCGTCGCCCTCGGCCGCCACCAGTTCGCGCCCGTAATAGGCCCCGATCACCGCCGCCTGGAACGAGCACTCGAACTCCTGCTCGTACTGCTCGCGGCTCATCTGCCGGCGGGCTGCGGCCAGCTCCTCCTGCGGAATGATGCCGGTCTCGCTGGCGCGGTACAGCGCCGCATGCCAGCCCGCCTCGCCCTGGGCGTGGGTGTAGATCTCCCAGAACTGGTTGCGGCCCTTGGGCGTGCCGATGAAGATGGCGCCGCCGCCGCGGTCGGCCAGCGCCGGGCGGATCACCTCGCCCCACAGGCTCGGTCGCATCTGGGCGTATTCATCCAGCACCACCCAGTCCAGGTAGACGCCGCGCAAGCTGTCGGGATTGTCCGCACCGAACAGCGCGATGCGCGCCCCGCCGGGCAGGTCGACCCGCAATTCGCCCTCGTAGACGCGCCGCTTTGGTATGGCCGCGGTATAGGTTTTCAGGTAATCCCAGGCGACCGCCTTGGCCTGCCGGTAGAACGGGGCGATATAGGCCAGCCGCGGTTTCGACGCGCCCGCCGCTGCCAGCCGCAGCGCGCGATCGATCAGCTCGTTGACGCACAGGACCGTCTTGCCGAAGCGGCGGTGGCACACCAGCACGTTGAAGCGCTTCAGCGCACGGTGCACCTCGGCCTGGTGCGGCCGCGGCCGATAGCCGGTATCGACGAACATGCCATGCCTTCTGGTGGGAATAGGGTTCGGTCGGGGGGGCACCCAGGCGGCCCCGCGATGGCCGGGGCTGCCGGCCCGGCCGACTTGCGCGCAAGTCCCGATCGTCTTGTACACATTGTCCAATTCTGCCGTTTTCGTCCAGAATTTATTCCTGTGTCCACAACGCATCGGCCGGCCTTGGATCTCAATCCGTGCGTGTCGCCTGGGGATCCCGGTCGATCCCCGTGATCACCTCGATCGCGCCCTCCCCTTCGTCGCGGTCGGCAGCCGTACCGGCGGCTGCCTTGCCCCATCCCCGTTCCAGCAGCGCATTGGCCGCGGCGATGCGCACCGCCTCCTTGTCACTGGTCCGGGCAATCTCGGCGAGCGTATCGATCGCCAGCTTGGTGTGCTTGCGCGCCAGATCGCGGACCTCGGCCATGGTGTAGCGCCCGCCCGTGCGCGGCTTCGCGGGCCTTGGGGTCTCGGTCATGCTCACTGTCCCCCGTTGTACCGGCTGCGGCCCGGCGACCGGGCGGCACCACCGCCAGGCGGCCGCCGAATGCAAAGGGAATGTCGAAAGGTCGATGCGGGGCGCCCATCCCGGCCCGTCACCGGCGGCCGCCGGTCGACCGGCAAACGCCCGATCGGCGAACGCCCGATCGGCGCTGCCCTGCCGGATCCACGGGATGGCGGGGTCGGACGGGCCCGGTCCGGCGGTGCCCGCCGGCAGACGGTCGTCGCCCAGTATCATCCGAACTCTGTCCGATACCGGGTTCCCGTGTCCAGAATAAGATCCTATGATCGTAGCGATGCCGGATGCCCGCGGCCGGACACGGCCCGCCGTTCGGCATTCAGGCGGGCGGCCAGCTGCTCCACCGCGTCCGCCTCCCAGGTTCGCGCCGTTTCCGGGCTGGCGACGCCGACGGCCCGGGCCACCCGCCGCCAGGACAGGCCGATGGCGCGCAGGCACACCGCCTTGCGCCGGCGCGGGCAGGCAATCCAGAACAGCCACGGCATCGCCTCGTCCAGCCGGCTGATCGCCTGCGGGCTCGGCGCCGCCTTTCTCGCGCGCTCGCGCTCCCAGCCATAGGCCGACCAGTCGGCCGGCGGCACCGGCATGGCGCTGCGCAGCCGCGGCGGCGCCCCGTGGTCGGGGAACTTCATGCGCCGCAGCGTATCCATCGCCTCCGCCAGCCGCGCCCGCACCAGGGCGGCCGTCCAGATCCCGTTCGGCCCCGGATTTGCGACCGTGCCATCATCGAAGCGGTCCGTGCCCACGCGTGCGATCCTCCCTCAGGCTTCGTCTTCAAGCAGGGCACTTGCGCACCCGTGCAACGACCGGGCGGCCGCCGGCGCGCCGCGCCACATCGGTTCCGGCCGGCAGGCGCGCGGGTCATCCTCGAAGCGCACCCAATCGGGCCAGGCCGGCCGGCCCGGACGCGGTCGCACCGGGCGCGGTGCGGCCTGCAGCCCCAGGATCTTCATCCGGCACCCGACCGAGGACGCCCGCCGGCCCAACCGTGCCGCCATCGTCCGCAGGCTCAGCCGCTGTGCGCACAGCCGGCGCAGCGCGTCGTCCTCGTCCCCACTCCAGGCGCGCCGGCTTGCGCGGCCCGGCGTTACGGTCGTTTCGACGTCTGCAATCGCAAGGGCATCGACAGTCATCGGCAACTCCATACCGTCTGATATAGGAATATGATCCGATTATGCGGGTTGAATGCCAATCTGGCAATGCCATATTGGTGTTAGACGTGCTGTCCCGGCCCGCTACACTCTGCCTCCATGAACCGCATCCGAGAGCTGCGGGAGGCGCGCGGCTGGTCGCAGGCCCAGCTGGCGTTGGCCGCCGACACCTCGCAGCCGCAGATCGACCGGCTGGAAAAGGGCGAGCGCCGCCTGACCGAGCAATGGATGCGACGCCTGGCCCGGGTGCTGGAGGTGGAGCCGGCCGCCCTGCTGGCCGATGAGCCGGCGCAACCGCCGGCCGCGCTGCCGCGCCCCGACCTCGACATCCGCACGGTCCTGACCGACGGCCTGGTCGGCGACCGCGACCTGCCGGTCTACGGCGTCACCGAAGGCGGCCGCTTCGGCGCCGTCTCCATGACGGCGGAGCCCATTCAATGGGTCCGCCGGCCGGAACCGCTGGCGCGCGTGCCTGCGGGCTTCGGCCTCTATGTCGCGGGCGAGTCGATGGAGCCGGCCTACCGCCAGGGCGACATCGTCCTGGTCCATCCCTCAATGCCCGCGCGCCGCGGCGACGACGTCGTGCTGGTGCAGGTGGACGCCCACAACGACCGCCACGCCCTCTTGAAACGCCTCGTCGACTGGACGGCCGAACACTGGACCGTCCGCCAGTTCAACCCCGACGAACAGTTCGACCTGGCCCGCGACCTCTGGCGCTGGACCCACGTCGTCGTCGGCCGCTACAGCCGCCGATAGCCCAACCACCCCGCCCCTGGCGGCGAGGTCAGGCGGCGGGGTCAGGTCTTTGAATATCACACAGGCGCCGGGGTCAGGTCTTTGGTTATCGCATGCAACCGGCTCACCCCCGGGACCGGCAGGCTGCCGACACCGGATCCGCAGGCGCATCGCCACCACGCCCTTGCCGCCCGGCGCCTTACCCCGCCACGGTGGCGCCAAGTTTGCCTGGTGTCCTGCCTGCCCACTGGCGTTTACGGGGACGCGAGCGCAGCCATGGCAGCCAATCGGGTGCGAACCGTCGCCAGCCGCGTCCTCGCGGCACTTGCCGGCGCATCCGCCCTTGCCGGCCCCGTCGCCGTGGCCGACATCGTCGCCATCGACTGCCACTTCGGCGCCGAAGCCTGCCTGATCGCGCCGGACCAGGCGCCGCTGCCCAACCCGGTGCGGCCGGACCCGAACAACGGCATCCTGCTGCTGTGGCGCGAGCAGCAGAACGTTCTTCTGCCCCGCGCCATCCGCATCAACCGGGCGCTGACCCAGTCGGACGCCTTTGTCGACGGATCCCAGATCCGCGCCGGCACGGTGGTCTCCAGCTACTACGTGCAGTGGGACCCGTCATCGCGCCGCGGCCGCGTCTCGGCCACCCTCTATTTCGACGACACCGTCGCCGCCGCCATCACCCAGGATCAGGAGCTTTTCGCCAGCGACGCCATGGTCGGCCTGCCGGGCCTGGACTATGCCGATTTCACCCTGCGCGGGCTGGAGCCGCGCGACCAGATCACCTTCCACGGCACGCGCGTCGACATCCAGTTCGAGGCCAGCAGCCCCGGCGACTGGGTGCGCCTGATCACCTTCCAGACCGAAGGCTCCATCCAGGACAACCTCGCCCAGTCCTGCGCCGTCACCGTCGCCGTGCCCACCGCCCCCGCCGGCGGCGCGCCCGCCGTCCTGCCCCCGGCCGACCAGCGGCTGGCGGAGCTGGTTGCCCGGATGACCGAGCTGTTCTCCAAGGACGGTCCCGCCCCACGCATCCACATCGCCGCCGGCATCGGTGCGGCGCCGGGCCTGGCCGAGGCGGTGCAGTCCCACCTGATCCAGCGCCTCGGCCTGCTGCCGGACCAGGTACAGATCGTCCCCGCCGGCCGGTTCGGCCCGGGCTGCACCACCGACCCCACCGGCGCGCCGGTGGTGGCGCTGACGGTCGTGCCGCCGACCTGATCCTTCGCACGACCCCTGGCCTCTACCTGGCGCGTCTGCGACACTGACGGTCGCTGATCGGCCGCCGCCGCGGCCGTCAGGCTGTCTACCTTGTCGTCATGCCCCCGCAGGCGGGCATCTCCAGCCGCTGGTCCGCTGTCAGGCGGCATGAGATCCCCGCCTTCGCGGGGACGACGTCAGAGAGGCCGAAACAAGGTGAGGCATATGGTGTCACCGCGCACCCGTGCCGGCCCATTCCGTGGGGAGCAAGCAATGGCCAAGTTTCCGCAAACGGCGAATGTCGTCATCATCGGCCTGGGCGGGATCGTCGGGTCTTGCGTCGCCCACCACCTGATAGAGCGCGGCTGGGACGATATCGTCGGCCTCGACGCCTCGGCCATCCCGACGGATATCGGCTCCACCTCGCACGCGTCGGACTTCTGCTACGGCACGTCCCACGATTTCCTGTCGTGCTGGACCACCCGCTATTCCATCGACTTCTTCCAGGCGCGCGGCCACTACGCCAAGGTCGGCGGGCTGGAGGTCGCGCGCGTCGGCGACGATGCCCGCATGGACGAGATCAAGCGCAAGGTGGCCTCAGCCAAGGCCTTCGGCACCGGCGCCCGCCTCGTCACCCCGGCCGAGATCAAGGAGAAGTTCCCGCTGATCAACCAGGACATGGTCCAGGGCGGCCTGTGGGACCCCCATGCCGGCTTGGTCGTCCCCCGCTCCCAGGTCGTCTGTGGCGAGCTGGTCGATGCCGCCGTCGCCACGGGCAAGCTTGCGGCCTTCGCCAACACCCCCGCCACCGGCCTGGTCATCGAGCAGGGCCGCATCAAGGGTGTGGAAACCCCGCGCGGCACCATCCGCGCCGACCACGTCATCGTCTGCGCCGGCCTCTGGGGCCGCCTGATCGCCGAAATGGCCGGCGAAGACCTGCCGATCTTCCCGGTCGACCATCCGCTGCTGTGGTTCGGCCCGTATACCGAGTTCGCCGGCACGGGCAAGGAGATCGGCTGGCCGCTGCTGCGCGACCAGGGCAACTCCGCCTACATGCGCGACACCGGCGACCCCAAGACCACCGAAGGCGGCATGCTGGAATGGGGCTATTACGAGGAGAAGGAACCGCGCCTCTGTCACCCGCGCGACATCCTCGACAAGACCCAGGCCCGCCTCTCCCCCTCCCAGCGCGACCTCGACATCGAGCAGGTGATGGCCCCCCTGGAACGCGCCATCGCGCTGACGCCGATCCTGGGGGAGCTCGGCTACGATCCCAAGCGCTCGTTCAACGGCCTCTTGCAGGTGATGACCGACGGCGGCTCATCGGTCGGCGAGAGCCAGACCGTGCGCGGCCTCTGGTACGCCGTCGCCGTCTGGATCAAGGACGGCCCCGGCATGGCCAAGCTGCTGGTCGACTGGATGACCGACGGCCGCACCGAAATCGACCACCACGCCATCGACTATGCCCGCTTCTACCCGTTCCAGCTGGACAGCGACTTCATCCACGCCCGCTGCACCGAAACGGCGATGAAGATCTACAACCCCGCCGTCCACCCGCGCGAGCCCTTCGCCGGCGGCCGCAACATCCGCCGCAGCCCCTTCTACGAGCGCGAAGTCGCACTCGGCGGCTATTTCATGGAGCTCGGCGGCTGGGAGCGTGCCCACGGCTACGCCGCCAACGAGCCCCTGCTGGCGACATACGCCGCCCAGGTGCCGGTACGCGAGAACGAATGGGACAACCGCCATTTCTGGCGCGTCTCCAACGCCGAGCACCTGGCGATGAGCGCGGATGTCGGCATGGTCAACCTCTCGCACTTCGCCATCTACGACGTCACCGGCCCCGACCATGTGGCGTTCATGGAATACCTGTGCGTCGCCAAGGTCGGCGGCGACACCCAGGTCGGCCGGGGCATCTACACCCACTTCCTCGACGTCAAGGGCATGGTGCGGGCCGACTTCACAGTCTTCCGCCTGCCCGACCGCATCCGCTTCATCGACGGCGCCGACGCCGGCAACCGCGACTTCGTCTACATGCAGCGCATGGCCGCCGATCTCGGCTACGACGTCACCATCACCGACCGCTCCACCGAGATCGTCACCATCGGCGTCTGGGGCCCGAACGCCCGGGCCCGCCTGCAGACAGTGGTCGAAGATCCCGACGCGCTGGCGAAGGAGAACTTCCCCTTCGCCACCCTCAAGCCGGTCCGCATAGCCGGCCAGGACGTCACCGCCTTCCGCATCTCCTATGTCGGCGAGCAGGGCTTCGAGCTGCACATGGCCTACGGCGACGCCCTGCCCGTCTGGGACGCCATCCGTGCTGCGGGCGTCATGCCCTTCGGGGTGGAGACCTATGCCAACTCCCGCCGCATGGAAAAGAGCCTGCGCCTGCAAAACGCCGACCTGTTGACCGAATACAACCTGCTGGAAGCCGACCTCGCCCGCCCCAAGGTCAAGGACGCCGACTTCGTCGGCAAGGCGGCGTACCTCGAGCACCGCGCCCGCCCCCACCAGCCGGCCACACTCTGCACCCTGGTGATCACCGACAACCGCGACAGCAAGGGTGTGGCGCGCTACCCCGTCGGCACCCTGCCGATCATGGACCCGGCGACAGGCGAAACCCTGGTCGACACCGAGGGCCGCCGCTCCTTCACCACCTCCATCGCCTTCGGCCCCACCATCGGCCGGAACATCGCGCTGGCCTACCTGCCCCACGAGCACGCGGTCAAAGGCAAGAGGTTCGTGGCGGAGTATTTCGGCGACGCCTACCCGGTGGAGGTCGCCGGCGTGGGATATGAGCCGCTGTACGACCCGGAGAACCTGAAGCCGCGGAGCTGAGTTCGAGCCAAAAAAAGCAGCGACACCCCTCCACCAGTCGCCGTCGTTGCGCCGCGGGATTCCTCTCAGCCCGCCGGATACCCCAACACCGCGCCGCTATGACTGCCAGCACGCTGCCGTCGCTAACCATCATCAAGCAAACCGGAAAAGCTCCTCTGCCGAGAGCGCGAAACTGAGAGAGATGGCGTGCGCGACAATTAGTAGTAGGCGCAGAATGCAGCAACCCAATCGCAGCCATGTCCGCCACACCCCTCCGTAGAAGAAATCCGCGCTGCTCCAGATTTGAAGGCGCCTGGACAGAAGGCTTGATGGACATCAACCAGTGACGTCCCAGTAGCAAAATGCCGCTCAACGCCACCAGGGTTGAAATCGCTGACTACTGCTGAGTGAAGTCCAATTTCCATGTTATTAACGCGGGACGAAAGTGCCGAGAGGTCCGCTAGTGCCTGATCTCGTTCAGCCAACAACACTCCATTTCGAGATCGCATTGCGTCAAGTTCATCCTGCAGTTCTTGAACATGCCTGGTAGTCTCTGAAGCGAGTTCATTGTTGTAGATCTGATCTTCAAAGACCGAGATACTGTATGATGCGACGGTGTTTCCAATTGAGAGGCTTGCGGAGGGAAAATAGATGGTTCCATCGTCTGCCTCTCTTCCCAGTCTTCTACAAAGGATTGTGAAGTTACTGCGAGCCTCAAAAGTTGTCTCAAAACCTAGCACATCGTCGACAAGTCCATTGGCGCGGCATTCCAAATTGTCAACAACGACGCCATTGACTGTAATCACCGAGCCTGTATTGCGGAAATGGAAATCTACTGCAATGGCGGTGGGGTTTGCGATTCTGTGTGTGATGCGGATTCCAGTCTGGGCCTCAATCTCCATACAAGCATTAAAAGCAAGAAGCGCCCCCTCCACAACCCGAGATTCGTATGTGACTCTCTCGCGCGATGCCTGATAGCGTGAGCTATAGGTACTGCAAAACGATTCCATCAGATCACGTGAAGATGATCCCGAGAGATCGAGTCCAATTGGCAGACCGTCGACCACAATGCCTGCGCCGAAACTGCTGCTGGCAGAACCTCGATCAACTAAATCCGTGCACTGATTGCGATATATTGCATTAAGGACTGCATCATCCGTCACCTCAATCGAAATGTTTCGGACCGCATCTCGATAGACCGCCTCACAACTCTGCGCAAGAACTGTCGAAGGTATCAATATTACTGACCAAAATATACCAAAGACAGATGCACGCATCAACGCAACCTCCGAAAAGATCAACCATGCCGCGTTTCTGTAACATACCTTAGGAAAACTGCCAACACAATGCGAATTAAGTTAGGAATGCATTTCGAGTACATCAACATTCATATCTCCGCAAAAGAGCGAAGTGAAAGCATAGGGATGGGAAAAATCATTGTCCCTACACCCACAAGATCTCCGATCGCATATTCGTTCAGGAGTGCGAGCAAATACGGAACTGAGTAGAACACGCAAATCTTCCACAAACTTACTGACTGGCCTCAACATACTGAGGAGTTATACCAGACTCCATAGCAACTCTATGAATTATTCAGCAAATTATTCTCTCTTCCCTCTTCGGCGCTTGCTCAAACCAAGTCAAGGAGTGTATGTGGCCGGGTTTTGAAATGAAAAATTATCTCTAAAAAGCGACAGTTCAAGACCTGCCCCGTGATCATATGAGGGGATACCATTTAGTCTATCTGACGGAGGGGATCACTGCTTCATTCTGGCGTAGCTCCTGCTGCCAACTTTCGTAGCTTCACCGCGATTTCTGGGAACAGGAAGGAGACCAGGGAAAGATGTTCAAGATCCGGCACGTAGGCCGGGTCCCGTCTTTTCAGCGCAGCACGGATCGCCTTGCGTTTGCGTTTCCACTTCCCACTGCTGTCCTGCTCGTCCACAAGCTTTTCACGTTCAAACGCCTTAACCGCGAACCCGAAAGCAGCGATGTGCCGCGGGTAGGCTTCGGCGATGCGATGCGCGACCTCGACCAGTTTCCTGAATTGCCATCCAACGGGCTCTCCGGCTCGTGCGCTGATCACACCGTTGAGTAGCGCGGCAAAGCTGCTGTCCCACTCAGGTGTCGGTGGCAGCCTTATGCCGCGCTGCGCGAGCTTATCGGTCAGCGTTTGCCATTCAGCCTGTTCGTCCTCGTCAGGGATCTCGTGAGGTCTCCGCGCCTGCCAGAACGCAATGAAACGCTGCCGCAACGCTTCGGTGGCAGCGGCCTGCCGTGCCCGGAAATCGCGCTCAATCTCCGTGCGGATTGCAGCAACTTCGCCCGAATAGTCGAAATACCAGACGCGCTGAGCCTCCGGCTCGCAGACCAGTTCATCGAAAGAAACGACCTTTGTATCCCACCGGTCAATCAGCCGGTCGCCATCCCGTTGCGGTACGCGGTAGTGGCATCGGAGATAGAACCTGCCGCCGGCTTCGGACAGACGTGTCGTTTCATCGTCCACGACAAGAATGTTCGAGTTGTTCGAGAAGAGCAGATCGTCAGTAGTCAGTCGGCGATAGTCCGGGTCGAAATCCCGCATGATCCATATGAGCAGCGCACCTTCCTTTCGGTAGAAGGCGCGCCGTCCCGTGACGACATCGAGAAATGTCGTGGATAGCTGCGCTTCGAAGGCAATTCGCCCTTGGGCACAGGTCGCCTGCACGTCGGGCTGCCTTCGCGCCGATGGATCATGCGATGACCGCCAGTGCCTTTCCGCTTTCACATCGTAGAAGGCCGGATCGGCAGCGAGGCTGCGTTCGATCAGACGCTTGATCTTCCTGTGCGGCTCACTTTCGCGAAGGCCGTGATACTTGCGGGCGCAAATCTCCTCCCGTGAAAGGTTGCTCCGCGTTTCCGCGGGGCACGACCCGTCTTCGCTCTTGTGCCGGAAGAAAAAATGTTTGAGCTGGTTGCAGACTAGGTAGACATGCGTATTGCAGATCGCGCATGCGAAGCGCGGGTGCTCCGAGAGCTTTTCCCTAATCTCGTTCCTTGCCTGAACTGCCTCTTCGTAACGCCTGCCGGCAATGTAGCTCTCAGTGTCAATGAATTCTCCGCTGTCCAGATCGAGCACTTCCTTGATCGCCGGATTCTCGGCCGGAGTGGCGGGCGCAAGCGGATCAACCGTAACGTTGCCGCGCGTCATCAGGCTATGATCGATTGAGTCCGCGTCCATATCGTTTTGAGTCTCCAGGCCGACAGAGCCTATCAAGATTCGCCCCGCGGCCGCACTCTAAACGGTATTGTCCATAGGCTCCGCCGGCGCTGACCGGCGCACGGCCGAGGCTCTATCAAACGTCTTTCTCAAAGGTGACTGGTCGGCTCCGCGTATCGACTTCGCAGATGATAATTCTTCACTTGTCGATATCGTCAAACATTGCGCGAAGGCTTTCGGCGCTCTTTGAAGGGGGGAAAAGGGGTCAGATCCCAACCTGAAGCCGTTTCCATAGCCGACGCCTCGGCTATGATCCCTTGGGCTCTCTCGTTACCGCGGTCAACTCGACAGTGCGCGCTCCATAGCCTCCGGTTCGCGCTCGATCACGCGCAGCAGCACCCTGGCGGCGCGATCCGGCCGCCTGCGCTTCTGCTCCCAATCGCGAAGCGCAGACAGGGCGAAGCCGTAGAAGGCCGCCAACTCGCGCTGGGACATGCCGCGGGCGGTCCGCAGCGCCTTGACGTCCACATCGGGCACGTCGATGTCGCGGGTCGGCAGCGCGATCTCTCCGCGCTTGTGGGCGACGGCCTGCTCCATCCCCTCGATCAGCAGCGGTCCGCACCGGCGTCGGGTTTCGGACTGGGGCAAGCTCATGCCGCATCATCCTCCCGGTCGAGATACCGGCGCAGCGCCTCGCTGACCACGGTGTTCAGGTTGACGCCCCGGCGCCTGGCGAACAGCATGGCGCGGCGGTGCAGGTCGCGACCCGGGCGGACGTTAAAACTGCCTTTCAGCGGCATGTCGGGCGTGCGGCCTTCGGCCTCGCACAGCGCCAGGTAATCGTCGACGGCCTCCTGGAACGCCGCCTTCAGCCCCTTGGCGTCCGTGCCTTCGTAGGTGACGAGATCGCGGAAGACCTCCAGCCGCCCGTGCAGCACTTCGTCGTCGTCGCTGCATTCGATCGAGCCCAGATATCCTTTGTAATCCAGCATCGTGCTCATATCAGGCCCTCCTCGGTCAGCAACCGCAGCACGTCCTCGATGGGGTCCATCTTGACGATGGTGCCGGGGTGCGGCTTGTGCAGTGCGATGGCCGGCGCGGTGGCGTGAACGAAGCACGACGCTGCACGCACGGATCGACCGCATCAAGCGCCTCCGTGACCGCCACCAGGAAGTAGTGTCGACAACCATAGCCGTCGCTTTCTTGAAGCCCTCCCCCTTGATGGGGGAGGGTTGGGTGGGGGTGATTCCTCCGCTCGTCCAGACCGGAGACACTGGTAACAGCTCTGACCGGCGACACCGGTAACAGGTCTCCAGGATGGCCGGAGATGGGCGGCGGCATCACCCCCTCCCTGCCCCTCCCCCATCGAGGGGGAGGGAATTCTGGGACGACGGGTCGGGTCCTGAACCGAAAATTCTGCCCATTGGCGCGCGCTCACGGCCAGGACCAAAAGCGCCGCCTCTAACGGTCCGTCGCGTGCCCGTTCACGCCGGCAGGGTCTTCACCCCCGAACGTCTGGCGGCCGCAGCCAGGTCGCCGTCCTTGGTTGCGAGCGGCAGGCCCTTGCGCATGGCCAGTTCGAGATAGGCAGCGTCATAGGCCGTGAGGTGCTGGGCGCGGGCGAGCGCGATGGTCTCGGCCCACGCCCGATGTGCGGTCCCGTCGTCCGTGTCCACCGGCAGTTCGCCGAGCAGGTGCAGCCGTGCCGCCGTATCGGCCGCCGACAGCCGCCCGCGCCGTTCGGCCATCACCAGCACGTTGGCCACCTCTAGGTGCCACAGCGTGGGGACGATCGCGCCCTCGTCGCGCACGGTTTCCAACAGCGCATCGATCTCGGGCGCGGCCTCGTCCTCGAAGCACCAGGACACGGCCACCGAGCAGTCGAGGACCAGCCCGCTCAACGCCGTCCCTCGTCCCTGAGCGCCTTCCAATCGAGACCGCCGAGCGTCACCCCCCGGCGCGCGGCCTTGAGCCCGGCAATGGCGTCGTCGACGCGCGCCCGGTCCGCCGCCACCGCCGGCACCAGCCTGGCGACCGCCCTTCCGTGGCGGGTGATCAGCACCTCTTCCCCGCGCGCCACCTGCTCCAGCAAGGCCGACAAGTGCGTCTTGGCATCGAAGGCCCCGACCGTGATCATGCCGCCCTCCAGGTTAGCCAGATTCTCAAACTAGTTCATCATATAAACCAGATCATGTCCACCAGCGGCGATATGGTGGCGCGCAGTAGAAACTCACAACGGATCGTCTGTCCCCCGGCCGCCCGAGCGGTGGGCCGGGGTATCGTCACGCCGTTTCCCTGTCCGGCCCGAACGCGGCTTCGGCGCGCAGGGGAAACAGCACCTCGTGGATGTCGACCTTCGGCGTGCCGATGACCTGGTAGGCGGCCGGGATGGACTTGGCGAGGTCTGACTCTCGGTAAGCCTGCATCGCCTCCCGCGACTTCCAGACGTAGAAGCCGCCGTAATGACCGGGCTTGTCCAGTTTCAGGTAGAGTTTCTGGACGAGATCGGGCAGCGCGCGGAACTCCGGCGCGCGCTCTTGCGCCACGGCCCTGACCTCGTCTTCCGTCAGCGGCGTTTCGAACTGAATGAACAGGACGATCATCGTGTCGGCCCTCCCCCGGCGATCCTGATCCAACGGTCCCACTCTACCACACAGCCCCGAAGGCACCCGCGCGCCGGCACGCGATGCCCCCGGGCCACGGCAAGCGCCAGCCACACCGGGGTAAACCAAAGCCCTCCCCATCGATGTGGAAGGGTTGGGTGGGGGTGATCTCTCCGATGGTCCAGACCGGGGACAGGAGCAACAGCTCAGCCCGGCGACATGGGTAGAGGGCCTTCAAGATGGCCCAGGTCTTGCGGCAGCTGCGGGGCTAGGCCTGGCTACTCAAGACATCGCTTTCTCGAGCGCTGCCGCCAAGTTCACGAGGATCGCAGAAGCCTTATCTTGCAATGGCTTAACGGCACTCGACCAGCCTCAATCAAGCAGGCTGACAAGATGCGACCCGGCTTGCAGTGCCCGTCTGCGCATATGCCTGCGGGAGCCATGGGCGGCGATCGCTACGCCATCACGACCTCGTCTTC
>JACKIG010000044.1 GCA_020638595.1 Rhodospirillaceae bacterium | reverse complement strand
CTGATCGACCGTACGGCCGCCCTCTTGGAGGCGCCCGGCGTCGCCCCGTGGGTGCTGTTCAAGCTGGACGGCGGTATCGACCACCTGCTGATCGACGAGGCGCAGGACACCAATCCCGAGCAGTGGCGCATCGTTGCGGCCCTGGCGGAGGAGATGCACGCCGGTCTCGGCCGCGGCGACGGCCGGCGCACGCTGTTCGTCGTCGGCGACGAGAAGCAGTCGATCTTCAGCTTCCAGCGTGCCGACCCCCGCGAATTCGCACGCATGCGGCGCCATTTCCAGGACCGCCGCACCGGCGCCGAAGGCGCCCTGACCACGGTGGCGCTGAACACCTCGTTCCGGTCGGGACGCGCGGTGCTGAAGGCCGTCGACGCCGTCTTCGCCCGGGATGTCGCCCGCCGCGGCCTCACCGCCGACGCTGCGGAGGTGATCCGCCACATCGCCCACCGTCGCGACGACCCGGGATGTGTGGAGATCTGGCCGCCGATCGGGCCGAGCCCGTCGGACGAGGAGGATGCCTGGACCCCGCCCGTCACCCAGCGGCTGGAACAGGACCCCGGCGGCCGGCTGGCCGGCCTGCTGGCCGCGACCATCCGGGGGTGGATCGACGACGGCCTGTGGCTGCCGTCCCGCAAGGCGCCGATGGAGGCGGGGGACGTGCTGGTGCTGGTGCGCACGCGCAACCGCTTCTTCAACCAGCTGGTCCGCGCCCTGAAGGAACGCCGCGTCCCCGTGGCCGGCCTGGACCGCATGGTGCTGCGCGACCAGCTGGCGGTGAAGGACCTGCTGGCCGTGGCGCAGGTGCTGCTGCTGCCCGACGACGACCTGACGCTGGCCGCCGTCCTGAAGTCGCCCTTCGTGGGGTTCGACGACGACGCTGTGTTCGCCCTGGCCCATGGCCGGACCGGTACGCTCTGGCGCGCGCTCGGCGCCGGCGAAACGGCGCCCGCCCGCAGCGCGGCGCAGTGGCTGGCCGGCCTGATGGCGGCGGTGGACTACCTGGCGCCGTTCGAGCTGCTGACGCGCCTGCTGACCCATCCCTGCCCGGCCGACCCGGTCAGCGGCCGCCGCGCCCTGCTGACCCGGCTGGGGGCCGAGGCGGAAGACCCGGTCGACGAGCTGCTGACCCTGGCCTGCGCACTGGAGGCGAGCGGTCCGGCGACGCTGGAGCGCTTCGTGCACCTGGCATCCACCAGCGACGTCCAGGTCAAGCGTGAGTTCGACCAGGACGGTCCGGGCCGGCTGAGGATCATGACCGTCCATGGCGCCAAGGGCTTGCAGGCACCCATCGTCATCCTGCCGGACACGGTGTCGCGCCCGAAGGGGTCGACCGGCCTGGTCTGGCCGCCGGACGGCGACGGCGTGCCCCTGTGGGCGCCGCGTCGCGACCGCGAGGACGGCATCACCGCCGCCCTGCGGCAGCGCGCCGACCTGCGCCAGGAAGAGGAATACCGCCGCCTGCTCTACGTCGCGATGACCCGGGCGGAAGACCGGCTGGTGGTCGCCGGCTTCCACGGCAATGCCCGCGTCGGCGACGATTGCTGGTACCGCCTGTGCCGCGACGCGCTGGAGGCGCATCCGGACATCGAGCGCGTCGCCCATGCCGGCTTCGCCGACCCCGTGCTGCGGCTGTCGTTCGGCGACATCACGCGCCGGGCGCCGCCGGCGGCGGCGGACACCCCGCTGCGGGAGCCATTGCCCCCCTGGGCGCGGACGGTCCCCGCGCCCGAGCCTGAGCCGCCGCACCCCCTGACCCCGTCCCGGCCCGAGGGGGAGGAGCCCGCGGCCTTGCCGCCGTTCCAGGCCGGGGATGCCGGCCGCTTCCGGCGCGGGCTGGTCGTCCATGCCCTGCTTCAGGCGCTGCCCGAGCTGCCGGAGAGCCGGCGCGAGGCCGCGGCCCGCCGCTATCTGGCCAACCCGGCCCATGGCCTGGCGGCGGCGGAGCAGGCGCAGGTCCTGGCGGAGACGCTGGCGGTGATGGCCGATCCGGCCTTCGCACCGGTGTTCGGCCCGGGCAGCCGGGCGGAGGTGCCGGTCGCCGCCGTCATCGCCGGCAAGGCCGTCAGCGGCCAGATCGACCGCCTGGTGGCCCGCCCGGATGCGGTGCTGATCGTCGACTACAAGACCAACCGCCCGCCGCCGCCGACACCGGCGGAGGTGCCGGCGCTCTATTGGCGCCAGATGGCCGCCTACCGCGCCGCCGTCGGCCGCATCTACGGCGACCGGCCGGTGCGCTGCGCCTTGCTGTGGACGGCCGGACCGCGGCTGATGGTGCTGGACGGCCCCGGCCTGGACGCCCATGCGCGGGATGCGGGGCTGGTGTGACACGGCGATGCGGTCGGCTTGACCTTCTCGACCGCCGACACCTAATGTCGTGCCAACTTTGCGTCGCCCGGCGATCCGGGCCGGCGACAAGACAATGAGAGGGTTGCGGCCATGAACACGAAACCTGTAACCGACGGCAGCTTCGAGAGCGACGTCCTGAACGCGTCACAACCGGTCCTGGTCGATTTCTGGGCCGAATGGTGTGGCCCGTGCAAGATGATCGCCCCGGCGCTGGAAGACCTGGCCGGCGAGATGGGCGGCCGGGTGACTGTCGCCAAGATCAACATCGACGAGAACCCCGAGACGCCGTCCAAATACGGCGTGCGCGGCATTCCGACGCTGATGCTGTTCAAGGACGGCCAGGTGGCGGCCACCAAGATCGGTGCCCTGCCGAAGACCGCCCTGTTCGACTGGGTCGATTCGAACCTCTAGAGCGGGAAGATATCAGGCTGACTCAGCCTGATATCTGAATCCTCTCGTTCAGGCTCCAGGCCCGGCGGCGCAGGACGCGCCGACTTCCGATTTCCGACAATTCGTACGATGACGGCGCGCCCGGGAGGCGAAAGCTTTCCGGCGCGCCGTCAGCCGTGCTGCGCCAGGATGCGGCCGGCCAGGTAGAGCGACCCGCAGATCAGCACGTCGGCGGGGCCCTGTCGGCCCGCGGCCGCCGCAAGCGCCGCGGCCGGGTCGCCATGTACCGCGACGGTCGTGTGGCCGGCGGCACGGGCATGCGCGGCCAGCGTATCGGCGGAAAAGCTGGCCGGCTCCCCGGCGATGGGGATGACGCCGATGCTGGCCGCCACACCGGCCAGGGGCGCCAGGAATGCCGTCGCATCCTTGCTTTCCAGCATGCCGACGATCAGGTGCAGCGGCCGCTGGTCGGGCCGGCGTGCGGCCCAGTCGGCGAGCGCCACACCCGCACTGTCGTTGTGGCCGCCGTCCAGCCACAGGGTCCAGCCCTGCGGCACGCCGGCCATCAACGGCCCGCGGGCCAGGCGCTGCAGCCGGGCCGGCCAATCGACCTTGCCCAACCCGGCGGCACAGGCCTGCATGTCGACGCCGTCGATCCCCCCGTGCAGCAGGTGGTCCAGGCACAGCACGGCCACGGCCAGGTTGATGCGCTGATGCCATCCCGGCAGCGGCGGATCGGCAAACACGCGCTCGCCGGTGCCGGAGAGCAGCCGCCAGCGCGTCGGCTCGTGCACGATCTGCCAGTCGCGACCGTAGAGGCAGAGGCGCGCGCCCACCGCCTCGGCCCGCAGCCGCACCGCGGTTTCGGCCTCCGGCAACTGCGGGGCGACGACCAGCGGCACGGCCCGCTTGGCGATCCCCGCCTTTTCCCCGGCGATCGCGGCCAGCGTGTCGCCCAGAAACTGGACATGGTCCATGGAGATGGTGGCGATCGCCGTGACCGCCGGGTCGTCGACGACGTTGGTGGCGTCCAGCCGCCCGCCCAGGCCGACTTCCAGCAGCAACAGGTCGGCCGGGCATTCGGCGAAGGCCAGGAAGGCCGCCGCCGTGGTGATCTCGAAATACGTGATCGGCTGGCCGGCATTGGCCGTCTCGACACGGTCCAGCAGGGCCGCCAGCGCCGGGTCGTCGATGGGGCTGCCGGCGATGCGGATGCGTTCGTTGAAGCGGACCAGATGCGGCGAGGTGTAGACATGGACCGTGCGGCCCCAGGATTCCAGGATCGCCCGCAGGAACGCGACGGTCGATCCCTTGCCGTTGGTGCCGGCGACATGGATGACCCGCGGCAGCCGGAGATGCGGGTTGCCCAGCGCGGCCAGCAGCCGCTGCATCCGCCCCAGCGACAGGTCGATCCTCTTGGGATGCAGGCGGGCCAGACGGTCCAGTGCCGCCGCGACGGCCGCCGCCGGGCTATTCGGCGACACGATCGACCGGCTCGGCGTCCTCGGGTTCGGGCTCGGGCGGCGCGGGATCTTCGCCGGCCGGCTCTTCGGTCGTCATGGCCTCGTCCTCGCCATCCTGGCGCATGGGCGTGGTGAACAGGTCGATCAGGCCGATCAGCGTGTCGCGCAGCTGGGCGCGCGCAACGACCAGGTCCACCATGCCATGGTCGCGCAGGTATTCCGCCGTCTGGAAGCCTTCCGGCAGGGTCTGGCGGATGGTTTCCTCGATCACGCGGGCGCCGGCAAAGCCGATCTGGGCATGCGGCTCGGCGATGTGGACGTCGCCCAGCATGGCGAACGACGCGGTAACGCCGCCGGTGGTCGGGTCGGTGAAGACGACGAAGAACGGCAGGTTGGCGCGCTTGACCTGCTGGACCGCGATCACCGTGCGCGGCATCTGCATCAGCGACAGCATGCCTTCCTGCATGCGCGCCCCGCCCGAAGCGGGAATGACGATCAGCGGTGCCGCCTGCAGCACGGCCAGTCCGGCAGCGGCCAGCAGCGCCTCGCCCACCGCCGTGCCCATCGAGCCGCCCATGAAGGCGAAGTCAAAGGCGGCGATCACGGCACCGTGCCCACCCATCGTGCCATGGGCCACGACCATGGCATCCTGGCGCCCGGTGCGGCCCTGCGCCTCGCGCAAGCGGTCGACATAGCGCTTGGAGTCGCGGAACCGCAGGGGGTCGACCGGGGGTTTCGGCAGCTCGATCCCCTGGTAGCGCGCATCGTCGAACAGCATCGCCAGCCGCTGTTCGGGCGTGATGCGCATGTGGTGGCCGCAATGCTGGCAGACGTGCAGGTGCGTCTCCAGATCGCGGTGGAAGATCATCGCCTCGCAGTTCGGGCATTGATGCCAGAGGTTGTCGGGCACCTCCGGCTTGCCGGCCAGCGCACGGATCTTTGGGCGTACGAAGTTGCTGAGCCAGTTCATGGCAGACTGCTACTCGGAACCATGGATCCTAGAGCAAGATGACATCAGGCTGAATCGGCCTGAAGTCTGAATCTTGCTCTCATTCTTATAGTTAGAGACTGATTCAGCGAAGATGTCGAATCGACATCTTCGCATCAGGCTCTAGGACCGCGCCGGTGTGCCGGCACCGAAGTCATGCGCGCAACACCCTTGCCGCACGCCGCGGCGGCGTGACCCGTGCACGGCCGTGGTGCCCAGTCGTGGCGCGTTGTTGCGGTGCAGTCAAGACCGCGCTTCGCCGGCGGCCGGAGTCCGTCAGGATGTCACGCCGCCTGCCGCGGCGTCGCCCGCACGGCCGCCGCCAGGGTACCGACGAAGCCCAGCACCTCGTCCACCATTTCCGGCTGGGGCCGCCCGTTCTGTGCCAGCCCCGCGGCAATGCGGTCGACGATGGCCGAGCCGACCACCGCCGCATCGGCGAAGCGGACGATCATGGCGGCGTTTTCCGGCGTCTTGACGCCGAAACCGACGGCAATCGGCAGGCCGGTATGGCGGCGCAGCCGCGCCACCGCCGCGGCCACCGTCTCCTCCGTCGCCGAACGCGTGCCGGTGACGCCGGCAATGGCGACGAAGTAGAGAAAGCCGTTGGTGTTGGACAGGACCACCGGCAGGCGCCGATCGTCGGTGGTCGGCGTCGCCAGGCGGATGAAGCGCATGCCCGCCGCCAGTGCCGGCAGGCACAGCTCGCGGTCCTCTTCCGGCGGCAGATCGACGATGATCAGTCCGTCGACGCCCACAGCCTTGGCATCGCGCAGGAACCGGTCGACGCCGTACGTATGGATCGGGTTGAAGTACCCCATGAGTACGATCGGCGTTTCGTTGTCCCGCTCGCGGAACCGGCGGACAAGGTCCAGCGTCTTCGACAGCGTCGTGCCCGCCTTCAGCGCCCGCAGGTTGGCTGCCTGGATCGACGGGCCGTCGGCCATGGGGTCGCTGAACGGCATGCCCAGTTCGATCAGGTCGGCGCCCGCCTGGGGCAGGCTGCTGATCAGTCGGAAGCTCGTCTCCAGATCGGGGTCGCCGGCGGTGACGAAGGTGATCAGCCCGCCGCGCCCTTCGGCCCGCAGCGCCTCGAACCGGCGGTCGATACGGCTTTCCATCAGATCTCGACCCCCAGGGCGCGGGCGACGGTGAAGATGTCCTTGTCGCCGCGGCCGCACATGTTCATGACCAGCAGGTGTTCGCGCGGCAGGTCGCCGGCGATGCGGATGACATGGGCCAGCGCATGCGCCGGCTCCAACGCCGGGATGATCCCTTCCATCTTCGCGCATAGCTGGAAGGCGTCCAGCGCCTCGGCATCGGTGATGCTGACATAGCGCACCCGGCCGGTATCGAACAGCCACGCATGTTCCGGCCCGATGCCGGGATAGTCCAGCCCGGCGGAGATCGAATGCGCCTCCACGATCTGGCCGTCGTGGTCCTGCAACAGATAGGTCTTGTTGCCGTGCAGCACGCCGGGGCGCCCACCGGTCAGGCTGGCCGCATGCTTGCCGCTGTCCAGCCCGTGGCCGGCGGCCTCGACCGCGTGCATGGTGATATCGGGGTCGTCGAGGAAGGGGTGGAACAGCCCCATGGCGTTGGAGCCGCCGCCGATGCAGGCGACCAGCGAATCCGGCGGCCGGCCTTCCGCCTCCATCATCTGGGCGCGCACTTCCTGGCCGATGACGGACTGGAAGTCGCGCACCATCGCCGGATAGGGATGCGGACCGGCCACGGTGCCGATCAGGTAATAGGTGTTGTCGACATTGGCGACCCAGTCGCGCAGCGCCTCGTTCATCGCGTCCTTCAGCGTGCGGCTGCCGGACGTCACGGGCTTCACCTCCGCGCCCAGCAGCTTCATGCGGAAGACATTGGGCTGCTGGCGGGCGATATCGGTTTCGCCCATGTAGACGGTACAGGGCAGGTTGAACAGGGCGCACACCGTGGCGGTGGCAACCCCGTGCTGGCCGGCCCCGGTCTCGGCGATGATGCGGGTCTTGCCCATCATCCGCGCCAGCAGGATCTGCCCGACGCAGTTGTTGATCTTGTGGGCGCCGGTGTGGTTCAGCTCGTCGCGCTTGAAGTAGATGCGCGCCCCGCCGAGGTATTCCGTCAGCCGTTCGGCGAAATACAGCGGGCTTGGCCGGCCGACATAGTGGGCGAGATAGTGCTTCAGTTCCGCATGGAAGCAGGGGTCGTCCTGGATCTTCCGGTAGGCCTTCTCGACCTCCAGGATCAGCGGCATCAGGGTTTCGGCAACGTAGCGGCCGCCGTAGGGGCCGAAATGGCCGTCCTCATCCGGGCCGGCACGATAGGTGTTGACCGAGGGTACGGTCTCGGGGATCGCGGTCACGGTGTCACGCTCCAGTGGCCGACGGTCAAAAGGGGAAACCGGGCCGCAAGGTGGGCCAATCTGGCGGGCACCATAGCCTTGCGCATTGGGCCTGCCAACAGGCGCACAGGGAAAGTCTGGGTTGCAGCAGGCGAAGGTCGGCAACTCCAAACGCCTGCCCCCCCCTTCTCCCTGGCCGGCGCCAAAGCGTGTACTGTCGGCCGCCACCCTTGCGGAGAGTGCGGGCCCCATGCCGTCCGTCTACCAGCTGAAACCCGCCTTCCAACGCGCCCTTCGGCCCATTGTTCCCCGGCTGGCCGCAACGGGGGTGACGGCCAACCAGGTGACGTTGGCCGCGATGGCGCTGTCCATCGCCGCAGGGATCGCCCTGGCCGCCTGGCCCGGCCATCCGGCACCGCTGCTGTGCCTGCCCGTGGTCCTGCTGGTGCGCATGGCCCTGAATGCCGTCGACGGCATGCTGGCGCGCGAGCACGGTCAGGAAAGCCATCTGGGTGCCGCACTGAACGAGATCGGCGACGTCGTGGCGGACTGCGCCCTCTACCTGCCCTTGGCCCTGGCCTGGCCGGGCGCGGCCTGGCTTGTGGTGCTGTTCGCCGCCGGCGCCGTCATCGCCGAGATGGCGGGCGTGGTCGCGGTGCAGATCGGCGCGCGGCGGCGCTATGACGGCCCGCTCGGCAAGTCCGACCGGGCCATCGTCATCGGTGCCCTGGCGTTCGTCGACGGCATCGGCGTTCCGACCGCCGCCTGGATCGCCTGGGTGCTGGGCGTGGCCTGCGTGCTGACCGCCGTCACCATCGCCAACCGCGTGCGCGCGGCGGTGGCCGAAGCGGACACCGGATCCTGAGGCCGCCCCCATGTTCGACGACCTTTCCCCCAATGTCGCCTGGGCCCTTGTCGGCATCTACGCCATCCTGGTCGTCGCCTCGGTCGTGACCTTTGCGCTGGTGCGGCTGCTGCCGGGGCGGAACTTCCACGAGCTGGTGCTGCGGGTGCAGTCGTGGTGGGTGATGGTCACGCTGTTTTCGCTGGCCATGGTGTTGAGCCGCCGCGGCGCGCTGGTCTTCCTCGGGTTCGTCAGCTTCCTGGCGCTGAAGGAATACCTGTCGCTGATCCCCACCCGCCGCACCGACCGCCGGGTGCTGCTGTGGGCCTACCTGGCCATCCCGGTGCAATACTATTGGGTGGCGGCGGAGCGGTACGGCTTCTTCATCATCTGGGTCCCCGTCTACATGTTCCTGCTGCTGCCGGCGATCATGATCGTCCACAGCGGAACCCAGGGCTTCCTGCGCGCCGCCGGCAGCCTGCATTGGGGGCTGATGGCCTGCGTGTTCAGCCTCAGCCACGCGGCCTTCCTGCTGGTGCTGCCCGACAGCGGCAACCCGGTGGCCGGGGGTGCCGGATGGCTGTTGTTCCTGGTCTTCCTGACCCAGGCCAACGACGTGGGACAGTATCTCTGGGGCAAGGCGCTTGGGCGCACCAAGGCCGCGCCGGAGGTCAGCCCCGGCAAGACGGTGGAAGGCTTCCTGGGCGGCCTGGGCACGACGACGGTGCTGGCGCTGGCCATCGCGCCGTTGCTGACCCCGTTCGACTGGCGCTTTTCCGCCGTCGCCGGCCTGATCATCGGCTTTTCCGGCTTCATCGGCGACGTCACAATCTCGGCGATCAAGCGCGACCTGGGGGTGAAGGACAGCGGCAGTCTGCTGCCTGGCCATGGTGGTATACTGGATCGAGTCGACAGCCTGACCTATACCGCACCCCTGTTCTTCCACTACGTCTACTACTTCTACTATTGACCGGCGCGGGGGGCGCGGGAGGTATCCGGAGATGATGGCCTTCCTGCGCGTCTGTTTCTTCGCCCTGGTCGTCCGCCCCGTCATATGGGTGGCCATCGGGCTGAACATCCGCCACCGCGAGCGCCTGCCGCGCAAGGGACCGGCCATGGTGGTGGCCAACCACAACAGCCACATGGACACGCTGGCGCTGATGTCGCTGTTCCCGCTGGCGATGCTGGGCCGGGTGCATCCCGTGGGGGCGGCCGACTATTTCGCGGACGACACGCCGCTGGGCTGGTTCGCCCGCCACATGCTGGGCGTGCTGCCGCTGGACCGCGAGGCGCGGGCCCGCGGCGAAGACCCGTTCGTCATGTGCCGCGAGCCGCTGAGGCACGACAACATCCTGATCCTGTTCCCCGAAGGCACCCGCGGCGAGCCGGAGCGCCTGTCCACCTTCAAGAAGGGGATCGCCTACCTGGCCGCCGAATACCCCGATGTCCCGATCGTCCCGGTGTTCCTGCACGGCTTCGGCAAGGTGCTGCCGAAGGGCGACTGGCTGCCGGTGCCGTTCTTCTGCGACGTCTTCGTCGGCCTGCCGCTGCCGCGCGCCGGGTCGCCCGACGCGTTCATGGCGGCATTGATGAGCCGCATGACCATGCTGTCCGCCGAAGGCCGCTTCCCGGCGTGGGAATAGCTGCCGGCCGATCCGGCCCTTGAGGCGGGACCCGGCAGCCCGGCTCACGCTCCCGCGTCCGCCGCCAGGAAGCCCTCCACCTCCGCCCGGAAGCGTTCCCAGGCGGGTTCCTGTTCCAGGATGACGTGGTTGGGGCTGTCCAGGCCGACGAAGCGGGCGCCGGGGATGGTCATGGCCAGCTCGCGCCCGCATTCGAAGGGCACCACGGCATCGCCGCGGGCATGCAGCACCAGTGTCGGCACCGCCACCCGGGCGGCCAGCGCCAGGACGTCGATATCGCCGCAGGCCTGCTGCAATCGGGCCGCTGCCTCCGGGCTGGTGGTGGTGCGTTGCAGGCCGATCCACCACTCGGTCTGCTGGCGCGTGGCGCCGGGCATGAACAGCGACGCGAACACCTGGTGATAGGCCGGGTTGTCCTGGCCCCAGCCGAACCGCATCAGGGTCGCCAGCGCCTCTGCCCGCGATCCCTCGCCCGGCGAACCGCGCTTGCGCCATCCGCGGGCATAGCCGCCGTGCAGCACCATGCGGCTGACGCGGTGCGGATGGCGCACGGCATAGGCGATCGCCACGGCACAGCCTTGCAGCGACGCGTACAGCGCAAACCGCCCCAGGGCCAGCGCATCCACGACGGCTTCCAGGTCGCGCACGAAGGCGTCCAGCGACATGTCTTCCGCCTCGCGGTCCGACAGGCCGTTGCCGCGCCCGTCGTAGCGCACCAGACGGCGCCCGCGCGCAAGGCGCTCGTACAAGGGCAGCCGGACGGGGCTGTCCCAGTCGAATTCCAGGTGGGTCAGCCAGCCTGCCGCCTTGACCAGCACCGGCCCGCTGCCTGCGGTGGCATAGGCGATGCGCACGCCGTCGGACGCGGCGCAGAAGCGGATTTCCTGGCCGGGCAGCTCGTCATGGTCGTCGGCGGCTGTGGCGCTGGGGCCCGTGTCGGCATCCCCATGATCCTGGCCGTCGGACGGCCCGTGCCGCTCGTGCGGGCGTGCCAGCCATTCGTCCAGGTCGTGGGCCGCCATCTCAAGCTCGATGGCGTCGGCATCCAGAATGCGAAACAGCCGCCGGCCCGCCTCCAGCTGCTGTTCGGCCTCGCCGCGGCGGCCGATCATGGCCAGCAGCCGCACCAGCCGGCTGCGCGCCGGCACGTCGTAGGGCTCCAGCTCCACCAGCTGGCGCGCATGGGGCAGGGCGGAGGCCGGATCGTCGGCAAAGCGGTCGATCAGTTCCTTCAGGATGCCGGCGTGCAGCTGGTGGGCTTCTTCCCGCTCGGCCACGCACCACGCCTGGAACTCCGGACAATTGGGCAGGTCCAGGCCTTGCAGGAACTCCCCGCGGAATGCCTGCACCAGTTCGGCCAGGCGGCCCGGGGGCGTGTCGGCCAGCGACCCGTAGGGCAGCAGGCGCGCGGCGCGCAGGTCGACATCGGCTTCCGGGTCGTCGAACGTCACCGTCTCCCGGCACGAACGCAGCCGCCGCCGGCCGGGCTCGTCCACCAGCGTGCGCAGCTTCGACAGGCTCCACCGCAGGGCGCCGCGGGGATCGTCCGGCACGTCCCAGAACATGGTGCACAGCCGTTCGCGCCGATGCGTGCGCCCCGTCACCGCGAGATAGGCCAGAAGCGCCCGCGTCTTCTTCGATTGCGGCAGCGCCAGAGGCGCGCCGTCGCGCGTAACCTCCATCGGCCCCAGCAGTCGAAGGGATAGCACCGACACCGCCTCCGCGGGCAGCCGTCCGCCGGAAACGGCGCATGGCCCGCCATGCCTTCACCGTCGCCCGGGCGCCCGTGGCGGCGATTCTCACCCCATTTCCACGCCCGTACAAACGAAACGCACCCAGTTTCCACGCTTTCTACCACGGCGTTCCCAACGCTCCTGACACATGGTCGCGTCCGCAACGGGACGACCGATCCCGTCAGGAGGCATCGACACATGAACGCTTCATCCTTGCTGCCGGCCCGCCCCGGCTTCGCCGCGGCGCCGCGCCGGGACATCCTGTCGCTGCTGCTGGACGCGGCGGGTGCCACGGTCCGGTGGCTGGCCCGGCATTACCAGCGCCGGCGGGCCATCGCCCACCTGTCGTCCCTTCCGGACCACTGCCTGAGGGATGTCGGCCTCCACCGCTCCCAGATCGTGTCGGCGGTGAACGGCGTCGACCACGACCGCGCACGCCGCAGCTTCCCCTACTGAACGGCCGGCCCCCGCCAACCAACGGCAAGGAGCACCAAGCCATGCAGCCCCAGTTCACCTACCAGGACGCCCTGGCGGCGTCGGAGAAGATCAGCTGGCGGGTCGAAGACCTGATCGGCGGCGACAAGACGCTGGACTTCGACAAGCCCTTCCTGCCGGAGACGCTGGCACGGGTCGAACCGCTGGCCTTCCTGTCCGCCACCGAGCAGCTGACGCTGAACCAGATCCGCGGGCACGGCTATCTCTACATGTTCGGGCTGGTGGAGGAATTCATCCTGCCCTTCGTGATGGACCATGCACGCGAGCGGCTGAACGAAGACGACTATGCCGTGCGCGCCTTCCTGGAATTCGCCGGGGAGGAAGCCAAGCATATCCACCTGTTCAAGTGCTTCCGCCGGGAGTTCGAGGACGGATTCGGCAACCACTGCGAGGTGATCGGCCCCCCTGAGGCGATCGCCGAGGCCGTCTTGTCCCATTCCCGGCTCGCGGTCGCCCTGACCATCCTGCACATCGAGTGGATGACCCAGCGCCACTATCTGGACAGCGTGCACGACGACCGCGACCTGGACCCGCAGTTCAAGAGCCTGCTGCGCCACCACTGGATGGAGGAGGCGCAGCACGCCAAGCTCGACACGCTGATGATCGGGTCGATCGCCGAAGCGTTGCCGGCCGACGACATCGCCAGGGCCGTCGAGGAGTATGTCGAGATCGGCAAATTCCTGGATGGCGGCGTCCGCCGGCAGGCGGAGCTGGACCTGGAGGCGCTGACGCGCACGACGGGCCGCCGCTTCACCGCGTCCGAGCGCGACCGGTTCCTGGACGTGCAGCACGCCGCCCAGCGCTGGACCTTCATCGGGTCCGGCATGACCCATGCCAACTTCCTGGCAACGCTGGAAAGCCTGTCGCCCGCCGCGCGCGCACCCATCGAGCAGCTGGCCCGCGCCTTCTGCTGACCCCCAGGTCCCGAGAAGACCGACACAGCCGACAAGGAGAGAGATCATGACCATGGCAGCCGAAGCCCAGGACACCCGCATCAACGGCCTCGACCTGGACGCGCTGGCGGAGGTCGTCCGCCAGGTACAGGCCGACCCCGCCAGGGGATTGGTGCGGTTCCGCGTCGCGTCCGCCTGGAAGGGCCAGACCCGCAGCGAGGCCACGGTCGACAGCTACACCCTCGGCGGCCAGGTGATCCCGCGCCGTTTCACCATCGCCGCCGACGAGCCGGCGGAGCTGCTGGGCACGAACACCGCGCCCAACCCGCAGGAACTGCTGATGGCTGCGGTGAACGCCTGCGTGATGGTCGGCTATGTGGCCGGGGCGGCGATGCACGGCATCACGCTGTCGAAGCTGGAGATCGAAACCCAGGGCGAGCTTGACCTGCGCGGGTTCCTGGGCCTCGACCCCGCGGTCAAGCCCGGCTACGACGCGCTCGGCTATACCGTCCGGATCAAGGGCAACGGCACGCCCGAGCAGTTCCGCGAGATCCACGAGACGGTGAAGAAGACGTCGCCGAACTACTTCAACCTCGCCAGCCCGGTCCGCATCGACGCCACGCTGGTGGTCGAACGCTAGAGTTGCATGCAGGTGACGGCCGGGGGCGGGCAGGTGCATGCCGGCCCCCGACCGATCGCCTACCCCATCAGGCCCGCGGCCTTCGCGATGGCAACCAGGCCGCCGACCATCGCCTCTTCCCCCACCTCGTCCACCGAAAAGCCGCAGCCCGCCAGGGCCGTGCCATAGGCTTCTGTCAGCGCGGCGCCGCCGATGATCGTCAGCGATGACGGGATCCCGTCCAGCCAGGCGGACAGCGCCGTCGTCGCCTCGGCGATCTCGGCCCCGATCAGAAGCCCGGACAGATAGCTGCGCAGGGCTTCGCCGGGAATGCGGTCGAACAGGCCCAACGTGCGGGCACTGAACAGCCGGTGCAGCAGCCCCGCACTGCGCGGATCGTCGGACCGGCCATGCGCCAGTCCACGGCGGAAGGCCTCCGCGTCCTCGCCGTCGCCCCGCATCAGGCGGCCGAGAATGCTGTGCTGGCACAACAGGGCGAACACCTCGCCGGTCATGAAGGTGGCGAACCAGGTGATCCGCCCGTCTTCCGCCAGGATCCACTTGCTGTGGGTGCCGGGCACGACCACCAGGCCGCTGGCGGCCCGGCCCAGCAGATGGGCGCCGATCACCTGCGTCTCCTCCCCGCGCAGGACGTCCGGCACACCGTCATCGCCGGTCACGCTGATGCCCGGGACGATCGCCATGGCCCCGCCGGCAGCCGTACGGACCCGGCCCAGGCCGGCCGCAAACTCCGCAACGCCGGAGGGGGCGGACAGGTACGGCACCTCCAGCCAGCCCTGGCGGCTGCCGATCATCCCCGCGGCGATCACCGGGACGGGGTCCGCCCTGTCCAGCCACGGCCCGAAGACCTGGCCGTAGACGGCGTCGAAATCCCCGTCCGGGACCTTCAGGATACCCAGCGGCAGCGACACGGACCCGGCCACCGATCCGTCGCCGGCGATTCGATAGGCCCTGAGCGAGGTCGTGCCCCAGTCGGCGGCGATCAGGCTGGTGGCGTCGGTCATCGGCATCTCCCTGCGTCGTCCCTACCCGTGCAGCTTCGACGCGATGGCCGCCGCGGCCCCCAGCGCCGGCTTGTTGGCGAAGGACCGCACGCACTTCGCCAGGAAGCCGGCCCGTCCCCCGGTTTCGGCCCCTTCCCACGACAGTACGACCACCTGGCCGCGATGGCGCATACGGAACAGGGCGCCGGTCCTTTCCACCTGCAATTTCAGCCCGGGCAGAACGGTCACGCGATCCCCGTCATAGGGCTCGTAGGCATAGTCGTCCCACGGATTGGGGCCAAGCCGCCGATAGCGGCCGACGATGCGGCCGGCGAACGGCCGGCGCGCGACGGCGTTGGCATTGAAGACCTGGCGCGACGCCAGCCGCATCGGGCGCCTGTCGGCGGGCATGGGCAGAACCTCCCCCATCCGGCGCCTTAGTATGGGCCAGATTTGTCCCCTCTGTATCTGCTGGATGCGTAGACTGCCACGGCGACGGCAGCGGCCGGGCCGGGGCATGACAAGGGCGCGCAAGGCAAGGGGGAGGCGTTTCGGGATGTCGGTTGCGGCCGTCGTCAGGCAGGTGGCATTCGTCCTGCAAGTGCTTTCGGCGCTCGTGGCGGTGCCGGTGGCCGCCTTCGCGCAAGGGGCGCCGTTGCGCGGGTCGCCCGGGGTCGGCGACGCCATCTATCCGCTGGCCGGCAACGGTGGCTATGCGGTCGATCGCTACGACGTGGCCCTGACCTGGGCGCCGGCGACCGGCACCGTCGACGGCGATATCGCCATCCACATGACCGTGACGGAACCGCTGTCCGCCTTCAACCTGGACTATTCCGGACCGGAGATCGCGGCCGTCACCGTCGCCGGCCACCCGGCCGAGTGGACGCGCGAGGACCGCGAACTGAAGGTGAACGTCCCGGCCGGCGGGAACCTGCGGATCGGTGAGGCGGTGGAAGTCCGGGTCGTCTATCGCGGGGTCCCGGCGACGCTGACGCATCCGGTGCTGGGCGAGATCGGCTGGCTGACCCTGCCCGACGGCGCCATTTCCGCATCGATGCCCGACGCCGCGCGGGCGTGGCTGCCGGTGAACGGACATCCTTCGGACCGGGCGGTGTTCGCGTTCCGGCTGACCGTTCCGGAAGGCTACACGGCCGTAGCGTCCGGCACCCCGGGCGAGGTCGAGGCGCGCAACGGCAGCCGGATCTTCACCTACGAGACGGCCGACCAGATCCGCCCGGCGGCGGCGTTCGTGGCCTTCGGACACATGCGCGCGACGGAACTCACCGGCCCCGGCGACTCCCTGCTGCGGATCTGGGTGGACGAGGCCCTGCCCGACGGCGCCGAGGACCGGTTGCAGGTGCTGGGCGACATGATCTCGGACCTGGCCACCCGCTTCGGGCCGTATCCGTTTGAGGAAACGACGGTGCTGGTCGTGAACTCCGACCTCGCCGGCGCCTTGGACGCCCAGATCGCGCCGACTTTCAGTCCGGCGACGATGGACGACGATGCCGTGCTTGCCCATGCGATCGCCCGGCAGTGGTGGGGCAACGCGGTGTCGCCGGAATCCTGGGCCGATCTGTGGCTGCAGGAAGGCCTTGCGACCTATGCCGAGGTGCTGTGGGTCGAATCGCAGCAAGGCCCGGCGGCCGCAGAGGCGCTGTTGCAGGATTGGGCCGAGACCGTCCGCCACCACGACGACACCCAGCCGGCGGAGGCCGACCGGCCGGCCATGCTGTTCGAGCGCACGACCGGACAGCGCGGGGCGCTGGCCGCCGACGCCTTGCGCCGCAGCCTGGGCGACGGCCCGTTCTTCCGGGTGCTGCAAGCCTTCGCCGAACGCTTCGGCAACGACGTCGCGTCGGTGCAGAGCTTCATTGCCGTGGCCGAGGAACTGTCGGGATCCCAGCTGGACCAGTGGCAGGCCGACTGGCTGTCGACGGCGGTGCAGCCGGTCCAGCCGTAGAGGCAGGATGACATCAGGCCGGCTCGGCCTGATGTCGGACTCCTGCGCTCTCATAAACGGTTGGAGACTCTCAGGCACCCCGGCCCCGCCCCCACTTCGCCCCGCCATCGCCGCAGGCGCGCCCCGAAGTCACCGCAACGATCCGTCAATCATGGGGGCTGGGACCATCGGTTCCTGCCCCGGCTGTGGCGGCGATCACTGCCGGGTCGCCGAAGGCCGGGGATCATCGGCGCATGGGTCGACGCTCGACGGGGGGACTTCGAAATGACCGGCAATCCGATGCAGCCTGACGGGATCGGACTCAGCCGCCGGCACCTGCTCGGACTGGCCGGTACCGCCGCGATCGCCGCATGCCTGCCCGCCGCCGGCAGTGCGCGTGCGGCCCAGCAATGTTCCGATTTCGACTGGCAGGGGATCCAGTACTGCACGGCGGGCATCCCCAGCCAGATCGCGGGCCAGGCGGCCCTGCCGCAGTTCCAGAGCCAGTGGTGCTGGGCTGCCTGCATCTCGATGATCTTCGGCTATTACAACCGCCCGGTCCGCCAGGAACGGGTGGTGCAGGAAACCTTCGGCCGCATCATCGACATGCCGGCCAACCCGCTGCAGATCCTGTCGGCCGTCAACCGGCCGTGGACGGACGAGCGTGGCAAGCCCTTCACCGGCTACGGCGCCGCGCTGCCGATCGACCCGATCCTGGCCGGGCGCTACATGGCGCAGGAAAAGCCGCTGATCATCGGCACGATCGGCCATGCCATGGTGCTGACGGCACTGAACTGGGCGCAGGACCGCAACGGCAACCAGGAACTGCGGGGTCTGGTGGTGCGCGACCCGGCGATCGGCGGACAGCGGCGCGAACTGTCGGGGCAGGAGATCTTCTCCACGATGTTCCTGGCCCATGTCGACATCGGCTGAGACCGACCCCTCGGCCGTCCGGCCGGTTTGCCGTCGCATGCGACCGGGTGATCTGGCATCCTGCCGCACCAACAAGACGACGGGAGGCTCCCCCCATGCGCCCACTGGCCTTTGCCGCGGCATTGCTGATGAGCGGCGGCGCGCTTGCGCAGGACTTCGTCAGCCCCTTCACCTACACCTGTGGCCAGCTTCTCTCCGTCGAAACGCCAGAGGAACGCCTGGCCGCCAACGCCATGCTGCTGTGGGCGGTGGGATACATGTACGGCCGCTTCGGAACCGGCGAGTCGGCGCAGCTGGATGCCGGGAACTACCAGCAGGCCTTCGGCGACATGGTGGGTGCCTTCAATCAGGTCTGCCCCAACGTGCCCGACATGCCGATCGCCGTTTTCACCGAGAACCTGGCCAACGACTTCGCCAACGCCTTGGGCCAGTAGGCGCCCGACGATGCCTCAGGCAGAAACCCGGGGATGGTGACGCCGGGTTAGGTTCGGCCTTGCAGCGGCATCATCTCTCGGCGGGGATGTGGACGTCGCCCGGCTGGTTGAGCTTCAATGAGGTGCCGGCCGGCCGCTGGCTCCCCAGAGAAGCGCTAGAGCTCGTATGGCAATTACTGCACACCCTGACCTGGGAACGGTGTTGATATGCGACTTCACCACCGGGTTCACAGTCCCGGAAATGGTGAAACGAAGACCTGTCGTTGTTATCAGCCCGAAAGTCAGGGCACGACACGGCCTGTGTACCGTCGTTTCGCTCAGCACTACTGCACCCAACCCGATAATGCCATATCATTGCCAGATAGACCTACTTCCCCGACTTCCGCCGCCATTCCGAAATGATGGTGTGTGGGTGAAAGGCGATATGATCAACGCGGTGGGCTTTCATCGCCTCGATTTCGTCCGTCTTGGCAAACGGCCGGATGGAAGACGGATCTATCTCTATGACCCATTGAACGATGATACAATAAAGAGAATACGGGAATGCGTATTGCGCGCGATCGGCCTTGCATCCTTGACAAAAGGCCTATGATCAACCATATTTGCATCGTTAGCGGCTCTCGCGAAAGCGATCCGCGTCTAAGACCCCACCAGGGGCCGCCGTGGCATATTGGCGATGCCAAGCCACCGCCACGGCGCAGATCGATTGTTAGCCCCGTAGGGGCTATTTTTTTGCCTTGCCGGTTTCCTGATAGAAGTGTTGCCGGCCGCGGCCAGTGCGAGACGCGGCGGCCGATTTGTGGTATTATGGATAGTTAAGACTTTCGGTCGTCGGGCGTGCTGCCGCAGGGCGACGGGCACGGCCGGAATGTCGTTGCGGCAGCACCCGAACCTGGGTGCCACGCAATGGTGCGTTTGGCGGCAAGGCTGGCGGCGGGGGTGATCGCGGCGGCGATTGCAGCCTGCATGGGCAACGAGGCGGCGCTGGAGCCGCCGCCGGTCGCCGTTGCCGTGCCAGCGCCTGCCCCGCTTTCGCAATTCCAGCAATGGCTTAACGGTTTCGGCATTGCCTATGCCGTACCGCAGGCGGGCAAGGCCATCCTGGTCAACATCCCGGCGTTTGAGCTGATCGCCTTCGAAGATGGGACCCCCGCCTGGCGCAGCCGCGTCATCATCGGCACGCCGTGGACGCAGACACCGATCCTCGCAGCCCGGGCGACTGCCGTCCGGTTCCGGCCCACCTGGCGGCCGACGCCGTCGATGATCGCCAGCGGCGAATATGTCGACCGCCTGTGGCCGCCGGGGCTGAACAACCCGCTGGGGCTGGCCGCCGTGCAGCTGGAGCCGCTGGATCTCCTGATCTACATGCACGACACCAATCGGCGCGAGCTGTTCGACCAGCCGCAGCGGGCGCTGTCGCATGGCTGCATCCGCGTGCAGCGATGGGACGACCTGGCCGCCTGGCTGCTGGACGAGGACCTGGAGACGATCCACGCCTGGGCCGACGGACGGCGCACCTTCGATGTCGCGATCGCGCCGGTTCCGGTCATGCTCGGCTACTACCCCGCCTTCCCGGACGATGACGGCCGGCTGCTGACGTTCGACGACGTCTACGGGCTGGGCGGATCCCGGCCGGGCACGGGGATGTAGGCGGGCATGGGTCCCCTGCCGGTTGGCACGGGACGGGGGGCTGGACTATCGTTCGCGCCGGCCGGCACCGTGCCGTGCGCCTGGAGCCTGATCCGACCGCGTCGGGCCGACGCGGTCGGTCAATCGGTCTCCAACTCTTTGAAGCGGGGCGGAATTCGGCTATCCGGCTTGTTCAGCCTGATGTCGTCCTGCTATGGCGGACAATGACTTGAAGCGGCAGCAGCGCCGGAGTATGGCCAATGCCGCCCTGGACCGGGAGGCCGCAATGATGGTCAGACACACATCCTTCGCAGCGCGCCTGGCGCTGTTCCTGATGGTGGCGATTGCGGGCGGCGCCTGCCAGTCGTCCACGTCATCCAACGCCCCGGCATCGTCCGGTGCCCCGCCGGCGATCGCGGCCCGCGCGCCGTCGGCCCCACCGGCCAATGCGCCCAGCGACCAGGATCTCTACCTCGAGCTTGCCGGGTTCAGCATCGTCGGCTTCAACGGCTCCGGCGAGCCGACCTGCGAATACTACCGCGCCGACGGCGCCCTGATGACGTCGGCCGGCAGCCGGCAGGCCGAGGGGACATGGGCCGTCAACGGACAGCAGGCCTGCCTGCAGCTTGGCGGCGCGCCCATCTGCAAGATCTACTCTTTCGCGCCGGACGGGTCGGTCCAATACTGGTTCACCGCCGACAACACGTCGACCATCGGCGAAGTTGTTGCGGGAAACCGCTGCCGCTGACGCGGGCGGGGATCTCGGGCCGGCACGCATCCCGCCGTGTGCCGCCGCCCCAACGGAGGGTGTGCGATGCGACTGCCGATGCTGCTGCTGGCCGTTGTCCTGCCGATCGCATCGGCCCAGGCGCAGGAGCCGTGGGGCGACCTCTACGGATCCTGGCAGGCGGAGGACGGCCGCACGCTGACGATCGGTCCCGACGGTCTTGCCGCCACCGGGGCCGAGGGATGGGACATCGCCGATCCCGTGGTCGGGCTGCCGGGCCGGGTGGCGGACGGCACCTGCCAGGCTGACTTCGCGAAGCAGCGCGGCGCAGCGCTGGCCGAGCGGTACCGGTCGACCCTGCAACTGCCCGGCACCGCGCCCGAGGCCTTGGCCGAGGTCCTGCCCGACGGCAGCTATTACGCCTTGCGGATCACCTGCGGCACGGACACCCATGACTGGATCCTGACCCAGCCGGACCGGCTGCTGCAGCTGGGCGTCGCCGAAGGATGGGCCGCCCCCGTGCTGACCTTCGCACGGGCCGACGATGCCGCCGCACCCGCCCAAGGCGACGCGGCGGACGATGCGGTCGCCTACCAAGCGGCCCATCGGGACTGGTCCATCGCCTGCGGTCCGTGCATCGCCCCCGGCCGCAGCCTGTGCAGCATCCGCACCTTGCCCGTTGGCGCCGCCCCGGCCGACCGGAGCGCGCTGGTGGTCTATGGCGACCCCGGGGGCGGGCTGGCGATCGGCCTGGCATCGCCCTCCGGCAACGAGGGCGGGTCGATGGCGCTGGACGTCGACGGCGGGGTGCCGGTGGCGCTGGCGGCGGACGCGGGGGTGGACCAAACGGTGCTGCGCGACCCGGCGCAGGTGGCGGACCTGATCGCCGCCTTCCGCCGCGGGCTGACGGCCAGCCTCGCCCTGACGCAGCTGCGCACCGAAGGCGAAATCTACAGCTATTCCCTGCTCGGCTTCTCCGCGGCGCTGCAGGACATGCTGCGAGCCACGGCCACCGACGCGCCGGCCTGTCCGGAATAGCCGTCGCCGGCCGGTATCACAGCGGCCCTACGCCGCCGGTTCGGCCACCAGGCCGTCGAAGGCGGGCACAGCCACCGCGCCGCTGTCGCCCAGGAAGGCCAGCAGCATCTCGTTGGACCGGCGCAGCGTCTCGTCGCAGCGCAGGATGTGATAGCCCGACATGTTCGTCTGCCTGGCCAGCAGCAGCGCGCGCGACAGCCGGCTGCGATAGCGCAGGCCCAGCCCCTCGTCCCGGACATGATTGTCCCGGTCGACGCGCATGCGGCAGTTGTGCAGGCTCAGCAACACGAATTTGCGCTGGACGTCGTCGGCGTCCCACTGGTGATAGGCGTTCTCGAACACCACGATCTCCACCGGCGCACCGCCGCGGCGCAAATCGTCGGCGATCTGGTGCGACCGTTCGACCATCACATTGCGGTCGAGCCCGCCCAGCATCATCAGCACCGGCGCGCCCGTCGCCGTCGGGTCGTCCAGGCGCGGCACGCTGGCCCCGTAATAGGAGATGTGGCCGGCAAAGCGGTGCCCATCGGCCGCATAGGCGCGGCGGATCTGCTCATAGGCGGCCAGAATCGTCACCATCCCGCCATAGGAGAAGCCGGCGACATGGATGCGGTCGGGATCGATCGCCGGATGGTCCGACAGGTATCTGAGGCCGGCGAACGCGTCGGCCAGGATCATCGCCTCGGTGATGCTGATCGCGCGCAGCGTATGTTCCCGCTTCGCGGCATTGCGGGTGGCGAAGCTGTCGACGACCAGGACCGCATATCCGCGCTCCGCCAGCCAGGGACCATAGGTGCCTTCGCGCGCCTGCAACACGCCGCCCAGCCCCTGAAGCAGGATGACCGCCGGCCGGCGGCCGCCGTGGTCCTTGGGCAGGTAGAGCGTGCCCTTCGCCTGGATGGGGATATTGCGGACGGCCGGCTTGGAGATATCCGACAAGAGGACAGGGTTATGCGTGGGAAAAGTCACCGCTTGCACTGCTGGGGCCTCCTGCCGGGCTTGGAGTGTCGTCGGGCCGGATCCAGGGGGCCGTTTCGTCTACCAGCGCCCTGTCGGCCGGTCTTCCGCGGCTGGAACCGGATGGTCGGCAGGGGTTTTACGACGAACCGGCCGCATTCGAAAACCGATTAGTGCCGATGCGGTGCCGAACGGCCGAAACACGCCGCCCGGCCCCCCTCTGCCGGGCGTCGCCGGATGGGAAAAGGGCCTTGCGTCTTATGCAACCGTGCACACCGTCCGACTGCCGGCAAAGTCGCGCAGGCCCGCGAACAGCGCCTGGTCGTTGATGACGCGCGGCACCTTGTTCTGTCCGCCCAGCTTGCCGCGGCTGCGCATCCAGTCGGCGAAGCATCCCGGGGCCACCAGCACCACCTCCGGCGGCCGCATGCCATAGTCCGCCGCGCGGTGGGCGGCATAGTCGTCATTCAGCGCCGACAGCCGCTGGTCCAGGGTGCGCGCGAACCGCGCCAGCCGGTCGCGGTCCGGCAGCGGTTCCGCCGTCTCGATCACGAACAGGTGCCCGCCGCGGGCGTCGCCATCGCCTGGGAACACCGCCCCGACGGCGTAGTCCGCGACCTCCGCACCGATCGCCGCGGCGCTGTCGGCAACGGCGCTGTCGATCTCCTCGCCGGTCAAGTGTTCGCCGAAGGCCGACAGGAAATACGATGTCCGCCCTGTGACCAGCAGGCGCGGCGGTGAGCGGTCCACGAACCGCACCGTATCGCCGACCAGATAGGACCACAGCCCGGCACAGGTGGTCACGGCGATGGCATAGTCGCGGCCGACCTCCACATCGCCGACCCAATGGCGGGTCGGGCGGGGTTGGCCGATCTCCTCCACCGGCACGAACTCGAAGAACAGTCCGCCGTCCAGGTTCAGCCGCAGGCCGTCGCCGGTACCGCGGTCGGCCATGGCGAAGAACCCCTCGCTGGCGGGATAGACCTCGCGCAGCTCCGCATGGCTGCCCTCCAGCCATTCCTCGAAGCGGCTGCGGTAGGGGGTGAAGCTGACGCCGCCATGGACGACCAGATCGAGATGGGGATACAGCCGGGCAAGCCGCCGGTCGCCCGGCGCAAGGGCCGCCAAGGTATCGAAATACAGCAGCAGCCAGCTGGTCGTGCCAGCGACCAGGCGGATGTCGCGGGCCAGCGAGCGTTGCCCCAGCTGCGCGATCTTGCGCGACCAGTCGGTCTCTCCCGCCAGGTCGGCCGGGGCGAAGGTGAACGGGCGCCCCCAGCGCGGCGCCTCGCGCATGGAGATGCCGGTCAGGTCGCCGCTCAGGATGCCGGGTGCCTGTTCCACCAGGTCGACGCTGCCGCTCAGCATCATGCTCAAGCCGCCCAGCACCCGGCTCGACGGACGGTTGCCCAGGTGGTGGAACAGCACGTCGGTGCCGGCCCGGCGGTTGGACTGGGCCATGGCCCGCGTCACCGGGATGAACTTGGTCGTGCCGGTGGAGGTGCCCGAGGTGGCGGCGAAATAGGGGATCGTGCCGGGCCAGGTCAGGTCGGCCAGCCGCGGGAACGCCGGCTGCCAGTAGTCCCGCCAGAAATCCTCGTAACGGCGCAGCGGGACCCGCGCCTGGAATCCCGCGACATCGGTGATCGCGTCGAAGCCATGGTCCCGGCCGAAGCGGGTGTGGCGCGCGCGGCGCACCAGTCGCATCAGCTGGCGACGCTGCGCCTGCGACGGATCGAGCCGGGCGAGCGCGGCCAGCCGCCGCGCAGCGAACACCCGGGCCAGCGGCGTTGCATCCAGCATCGCAAAGTCCCCGCCGTCCCGGTGCCGGGCGGCTCAATCCGGCGCGATGTCCGTCACATGCTCGAACTCGGCGGCCACCGCGCCTGGCGTCAACGGGACTCTCACGTAGGTACCCGACCGCCAGAGGGCAAGCTGGTCCAGGAAGGTCGTGCTGCCAAGCCAGCCGTCCTGCCCGCCCAGAAGGACGAAGCGGTTGTCGTCCGGGTCCGCCAGGTCGGAGACGTGGCGGGCATTGGCACCGAAGCGCACGCCATGCCGGCCGCCAGCCAGCCCGTGCGCCGTCTTCATCACCGTCTCGTTGCTGCCGCCGACGGGAAGATCGGCGAAGCGATAGCGCCGGCCGGCAAGGGGCACCGCCCCCAGCGGATGGGCCAGGCGCAGGCGGTGGGCCTGCCCCCAGGTTCCCAGGCGATGGAACTCGCGCGCGGCCCTGGCCAGCGCGGCCCGGACGGCACGGCCCAGCCGCGCGCGTGGCGCCCGATCCAGGTCGTCACGCAACAGCATCCACGGGTCGTATACGGCCTGGTAGACCTGCAGGCTGCGGCGACCGTGCAGGGCCGCGATCAGGTGATAGGCCAGCAGCTC